>JBDHSX010000003.1:0-92337 GCA_039808365.1 Xanthobacteraceae bacterium | reverse complement strand
TTCAGCGTCGTCATTGCGAGGAGCGAAGCGACGAAGCAATCCAGTCCTTGCTTTGGGGCCTTCTGGATTGCTTCGCTTCGCTCGCAATGACGGGAGTTCACCCGATCACGATCCTTGTGCGCGGGCCGATCCGTTGCAGAAGCCGCAGCATCATCGGGCGGGTCATGGCGACGCAGCCGGCGGTGGGGCCGAAATTGTCGCGCGCCAGATGCAGGAACACCGCGCTGCCGCGCCGGGTCACGCGCGGCCGGGTGTTGTGATCGATTTCGATGATGAAATCGTAGAGATGATCGGCGCGCGCCAGGCGGTCGCCGGCCGCGCCCGGCGCGAGCCGGATCGGCCGGTTGTAGCGGCGATCGGTCGGGTCCTCGCACCAGCCGTCGCACGTGGTGATGCGGCGGACCGGCAAACGGGTGCGCGGACGCGGCCAGCGGTCGGCGCGCCACCACAGCCGCAGCGGGCGGAAACGGCCGCGCGGCGTCGCCCCGTCGCCCTCGACCTTGTTGGCGCGGATACCGCCACGTCCCAGCGCCACCGGGATCGTCAGCGCACCGGCGATCAGCCAGCCCCGCGTCGGACGGCCGGCGCTCGGCCGCACGGCCAGCGAGGCGAGCGGCGGGTCATGCCGGGGCATCTTGCAAGCATTTGATGATAATTGCGTTTTCATTTCGGTGCGGGGCCTCGCCAGAATGGTTCGCGCGGCGCATGATCGATTCGACGGGGGTCCCGTGCCGGCGGGACGGCGCGGGGCATGGTGTCTTTTGAGCTAAACTATGCCTTGATTGCCAATCAGTAACTGGTTTGTGCGCCGCGTCGCACCTATCTGTGACTTAACCCGATCATGCTCCTGCCTTGAAGGATCGCCGTCATGGCCAATGCTCGAAAAATCCTGATCGTGGACGACGATAACGATTTGCGCGAGGCGCTGGTCGAACAACTGTCGCTGCATGAGGAGTTCGAGGCGAAGGCCGCCGATACCGGGGCCAAGGGCGCCTCCATCGCCCGCGCCGACGCGCCCGATCTGGTGCTGATGGATGTCGGCCTGCCCGATACCGACGGCCGCGAGGTGGTGCGCAGCCTGCGCAAGAACGGCTTCAAGGCCCCGATCATCATGCTGACCGGCCACGACACCGATTCCGACACCATTCTCGGCCTTGAATCCGGCGCCAACGATTATGTGGTGAAGCCGTTCCGCTTCGCCGTGCTGCTGGCGCGGATCCGCGCGCAATTGCGCCAGCACGAGGCCAGCGAGGACGCGGTGTTCTCGGTCGGGCCGTACAGTTTCCGGCCGGGCTCCAAGATGCTGACCAACGGCAACGGCAAGAAGGTGCGGCTGACCGAGAAGGAAACCGCGATCCTGCGTTTCCTCTATCGCGCCGGACAGGCGCCGGTGTCGCGCGACACCCTGTTGCAAGAGGTGTGGGGCTACAATTCCGGCGTCACCACCCACACGCTGGAAACCCACATCTACCGGCTGCGGCAGAAGATCGAGCAGGACGCGGCGAGCCCGGAAATCCTGGTGACGGAAGCCGGTGGCTACAAGCTGGTGCCGTGATACGGTCGGGGCAGCGATTCGTTAACTGTCCCGATCCGCGCCCCGCTTTTCTGGATCCTCATGTCGATTGAAGACGATGTCGTGCTGCTCGACCGCGTCCCGACATTCCATCTGTTGGGAAACGCGGCGATTCGCGTGCTGGCGATCGGTTCGGAGCAGCGCGAGTTCGCCAGCGGCGCGGTGCTGTTTCGCGCCGGCGACGCCGCCGATTGCGGCTATGTCGTGCAGCACGGCGCGATCCGCCTGAGCTTTCCGGGCGGCGGCGACGACGTTGTCGCCGGTCCGGGCGCGTTGATCGGCGAGCTGGCGCTGATCGTGCCGATGGTCCGGCCCGCCACCGCTAGCGCGCTGGAAGACGTCTCGGTGATCCGCATCACCCGCACGCTGTTCCAGCGGGTGCTCGACAGCGAGCCGGCCGCCGCGCGGCGGTTGCGCGACGAGTTCGCCGAGCGCGTCGGCCAGGCCGCCAGCGATCTCTTGCTGGTCGGTGGCCGGCTGGCCACGTGACGGACCGGCGCGACCGGTCTTGCTTACAGGATCATCGCCCTGAATCGACTGCTTAAAATCTAGGCAGCGACGGCTAGGCATTGGGCCGTCGGCGCGGCGCCGCCCCCGCGACGACTTTCGGCATCGGCGAAAACATCAACATTTCCAACGAATTGCCCCGTCCGGTCCAAACTGGCACGGCTCTTGATGATGAGCCGGGGACGGAACGCGCGGGATGGCGCGGCCGTGTGGGGCCGGCCGGTCCGTGCCGGAGCAATACGGGGAAAGACAGAATGAAAATTGTCATGGCGATCATCAAGCCGTTCAAGCTCGACGAGGTGCGGGATGCCCTGACCTCGCTGGGCGTCCACGGACTGACGGTGACCGAGGTGCGCGGCTACGGCCGCCAGAAGGGCCACACCGAAATCTATCGCGGCGCCGAATACGCCGTGAGTTTCCTGCCCAAGGTGAAGATCGAGGTGGCGGTGGCCAGCGATCAGGTCGAACAGGTGATCGGCGCCATCGTCGGCGCCGCCAGGACCGGCCAGATCGGCGACGGAAAAATCTTCGTGACGTCGCTGGAGCACGCGGTGCGCATTCGCACCGGCGAAGTCGACGCTGACGCCCTCTGAATGCCCGCCCCCAGCCATTTCCCATCAGGAGTAAGACGCATGACGTTCGCCCATTCCGCCCGCGCGGCATTTCTCGCTTCCGCCGCCGGTCTTATCGCAACCACCGGCTTCGCGGGCACGGCGCTGGCGCAGGCCGCCGCCGCCGCGCCCGCTGTCGCCGACAAGGGCGACACCGCCTGGATGCTGACCTCGACATTGCTGGTGCTGCTGATGATCGTGCCGGGGCTGGCGCTGTTCTACGGCGGTCTGGTGCGCGCCAAGAACATGCTTTCCATGCTGACCCAGGTGCTGGCGGTGGCCTGTCTGTCGATGCTGATGTGGGTGGTGGTGGGTTACAGCCTCGTCTTCACCGAGGGCTCGCCGCTGATCGGCGGCTTCTCCAAGGCGTTTCTCGCCGGCGTCGCCAAGGACACCGTCAACAGCGGCGGCACCATTCCCGAATACGTGTTCTTCGCCTTCCAGATGACGTTCGCCTCGATCACGCCGGCGCTGGCGCTGGGCGCCTTCGCGGAGCGCACGCGGTTCGCCGCGACGCTGCTGTTCTCGCTGCTGTGGGGCGTCTTCGTCTATTATCCGATCGCCCACATGGTGTGGCAGAGCGACGGCTACCTGATGAAGCTCGGCGCGCTCGACTTCGCCGGCGGCACGGTGGTGCATATCAACGCCGGCATCGCCGGCCTGGTCGGCGCGCTGATCGTCGGCAAGCGGATCGGCTTCGGCAAGGATCTGATGGCGCCGCATTCGCTGACGTTGACCTTCACCGGCGGCGCGCTGCTGTGGATCGGCTGGTTCGGCTTCAACGCCGGTTCGGCGCTCGCCGCCAACGACGTCGCCGCGCTGGCGCTGGTCAACACCTTGCTCGCCACCGCCGCCGCGGCGCTGTCGTGGATGGTCGTGGAGTGGCTCGACAAGGGCAAGGCGTCGCTGCTCGGCACCGTGTCCGGGGTCATCGCCGGTCTGGTGGCGATCACGCCGGCGGCGGGTCTGGTCGGCCCGCTCGGCGGCATCGTGCTCGGCCTCGTCGGCGGCGCGGTGTCGTTCTTCTTCTGCACCACGGTGAAGAACATCTTCGGCTATGACGACACCGCCGACGTGTTCGGGGTCCACGGCGTCGCCGGCATCGTCGGCTCGATCGGCACCGGCGTGTTCGTCAGCACGTCGCTGGGCGGCGTCGGGGTCGAGAACTACGATATGGCGACCCAGGTCTGGAACCAGGTCGTGGCGGTGGTGGTCGCCGTCGTCTGGTGCGGCGTGATCTCGGCGATCATCTTCAAGGGGATCGATCTCACCATCGGCCTGCGTCCCGCCACCGACGCCGAACGCGAGGGTCTCGACATCACCGATCACGGCGAGCGCGCCTACAATATGTAAGGCGGGTCGTCGTCATCGCGCGCACTCGAATCGGTGCTTGGCGCCGTCCGAGCCCGGGCTCCGCGAAGCAATCCCACCCCACCCTCCCCCGCGAGCGGGAGAGGGATAAGGGAGGGGGATTGCTTCGCAGCTCTCGCTCCGCGCAATGACGGGATGGATCGGTGTCAGATCGTATCCGGCGCGATCAGCGTCACATCGGGAAAATAGCTGCGGTAGCGCCGCGCGTCGCGGGTCAACAACGGCAGCCGCGCGACCTCCGCGTGGGCACCGATGAAGAAATCCGGCAGGATGCTGATGCGTGCACCTCCAGCCTCGCGGTAGCGGGCGAAGGCTTTGCCCGCCAGAAATGGCACCATGCGCGGGACGGTGATGAGGACCACATTGATCTCATCCAGTGCGGCATCGAACATTGCAGCGTCGGGAAAGCGGATCGACGTTTCAGCGTAAATGATATCGTTAATGTAGAGCGGCCCTTGGCGCGCGGCTTCTTTCAGTTTTGCAAGAGACCAGCGCCACCAATTCGGATCGCGACCGAAGACATCGAGCAACACATTCGAGTCGATGAGAGTCATTGAGGTTATTCGCCGCGCGTCCACTCCATGATCTCGTCAGTGGAGGGGCCCGGACCGAGGATGCCGACAAGTGCGTCGAACCGTCCTTCAGCCGGCTGGTTGCCGACGCGCGCGATCACCACGCTGCCATCGGCGGCGCGGCGGAATTCGACCTTGCTGCCCGGCTTGATGCCGAGATGGTCGCGGATCGGCTTGGGGATCGTCACCTGGCCCTTTTGCGTGACGGTGGTGGCCATTGCTGCCTCCAAGGTAATACTTTTCAAAGATATGGTAATACCTCGCCGGAAGTCCAGTTGAATGCCGATGGTTAATCACGCCTTAACCTCGACGTCCCTATGTTAGGCATCCGTTTCGTCCGGGCCGCCTCGCGGCCGGGTTTCGAGAAAGTGCTGGCGTTTCCCATGGCAATCTCCGCGACATCCGCTGCGGCGCACTCGGCTTCCGCTCCCGGCGGGCAACGCTCGCCGTTCGCGCGGCTGGCCGAGTTGCTGGCGCCCCATCAGCCCGGCAAGCCGCTGATCGCGATGTCGCTGGGCGAGCCGCAACATCCCGTCCCGTCCTTCGTCGGGCCGGTTTTATCGCAGCATATCAATGAGTTCGGCCGCTACCCCATTGCCAAGGGGATTTTACCGTTCCGCGCGGCGGCGGCGGGCTGGCTCGACCGGCGCTATGGTCTCGCCCATCCGGTCGATCCGGAAACCGAGGTACTGGTGCTGAACGGCAGCCGCGAGGGGCTGTTCTTCGCCGCCATCACCGCCGCGCGCTTCGTCGGGCCACGGCAAGGCACGCCCGCGATCCTGCTGCCGAATCCGTTCTATCCGGCCTATGCCGCGGGCGCGATGGCGGCGGGCTGCGAGCCGATTTTCCTGCCGGCCACCCGCGACAACGGTTTTCTGCCCGATCTCGACGCGCTGGATGCGGCGACGCTGGATCGCACCGTCGCGATCTATCTGGCCTCGCCGGCCAACCCGCAGGGCTCGGTGGCCTCGCGGGCCTATTGCGACCGTCTGGTCGGCCTGGCCCGGCGGCACGGTTTTATGATCCTGGCGGACGAGTGCTATTCGGAAATCTACACCCGGACGGCGCCGGGCAGCATGCTGGAGGCGGCGGGGCCGGACTTCGCCAATGTCGTGGTGTTCCAGTCGCTGTCGAAGCGCTCGAACCTGCCGGGCATGCGGGTCGGTTTCGCCGCCGGCGACCCCAAATTCCTCGCCGCGTTCCATGAACTGCGCAACGTCGCCGCGCCCCAGGTGCCGGTGCCGCTGCAGCACGTCGCGGTCGCCGCCTACAACGACGAGGTCCATGTCGAGGAGAACCGGCGGCTGTACCGGCTGAAGTTCGATCTCGCGGATCAGATTCTCGGCCACCGCTATGGCTACAGCCGGCCGGCCGGCGGCTTCTGCCTGTGGCTCGACGTGTCCGCTTACGGCGGCGACGAGGCGGCGACGGTGAAGCTGTTTCGGGAGGGCGGCGTGCGGGTGATCCCGGGCAGCTATCTCGCCCGCCCGCAGGCCGACGGCTCAAATCCCGGCGCGGGCTACATCCGGGTGGCGATGGTGCAGGACAGCGAGACGGCCGCCGAGGCGCTGCACCGGCTGGTCAAGGTTTTGGATTAAGCGCGGGGGCGCATGAGTATGCCGGCGATGGAACGTGTGATTCCCCTGGTCGGGCACCTGCCCGCCTCGATCCGCGACATGCTGCTGCGGCAGTTGCGCGCGCTGACGGGGCTCGGCCTGATCGCGCTTTCGGCGGCGGCGGCGGCGGCGCTGATCACCTGGTCGGTGCAGGACCCCTCGCTCAGCCACGCCACCTCGCGGCCGATCCGCAACGTCATGGGCTATCCCGGCGCGATCGGCGCCGACCTCCTGATGCAGATCCTCGGGCTCGGGGCCGTCATGCTGTTGCTGCCGGTGGCGGCATGGGGCTGGCGCATGCTGACGCGGCGGCCGTTCGACCGCCCGGCGCTGCGGCTCGGCTGCTGGGTGCTGAGCACGGCGTTCGCCGCCGGTTTCGCGAGCTGCTTGCCGCATAACGCGGCGTGGCCGCTGCCGACCGGGCTCGGCGGCGTGGTCGGCGACGGGCTGGTGCGCGCGCCGGCGCTGCTGCTGGGGCCGCTCGGTTTCGTCTATTCGCTGCTGTTCGGCGCGATCTATCTCGCCGCGGCGATCGCGGCCTTCGTATTTGCGACCGGTTTTGGCGCGCGCGACACCGGGGAGGCGGCCTCGCGCGAGGACGACGACGACACCCCGCTCAGCGACGACGACGAGGCTGAAAACGACCGGCGCGCCGCAATGCTCGGCCTCGTGGTCCACGCGCTGATGAGCGCCAAGGCGCGGCTCGGCCGCCTGATGGCCGGGGCCTATCGTTCGCTCGTTTCGAGCGGCGCGGCGACGCCGGCCGCGCGCTTCGAGCGGCACGAGCCCACCCTCGACGGCCGCCGCGCCAGTCCCTCGATCGCGCCCCGTGACGCAACGAGCGACATGCATGAGGACGACGAGGACGACGACGCCGAAGCGGAAGAAGACATCGAGGAAGATGAAGCGCCGGTCGCCCGCGCGCCGCGAAAAAAACCCGCGCCGCGCCCGCCGGCGCGCAAGGCGCAGAGCGAATTCGAACTGCCGTCGGTCAACGTGCTGGCCGCGCCGAAGGCGTCGGATCGCGTCTCGCTCAGCAAGACCGAACTGGACACCAATTCGCGGGCGCTGGAAGGCGTGTTGCAGGATTTCGGCGTGCGCGGCGAGATCGTCAAGGCAAGCCCCGGCCCGGTGGTGACGCTGTACGAACTGGAGCCCGCGCCCGGCATCAAGTCGTCGCGCGTCATCGGCCTGGCCGACGACATCGCGCGCTCGATGAGCGCGCTGTCGGCGCGCGTCGCGGTGGTGCCCGGCCGCAACGCCATCGGCATCGAACTGCCCAACATCAAGCGCGAGAAGGTCTATTTGCGCGAGCTTTTGGTGGCCAAGGAGGCCGCCGAATCCACCGCAAAACTGCCGCTGTGCCTCGGCAAGAACATCGGCGGCGAATCCATCATCATCGATCTGGCGCGCACCCCGCACATGCTGATCGCCGGCACCACCGGCTCCGGCAAGTCGGTGGCGATCAACACCATGATCCTGTCGCTGGTGTACCGGCTGCGGCCGGATCAGTGCCGTCTCATCATGGTCGATCCGAAGATGCTCGAACTCTCCGTCTATGACGGCATCCCGCATCTGCTGACGCCGGTGGTCACCGATCCGAAGAAGGCCGTCGTCGCGCTGAAATGGGCGGTGCGCGAGATGGAGGAGCGCTACAAGAAGATGGCCAAGCTCGGCGTGCGCAACATCGACGGCTTCAACGCCCGGCTGGCGGAGGCGCGGGCCAAGGGCGAGGAGCTGACCCGCACCGTGCACACCGGCTTCGACAAGGAAACCGGCACGGCGATCTACGAGGAAGAACGGCTCGAACTCGAACCGCTGCCCTACATCGTCATCATTGTGGATGAAATGGCCGACCTGATGATGGTCGCCGGCAAGGACATCGAGGGCGCGGTGCAGCGGCTGGCGCAGATGGCGCGCGCCGCCGGTCTGCATGTCATCCTCGCCACGCAGCGGCCCTCGGTCGACGTCATCACCGGCACCATCAAGGCCAATTTCCCGACCCGCATCTCGTTTCAGGTCACCTCGAAAATCGACTCTCGCACCATTTTGGGCGAAATGGGCGCGGAGCAACTGCTCGGCCAGGGCGACATGCTCTACATGGCCGGCGGCGGCCGCGTCTCCCGCGTCCACGGGCCATTCGTGTCGGACGAGGAGGTCGAGAAGGTGGTGCGCCACCTCAAGACCCAGGGGCAGCCGGAATATCTCGAAGCGGTCACCGCGGAAGAGCCCGTCGAGGGCGAGGACGGCGCGGTGTTCGATTCGACCGGCATGGGTGGGGACGGCGGCGGCGACCTGTTCGCGCAGGCGGTGGCGGTGGTCAAGCGCGACCGCAAGGCGTCCACCAGCTATATCCAGCGCCGCTTGCAGATCGGCTACAACCGCGCCGCCTCGCTGATGGAGCGGATGGAACTGGAAGGCATCGTCGGCCCCGCCAACCACGCCGGCAAACGTGAAATCCTGGTCGATCAGGAGGAGGAAAGTCCTTTCTGAACCTTGCTCATTTCGGGATCTCGCGGCCGAGTCGCGAAATCGCCACAGCGTTCCATTAGCCCGGTCTCCACACCGCCCCATCAGGACGAGACATTGCACAAACATCCGAGAAGGCTCATCCAAGGCGTGATCGAAACCGCTGTCATGACGGGGCGCGCCCGCCTCGGACGCCTGGTGGTCGCGGCCGCGCTGGCGGGGTTGGTCGCGCCGATGGCGGCGCAGGCCGCGCCCGCCGCCAAGCCGTCGCCACGGGCCAACGCCGCGCCGGCGCAGACCGCGCCGCCCAATCCGATCATTCCCGATCCGCGCAAACGCGCCCCCGGCGGGCTGTTCATCAATTTCGACGCCAAACAGCGCGCCGAGGCCGCCAAGGTCAGCGCCTATCTGTCGTCGCTGCAAACCCTGGTCGGGCAGTTCGTGCAGGTCGGGCCGGACGGCAGCCGCACCACCGGCGATTTCTACATGCAGAAGCCGGGCCGGATTCGCTTCGAATACGATACGCCGAGCAATATCTCGATCGTCGCCGACGGCCAGTCGGTGGTGGTGCGCGACCGCAAGCTGGCGACGCAGGACGCCTATCCGTTGTCGCAGACGCCGCTGCGCTTTCTGCTGTCGAACCGCATCGACCTGATGCAGGACACCAAGGTCGTCAGCGTGACCAGCGACGACCTTTACATCAGCATCACCCTGGAGGAGCAGAATCCGCTGGTCGGCACCAGCCGGCTGATGCTGATGTTCGGCGTCAAGGACAACCAGCTCAAGCAGTGGACCATCACCGATCCGCAGGGCTACGACACCACGGTGGCGGTCTACAATCTCGACACCACCCAGAGGCCCGATCCGTCGATGTTCAAGATCGACTTCACCAATTACGCCACGCCGAACCAGTAGCGCGCGGGACGTATCTCAAAGCCCAACCCGGAAATAAATAAGGTGTCATCGTCCGCGAAGGCGGACGATCCGGCAAGCCGCGTGCGTGGGAAATTTGATCCAGCACGAAATACTGGATACTCCGCTTGCGCGGAGTATGACGGTTTTCGTATTGCGCATCTGTCCAAAAAACGAATATCCGGTCAGATGCTCAGGATCACGAGGTTTTTGCCAATCCATGCAGCTCAAGCTCACCACCTGGAACATCAATTCAGTGCGGTTGCGGATCGATCTGGTCGCGCGATTCCTTGAATCGGCGCGGCCGGACGTGCTGTGCTTGCAGGAAACCAAATGCCCGGACGACGCCTTTCCGCTGAAGCGCTTTCGGCAACTTGGCTATGAGCATGTCGCCCTCAACGGCCAGAAGGGCTATCACGGCGTCGCCATCGTCTCGAAGCTGCCGTTCGAATCGACCGACATCCGCGCCTTCTGCGACAAGCCCGACTCGCGGCACATTTCCGTCGCGTTCGGCGCCAAGGCCGATCTCAAGGCGCCGGTGGTGCTGCACAATTTCTATGTGCCGGCCGGGGGCGACATTCCCGATGTCGCGCTCAATCCGAAGTTCGACCACAAGCTGAAATTCCTCGACGAAATGCGCGACTGCGCGCCGCTGCATGGCGCGGGCGACGCGCGGCACATTCTGGTCGGCGATCTCAACGTCGCCCCGCATGAGCACGACGTCTGGTCGCACAAGCAGCTTCTCAAGGTGGTGTCGCACACTCCGATCGAAACCGAGAAACTGCTCGGCGTGCAGGCGCATGGCGGCTGGATCGATGTCGCGCGCGACCGGATTCCGCAGCCGGAGAAGGTCTATACGTGGTGGAGCTATCGCGCCGCCGACTGGGCCGCCGCCGATCGCGGCCGCCGGCTCGATCACGTCTGGGTGTCGCCGGCGCTGCGTGCCAGCGTGCGTGATTTCGGCATTCTGCGCGAGGCGCGGGGCTGGGAGCGGCCGTCCGACCACGTCCCGGTGTCGGCGGTGTTCGAGCTTTGAGGGCGGCCGTCTAATTTCCGTCGTTGCGAGCGAAGCGAAGCAATCCAGAAAGCCGCGAAGCAAGAGCTGGATTGCTTCGTCGCTTTCGCGCCGCGCAATGACGGTGATTCATTTCGTCAGACGCTCGGCAGGCCCCCGCCATCGCGCCATCTGCCCGCGCCGCTGGCGAGAAACCGCCGCAGTGATATTATCGTCACTCAAAAAATCGTGAACGTCGGTATAGTCTGGCCCGACTACTCCTGACGCGGCGGTGCCGTCGCACCGTCTCTCCGCCCCCGTTCGCTCGTACCCCGAGGAGACAGCATGTCGGATCGTGTGTGGTTCTACGCCGACGGCGGCAAGCAGCTTGGACCTTGTTCGGAAGCGCAGTTGGGCGAGTTGATCGCCAGCGGCGCGGTGACCGGCGAGACCTATGTCTGGACCGACGGGATGGAGAACTGGCAGCACGCGCGCGACATTCCCGGCCTGATGTCGAGCCGGCCACGGCCACCGGGGCCGCCCGACCTTGCGAGAGGGAGTTTTGGGGGAGGAAACCCGGGGGGCGGCAGCCGCGGAGCAGCAGGTCTTGGAGGCGCGGCGGCGTCGCCGGCCCTGTCGGGCGGGCCGGGCCGATCGCTGTGGATCGATTTCGGCATTTGGGATTTCACCTGGCGCAGCATCGTGCTGGCGTTCTGCTCGTTCATCGTCATCCCGTTGCCGTGGGTTCTGGTCTGGTATCTGAAATGGCTGGTGCCCCACCTTCAGGTCCGGGGGCGGCCGAATCTCGGTTTCGAAGGGACGGCGATGACCATCGTGCCGTGGTTCTTCGGCGCCGTCGTCGTGACGATCGCCCTCGCCCTGAGCGGCAACGAGTGGCTCGGCGACCTGTCGGTCGTCGTGCAACTGGTGCTGCACTGGCTGTTCCTGAAATGGCTGATCGCGAATCTCTCCTCCGATGGGCGGCCGCTCGGGCTCGCCTTCTCCGGCTCGATCTGGGGCTTTATCGGCTGGGCCGTGCTGATGGCCGTCTCCGTGGTGACGATCATCGGCTGGGCGTGGGTGTGGACCGCGTGGATGCGCTGGATCTGCGGCCACATTCAAGGCACGCGCCGCGCGGTGATCTTCGACGGCCGCGGGCTGGATTTTCTCTGGCGCGCGATCGTGGCCGTCATCGCCGCCTCTTTCATCATCCCGATTCCATGGATGTATCGCTGGATGATGCGCTGGGGCGCCTCGCAGACCGAACTCGTCGAGACCTGATCGCCGCGCGATCGCTGGTCCCGTCGCGGCCGGCGTTATCCGGCCGGCTTGTCGCGGCGCTGGCGCAGCGAGCCTTCCTGCGCCACCGAGGCGACCAGGGTGCCGTCCTGCCGGAAAATCTGGCCGCGCGTCAGGCCGCGTCCGCCTTGCGCGCTCGGCGAATCCTGCGCGTAGAGCAGCCATTCGTCGGCGCGGAACGGCCGGTGGAACCACATCGCATGGTCGAGGCTGGCCGGCATCATCCGCTTGTCGAACAGGGTGCGGCCGTAGCGCGCCATCGCCGCGTCGAGCAACGAGAAATCCGAGGCGTAGGCGAGGGCGCACATATGCAGCGCCGGATCGTCCGGCAGCTTGGCGGCGGTGCGGATCCAGATGTGGATGCGGCCGTCGTCGATTTTCTCGCCAAAATACCGGCCGAGCTCCACCGGGCGCAGCTCGATCGGCCGGTCGGATTCGTAGTAGCGCCGGATGAACTCCGGCATGTCCCGGAAGATCGGCTGCTTGGCCACTTCCTCGGCGGTCAGCATGTCCGGCGTCGGCACGTTCGGCATCGGGTCCTGATGGTCGAACGCGCTGTCCTCGACGGCATGGAACGAAACCATCAGCGAAAAAATCGCGTGGCCGTGCTGGATCGCGGTGACCCGCCTGGTGACATAGCTGCGGCCGTCGCGCAGCCGCTCGACCTCGTAGATGATCGGGATCGCCGGGTCGCCGGGCAGCAGGAAGTAGCAATGCAGCGAGTGCGGCAGCCGCTGTTCGACGTTCTCGACGGTGCGGCAGGCCGCGACCAGCGCCTGGCCGATCACCTGGCCGCCGAACACCCGCTGCCAGCTCGTCTGCGGGCTGACGCCGCGAAACAGGTTCTCCTCCAGCGGTTCGAGGTCGAGGATCGCGAGCAGGTCGATCAGGCTTTTGGACATGGAAATCTCGTTATTCGGCCCTACGCCGGTGGTTGCGGATTGATCCGCCATTGCGAGCCGTGACGGCGGAAGGGCGCGCGTTGCCGCTGGTTGGGAAACCTGTTTCGCTCAGCTATACTCCGCTGGCAAGTGCGGTTTCAGGAAAGGTGCGATGATGTCGGCACAGCCAAGCATTGTGATCGCCGGCGGCGCCTTCGCCGGGCTGGCGCTGGCGCTGGCGCTGCGTCAGGGGCTGGGCGAGGCGGTGCCGGTGATCGTCGCCGATCCCGCGCTGGCCAGCCGGCCGAGCCGCGATCCGCGCGCCACCGCCATCGTCGCCGCCTGCCGCCGCCTGTTCGAGGGCGTCGGCGTCTGGGACGAGGTCGGACCGCAATCGCAGCCGATCCTCGACATGGTGGTGACGGATTCCAGCCTTTCGGACGCCACGCGCCCGACCTTCCTGACCTTCGCCGGCGAGGTCGAGCCGGGCGAGCCATTCGCGCATATGGTGGAGAACCGCCTCCTGATCGACGCGCTGACCAGGCGCGCCGAGGCCGACGGCGTGACGCTGCGCCCAACCGCCGTGACCGACTCCCGGACGCATGACGGCGGCATCGACGTGACGTTCGCCGATGGCGAAACCGTCAGGGCGAGCCTGTTGGTCGCCGCCGACGGCGCGCGCTCGAAGCTGCGGGAACGCGCGGGCATCGCCACCCATGGCTGGGAGTACGACCAGTCCGGCATCGTCGTCACCGTCGGCCACGAGCGCGACCATGAAGGCCGCGCCGAGGAACATTTTCTGCCGGCCGGGCCGTTCGCGATCCTGCCGCTGAAGGGCAAGCGCTCGTCGCTGGTGTGGACCGAGACACGCAAGGAGGCGGCGCGGATCATCGCGCTGCCCGACGACGCGTTTCATGCCGAACTGGAGCGGCGCTTCGGCCTGCGTCTCGGCGAAATCAGGGCGCTCGACAAGCCGCGCGCGTTCCCGCTGCAGTATTTCGTGGCGCGCTCCTTCATCGCCGAGCGCATGGCGCTGGTCGGCGACGCCGCCCATGTGATTCATCCGATCGCCGGCCAGGGCCTCAACATGGGGCTGAAGGACGTCGCGGCGCTGGCGGAAGTGGTCGTCGACGCGGCGCGGCTCGGCATCGATCCGGGCGTGGCCAGCGTGCTGGAGCGCTATCAGCGCTGGCGGCGGTTCGACACCATGGCGATGGGCGCGGCGACCAATGCGCTCAACGTGCTGTTCTCCAACGACTCGACGCTGCTGCGCGGCGTGCGCGACATCGGCCTCGGTCTGGTCGACCGCCTGCCGCCGCTGAAGAACATGTTCATCAGGCAGGCGGCGGGCCTGTCCGGCGAAGTGCCGCGCCTCTTGAAAGGCGAGGCGCTGTAGGAACTGTCCGTCATTGCGAGGAGCGTGAGCTCCGAAGCAATCCAGTCCTTGCTTCATGGCCCCTGGATTGCTTCGCTTCGCTTGCAATGACCGCTGAGATGGCAATGACGGTTGAGATGGAAGCGCGAGCCCCTACTCCCTTACGCAGATCACGCGCACCATCGCCGCCTTGACGTCCTTCGCCGTGCCGTCGGCGACCACGTTGTTGCTCTTGAGAAAACCGCGCACCGCGTCGGCGCTCGCCAGCATCGCCTGCGGCGCGGCGCCGTCCGCCGCCGGGCCGGCCAACTGAATCGGCCGCAATTGCGCGATCCCGGCGAACCGGCCGTCGGCATCGAGCGCCGCCGCGCCGGAGAAACCGGGGCCGGGGGCCGGGGTCAGCGCCGGTTCGCCGCCGGTCGCGGCCGGCGTGACACGGGCCTGCACGGCGGTCACCGCCGCGCCGCCGCCCTGGCCGCGCGGATCGGCGATGCCGGTCAGGGTGACGTCGGATTTGGCCGCGCCGGCGCCGAGCGCCAGCGCCGCGAGGTCGCGCGCGCCGTAGATGCGCAGCAGCGCGAGGTCGCGGGTCTTGTCCTCCGCCACCTTGTCGGCATTGCCGTGGCCGGCGATGACGATCGACCGGCAGCCCTCGACCGGCTGACGGTCGGTGACGATAAAGCCCTTGCCGCTGACCACGAGGCCGCTTCCGTATTCGACCGCCTTGCGCGGCGGCGGGCCGACCGCCTGCGCCCCGGTCGGGAACGGATCGAAGGCGCTCGACATCGCGATCACCACCGGCTCCATCGTCGCCTTGCTGGCTTCGTCGTAACGGATGGTCATGAGCCGCGCCTCGTCGCCGCGCACATGGCCGCGCTGGTAGAAATTCCGGGTGCCTTGAGCGGTGTCCTCGGTGCCCGACAGCACGAAGTAATCCGGCCGCGACATCGCATAGGTCACCTTGCGGCCGGCCGCCGCGCGTTCCTGCCCCATCAGCCGGATGATGTTGATGTCGGCCGCCTTGCGTCGCGTCAGCGCGATCGCGATCGCGCCCGAGGCGGAGCGCCACGTCGTGCCGTTGGCGTCGCCGGTCTGTTGCGGCGCGAGTTTCGACGGCAGCCCGGTGCGCATCCCGGTGCCGGGATCGCCGATCAGCTTCCAGCCGACGGCGGTCTGCAATTTCTTCGCGCTGGCGGCGAGCTGCTCGCGCTCCTGCGGGTTGAGCACGCCGGTCGGCTTGCCGTGGCGGCTGGTCTGGAACGCCTTGATCGCCGTCACCAGCCGCTCGCTGGCCTCGCCGTTGATCAGGCCGTTATACTTGCCGACCCACGCCAGATTCGACTGGATCGCCTGCCGCTCGCCCTGCGACAGCGCCTTGACGGTGTCGAGCGGGCTTTGCGCCGCCGGCGCGTGCCTGGCCGGCGCGGGCTGCGCGGCGGCGGGCAGCATGGTCGCGGCGAGGATCAGGGTCGCGGGGATCAGCGATCTCATGAGCGGGCGGTTGGCGGGTTGCATGGGCTCGTCGGGTGGCGATTGAAGCATAGATGATCCGTATGCAAAAGCGGCCGCGCGGTTCGATGCCGTCGCCGCGTCGTGCTACAACGCCGCGACAACAGGATATCGCGCCGCCATGCTCGCCCCCGACGAACTCGAACGCTACGCCCGCCACATCGTGATGCGCGAGGTCGGCGGCCCCGGCCAGGCGAAGCTCAAGGCGGCGCGGGTGTTGTCGATCGGCGCGGGGGGCCTGGGCGCGCCGCTCCTGATGTATCTCGCCGCCGCCGGCGTCGGCACCCTCGGCGTGGTCGACGACGACGTGGTGACGCTGTCCAACCTGCAACGCCAGATCATCCACACCACGCCCGATATCGGCGCGCGCAAGGTCGACAGCGCGCAGGCGACCGTCGCCGCCCTCAATCCGCACGTCGCGTTCCGCGCCCATCCGGTGCGGCTGACGGCGTCGAACGCGATGGCGCTATTGGCGGATTACGACGTCGTCGCCGACGGCTCGGACAATTTCGCCACCCGCTATCTGGTGGCGGATGCCTGTTATCTGGCGAAAAAGCCGCTGGTGACCGGCGCGCTCGGCGTGTTCGACGCCTCGCTGACCACGATCCGCGCCCATGAGCGAAACGCCGACGGCGTTCTCAACCCGACCTATCGCTGCCTGTTTCCGGAGCCGCCGCCGCCCGGCACCGTGCCGGCCTGCGCCGAGGCCGGGGTGATGGGAGCGCTGGCGGGCACGCTCGGTTCGCTGATGGCGCTGGAGGTGATCCGCGAGATCGTCGGCTTCGGCGAGGGGCTGGTCGGGCGGCTGTTGATGATCGACGCCCGCGCGATGCGCTTCGAGACGCTGCGCTACGCCCGCGATCCGGCCAATCCGCTCAACGGCGACAATCCGACGATCCGCGATTTAAGCGGGGATCGCTAGAACAAAACCATTTGGATAAGATCATGCTCGAACAAAAGGTGAGCCCATGAGCACCAACATGAATCCCGCCGTCATGCTCCGCACCTTCTGCGACGCGGTCGAAGCGCGCGACGGCAAAGCCCTCGCGGCGCTGTTCACCGAGGACGGCGTTTATCACGACGCGTTCTACGGCGCGTTCGAGGGCCGGGCGAAAATCGCCGAACTGATCGACGACTGGTTCTATCGCACGGCGGAGGATTTCCGCTGGGTGATGCACGACCCGGTCAGCGACGGCAAGGTGCTCTACGCGCGCTACACCTTCAGCTATCGCTCGAAACTGCCGGAAGCCAATGGCAACCGCGCGATGTTCGAAGGCGTTGCGATCATGCAGTTACGCGACGCCCTGATCGCGAGCTATCACGAGATCGCCAACACCGCGCCGGCGTTCGTCGATCTCAACTTCCCGCCGGAGCGGATCGCCAAGATCGTCGGCCGCCAGGGCGCGGCGCTGAAGGCGCGCGACGAAATGAAATTGCATCTTTCCTAGAGGGCTTCCTGCCTTGATACAATCACCGCCGTCATGCGCGGACTTGATCCGCGCATCCATCTATCGAAAAGGATGGATTGCCGGGTCGGGCCCGGCAATGACGCCTGAATAATGGCGATGCTTGCCCCGAAGTCTCAGAAATCCAGATCGACATAGCTTTGCGAGGCGGGGACGCCGGCCAGCCATTCCGACAGCAGCGGGCGGAACGAGGGGCGCGACTTGATCCGCGCGTACCAGTGCTTGGCGGCGTCGTCCTCGTTCCACGGCACGTCGCCGAGATAATCGATCGCCGACAGATGCGCGGCGGCGGCGAGATCGGCATAGGTCAGGCGGTCGCCGGCGAGAAAATTCCGGGTCCGCGCCAGCCAGCCGATATAGGATAGATGATAGCGCACATTGGCCTTGGCGGCGCGCATCACGTCGGCGGAGGGCGGGCCGCCGCCGTCCTCCTCGCTCATGAAGCGCTTGTAGATGCGCTCGGTCACCAGCGGGCCGGAGGCTTCGTCGAAGAATTTTTCGTTGAACCAGGCGGTGAGCCGCCGCACCTCGATGCGCTCGGCGACCGCTTGCGGCAGCAGCCGGCGGTCGCCCCGCGCGGCGCCATAGGTCTCGTCGAGATACTCGCTGATGTTGGCGACGCCGGGGATTGCCGGAATGCCCTCGGCGGTCAGCACCGGCGTGGTGGCGGCGGGGTTCATGATGAGGAACGCCTCGCGCCGCTCCCAGGGCCGCTCTTCCGCCAGCGTCAGGTCGAGCCCGTATTCGCCCAGCGCCAGGCGAATGAAACGCGAGTGCGGACAGAACGGATGATGGAACAGCGTGAACATCGGGTCCTTAATAAATTCGCATCCTTAACAAAGCGTCTCCGGCCGGCCGAAATCGCGGTTTCGGCCGGAGACCGGGCCTGTCTTACGCCGGAAAGCGGCGTGACCGAAGCACGGGATTTGGGCAGGCGGCCTGCGTATTTTGCCGTTGCGGCCATGGGGCGAATAAGCGAGAAGGACCGGCATTTTCGTGCCCCTCCCGGCTGAAAGCGAAAGTTCCCATGCTCCCTGATGTCATTCGCGCGGTGATCCTTGGCATTGTCGAGGGGGTCACGGAATTCCTGCCGGTGTCGTCGACCGGCCATCTCCTGCTGGTCGAGCGGTTTTTCGGAACGGGCGGCGACGACTTCTGGAAAAGTTTCGCGATCCTGATCCAGCTGGGTGCGATCCTGGCGATTCTCGCCATCTATTTTGTCAAATTATGGAATGTGGCGCTGGGGATGTTCAGCGGCGACGCGGGCGCGCGGCGCTTCGTCATCGGCGTGCTGGTGGCGTTTCTGCCGGCGGCGTTTTTCGGCGCCCTGCTCGGCGGCTATATCAAGAGCTACCTGTTCAATCCCTGGGTGGTGTGCTTCTCGCTGATTCTGGGCGGGGCGGTGCTGATGTGGGTGGACCAGCTCGATCTCAGGCCGACCTTGCACGACGCCACCGCCTTTCCGCTGCCGACCTATCTCGCCATCGGCGTCGCGCAATGCGCCGCCATGATTCCCGGCGTGTCGCGGTCCGGCGCGACCATCGTGGCGGCGATGCTGCTCGGCGCCGACAAGCGCGCCTCGGCGGAGTTCTCGTTCTTCCTGGCGATCCCGACCATGCTCGGGGCCTTCGTCTACGATCTCTACAAGAGCCGCAACGACATGACGATGGATCACTTCTACATCATCGCCATCGGCTTCGTGGTGTCGTTCGTCACCGCGATCATCGTGGTGAAGGCGTTTCTGGACTACGTCACCCGCAACGGCTTCACCTTCTTCGCGTGGTGGCGGGTGATCGTCGGCACGCTGGGGCTGATCGCGCTGGCGCTGGGGTTTTGAGGTCGGGCAATACCCTCACCGTCATTGCGAGGAGCGAAGCGACGAAGCAATCCAGGGGCCGCAAGCAAGGACTGGATTGCTTCGCTTCGCTCGCAATGACGGGAAGCAAAACAATGACGAACCTCACGCGTTCTTGCGCTGGAACTGGCCCTGCGGGCGGAAGCGCCACAGATATTGCGGGGCGATGGCCTCGATCGGATCCGGCGTGATGCCGAGCCCTTCCAGCGTCAGTCCGGCGGCCTTCGCGGCCTCCGACACCACGTTGTCGGATTGCAGCAGGGTGACCTGATCGCGGGTCAGCGTGAACGGCGCGGGCGCGAATTGCAACGCCAGCGCGTTGAGCCGGGCGAGGCCGAACGGCAGCGGCACCAGCGTGCGCGCGCGGTCGGTCACCGCCAGCACCATCTCGAAGATTTCACGCAAGGTCAGCACCTCGGGCCCGCCGAGCTCATACGTCGCGCCCGCCTTCGCCGCGCCATCCACCGCGTCGGCGATGGCGCGGGCGACGTCGCCGACATAGACCGGCTGCATCTTGGTCGCGCCGCCGCCGATCAGCGGCAGCGCCGGCATCAGCCGCGCCATCGACGCGAAACGGTTGGTGAAATCGTCCTCGGGGCCGAACACCACCGACGGCCGCATGATGATGCTGGCCGGCACCGCCTCGCGCACGGCGGCTTCGCCGGCGGCCTTGGAGCGGGCATAGGCCGAGGCCGATTCGGGATCGGCGCCGAGCGCCGAGACATGGACCAGCCGCGCGCCCGCGGCGGTCGCGGCCCGCGCCACGGCGGCGGCGCCCTCGACATGGACGGCATCGAAGGTCTGCGCGCCGCTGCCGGCCAGGATGCCGACCAGGTTGACGACGGCGCTGGCGTTACGGGTCGCGGCCTCCACCGAGGCCGGATAACGCAGATTGGCCTGGACGGCATGGATCTGGCCGACTTTGCCGAGCGGTTGCAGGTGTCCGGCGAGCTCCGGCCGGCGCACGCCGACGCGAATCCGGTAGCCCCGCTTGGCCAGCGCGCGGATGACATACCGGCCCAGAAAACCCGAACCGCCGAACACGGTGACGAGGGTGTCTGAATTCGCGGTCACATAGGACGACATGGATCACCTCAACCGGCTGCAACGCCTCGACGCGGCGCCGCTGTTTCGGCCGCTGTATAGCGGATTTGCGCCGGACTTTGCAATTTTGCGCATCTCCGACGCGCCGACCCGCGTTTTGCCGTTTGACAATGGCGCGGGCGATCCGTATCAACCGGCCCGGGCCCAGGTGGCGGAATTGGTAGACGCGCTGGTTTCAGGTACCAGTGGGTAACACCGTGAAGGTTCGAGTCCTTTCCTGGGCACCACTTTTTCTTGATTCGCCTTCTTCTATTTGACCCCGGAGTTTGATGGCACAGACCCGGCTGTCATCGACAAAGGCGAAACATCGAAGAAGCTGGCGTTGCAGTCACCAACCCCTACCTGTCGGCCTTTACGACTCTGAAAGTGCTTTGACTTGGGATTGCGAGCTGCAAGGTATTCCAAAGCTGCTATTTATTGTCGTCGCTGGGAGCAGCGCTCGCTCTCAAGTCAATATAGGAAATCCAAACGCAGCTAGGAGCCATGCCGCTCCCATCGCAATGACGTATATGCCACCGTTGACAATAAGCGATTGGAGATAAAAGAGGATAACTTCCTCTCCGGTGGCGGGCCGGCGCATCAGGAGCATCATCCGCGTCATCTCGTACGTGGCGGACAACATAATTAGAAAGAAGATATAAAACCACGGAGCGCGTAAGACGCCAAGGTAGACTGCCATCAAGCTAAATAGCAGACCTCGCGGGTTCCTCGGCTCAGGTAGCAGGCTCTGAGTTAACTCCGCCCACTCGCGCCCGTTCATGTTTCTCCTGCGTTAAAGCTCTAGCCGGTATGGCTGAAATGGCGCAACGCCGTGGATGGACTGTTATGCGGCTTATCGAGCAATACCGCCCCCTCGGGGAACGCGACGGGACAACCTTCTCACCCGAATATATAGAAAACGCAGTAAAATCAAAAGCGGATAGGTCCGCGGAATCCTTGTCCAGCGCGCTACTCTTGTTGTGCCCCCCGACCTCCGCAGCCGACCGGCCACCGCACAGCCGTTTGCCAGCGGCGGCGCGAATGGTTTAAGTCGGGCCCGCGCGCCCTGTCGCGCCGAATGGGGACCGACATCACATGACCATCCGTCTGCATCGCGGCGATCTGCCGGACTTGGGCCGCTACACCGATTCGGTGGCGATCGACACCGAGACCATGGGGCTCAATCCGCACCGCGACCGGCTCTGCGTCGTGCAGCTCTCGCCGGGCGACGGCAGCGCCGACATCGTGCAGATTCCGCAGGGCGCCACCGACGCGCCCAATCTGAAGAAGCTGCTCGGCGATCCCGCGGTCACCAAGATCTTCCATTTCGCGCGCTTCGATCTCGCCGCGCTGTTCAACGCCCTGGGGGTGATGCCGCAGCCGGTCTATTGCACCAAGATCGCCTCACGGCTGACCCGCACCTATACCGACCGCCATGGCCTCAAGGATCTGGTGCGCGAACTGCTCGGCGTCGAATTGTCGAAGCAGCAGCAGTCGAGCGACTGGGGCGCGGAGACGCTCACCGAGGCGCAACTGGCCTATGCGGCGTCCGACGTGCTGCATCTCCACGGCCTGCGGACCCGGCTCGACGCCATGCTGGCGCGCGAGGGCCGCACCGAGCTGGCGCGGGCCTGCTTCGATTTCCTGCCGTTCCGCGCCCGGCTCGATCTCGGCGGCTGGGAGGACGAGGATATTTTCGCCCATGCGTGACCGGGATCCTGTGTCATAATCGGGCCACGGAACCCGCGCCCGAGGCGCCGGGACGGGGCTTCAACATTTGAACACAACATTTGAGCAGAAGATTGCGCCCTGGTGAGGCGGGTCCGCCGGCGGGACCCGGCGGTCTAGCCGATACTTAACCGTAAGTTATTGGGATCAGGGATATTCATCGCGGGCGGTCGGGACACCCGGCCACCCTCGTGAACGCAGGAGGCGCGGTGTATTCGGCTCAAAGCCCGGCCTATCTGGCGGATCTGGAGGCGCGCTTCGCCGCGGCCGCCCGGCACAGCCGGCTGGTCCGCGCGCTGCGGATCGCGGTTCCGGCCGCGGTGGCGCTGTCGCTGGCCGCGATCGTGCTGGTGTCGGTCTTCAACCCGTTCCGCGCGCTGATGCCGGATTTGCCGATCGATATCGACAACCTGGTGGTGTCCGGCACCAAGATCACGATGGAATCGCCGCATATGTCCGGCTTCTCGCCCGATCAACGGCCCTACGAGGTCTCGGCCAAGACCGCGACGCAGGATCTGACCAATCCCAACAGCGTCGAACTGGCGACGATCCGCGCGCGGGTGACGATGGAAGACAAATCGACGGTGACGATGGATGCCGCGACCGGCGTGTTCGACACCAAGGCGCAGCTTCTCGACCTGAAGAAGGACATCTTCTTGCAATCCTCCACCGGTTACGAGGCCCGGCTGACGCGGGCGCTGATCGATATCAACAAGGGGCTGGTGACCTCGGACGAGCCGGTGGCGGTGAAGCTGCTCAACGGCACCCTGGATTCCGACCGCCTGCGCATCATCGACAAGGGCGACGTGGTGCGCTTCGAGGGCAATGTGAGAATGAATCTGGTGATGGAGCAGCCGAACGCCGACGCCGCCACGCCGCCGCAGCGCGAGGAGAGCGGCGGCGAGCCGGTGCTCAACCTCAGTCAGGACCCGCAACCGTTGCCGTCATCGTCAAAGCCGTCGTCGTCATCGAAGCGACCGCCCGGCAACAAGCACGGCGCGCCCCGATGACAGTGAGGATCGATTCGAAGCGCGACGCGCGCGGCAGGATGTGGATCGCGACGCGGTGCGGCGCGCTGTTGCTGCTGGGGATCGCGGTCGGAACGGAGGCGCGCGCGCAGGGCGCGATGTCGGGCGTGCCTAACGCGATGCAGGGATTCTCGCAGAATCGCAACGAGCCGATCCGGATCGAGGCCGCCTCGCTGGAAATGGTCGACAAGAAGAAGGAAGCCACTTTTTCGGGCGACGTGAAGGTGGTGCAGGGCGACACCACGATGAAGGCGCAGTCGCTGGTGGTGTTCTACGACGCGAAGGATTCCGCGAATGCCGGCGCGAAAGGCAACGCCGCCGCCGGCAAGGGCGCGATGAAGTCGGCGTCGCCGGGGCCGGGCGGCTCGTCGTCGATCCGCCGCCTTGAGGCGCGCGGCGGTGTCGTGGTGACCCAGAAGGAGCAGGTGGTGACCGGCGACCTCGCGATCTTCGATCCGCGCGCCAATCTCATCACCATGAAAGGCAACGTGGTGCTGACGCAATGCAAGAACGTGCTGCGCGGCGACCGCCTGCTGGTCAACATGACGACGGGGGTGTCGCGGGTCGAATCCGACAGCGGGCGGGTGCAGGGCCTGTTCATCCAGTCCGAGGGCAGCGGTTGCGGCGCGAAAGCGTCCGGCGGTTCGGCGGCGCCCGCCGCCAAGCCGCCGATCCCCCTGCTGGGACGATAGGCGGCATGGTGGATTTCCGCGACATGTTCCGGCGCAAGCCATCGCCGCGCGGCCGGCAAGGATTCGCGCGGGCGCGGGACGACATCACCGTGGTCGAGGCGCGGGGCGAGGTCGCGCCGGCGCAGCCGGCGCGGCGGCGCGCGACGAGCGCGGCGGCCGCGCCGCGGCCCGGCTATCTGGCGGTGCACGGCATCGAGAAAAGCTTCGGCTCGCGGCAGGTGGTGCGCGGCGTCAGCATCTATGTGCGGCGGGGCGAGGCGGTGGGTCTGCTCGGGCCGAACGGCGCCGGCAAGACCACGGTGTTCTACATGATCACCGGCCTGATCAAGGCCGATCGCGGCAAGATCGAGCTCGACGGTCACGACGTCACCCGGCTGCCGATGTACCAGCGCGCCCGGCTCGGCATCGGCTACCTGCCGCAGGAAGCCTCGATCTTTCGCGGCCTCACCGTCGAGCAGAACATCCGCGCCGTGCTGGAAGTGGTCGAGCCCAGCCGCAAGAAACGCGAGAAGGAACTGGATTCGCTGCTGGACGAGTTCAATATCGGCCGCTTGCGCAAATCGCCCTCGATCGCGCTGTCCGGCGGCGAGCGCCGTCGCGTCGAGATCGCCCGCGCGCTGGCGACGCGGCCGAGCTACATGCTGCTCGATGAGCCGTTCGCCGGCATCGACCCGATCGCGGTGGGCGATATCCAGGACCTGGTGCGCCATCTCACCAATCGCGGCATCGGCGTCTTGATCACCGACCACAATGTGCGCGAGACGCTGGGCCTCACCGACCGCGCCTATATCGTCTATGCCGGGCAGATCCTCACCGAGGGCGACCCCGACGCCATCGTCAACGATCCCGACGTCCGCCGGCTCTACCTCGGCGAGGAGTTCCGGCTGTAACCGGCGATGGATCGTCAATTGCGAGCACAGCGAAGCAACCCGCCGATCACAAATCGCCACGCGCGCGCGGACAGCCCGTGTACTTCCCGGCGCAAAACAGCTAAGCAAGAAACGGACCAATTGATGGAACGGTTCTTGCCTCCATGGCGCTGTCGCAAAAGCTAGAGTTTCGCCAGTCCCAGGCGCTGGTGATGACGCCGCAGTTAATGCAGGCGATCAAGCTGTTGCAACTGTCCAATCTCGATCTTGCCGCCTTCGTCGAGGACGAACTGGAGCGCAATCCGCTGCTGGAGCGCGTCAGCGATGCCGCCGCCGGCGATGGCGGCGAAGCGGCGGGCGACGAAACGGCACCCGGTGATGGCGTCGAGGCCGCGGGGGAGGATGGCCCCGAGGAATGGCTCAGCGGCGAGCTCGGCAGCCGCGCCGAGATCGAACGCACCCTCGACACCGGCCTCGACAATGTGTTTCCGGAGGAGCCGGCGGAAGCCGCCGCCCGCCTTGCGCAGGACGCCGCGCCGACCGCCTACACCGAATGGGGCGGCGGCGCATCGAACGACGACGACTACAACCTCGAAGCCTTCGTCGCGGCGGAGACCACGCTTGCCGACCATCTCGCCGAACAGTTGTCGGTGGCGCTGCCGCAGCCCTCGCAGCGGATGATCGGCCGTTACCTGATCGATCTGGTGGACGAGGCCGGCTATCTGCCGCCCGATCTCGGCAATGCCGCGGAGCGGCTCGGCGCGACGCCGGAGCAGGTCGAGGCGGTGCTCGACGTGTTGCAGAGTTTCGATCCGTCCGGCGTCTGCGCGCGCAGTTTAAGCGAATGCCTCGCCATCCAGTTGCGCGAGCGCGACCGCTTCGATCCGGCGATGCAGGCGCTGGTGGAGCATCTCGATCTTCTGGCGCGACGTGATATCGCGGGCCTGCGCAAGCTGTGCGGCGTCGACGACGACGATCTCAGCGACATGATCGCGGAGATCCGCCGGCTCAATCCGAAACCGGGCCTGCAGTTCTTGAGCGTCAAGGTGCAGAGCGTGGCGCCCGACGTCTATGTGCGGCCAAGCGCGGACGGCGGCTGGCTGGTCGAACTCAACAGCGACACCCTGCCGAAGGTGCTGGTCAACCAGACCTACTACACCCAGCTCGCGAAGACCGCGCGCAAGGACGGCGACAAATCCTATTTCAGCGATTGCCTGCAAAACGCCACCTGGCTGGTGCGCGCGCTCGATCAGCGCGCCCGCACCATCCTGAAAGTGGCGACCGAAATCGTGCGGCAGCAGGATGGCTTTTTCGCGCACGGCGTGGCCCATCTGCGGCCGCTCAATCTCAAGACGGTGGCCGACGCGATCCAGATGCACGAATCGACCGTCTCGCGCGTCACCGCCAACAAGTATGTCGCGACCAACCGCGGGATGTTCGAACTGAAGTATTTTTTCACGGCGTCGATCGCGGCGGCCGATGGCGGCGAGGCGCATTCGGCCGAAGCGGTGCGTCACCAGATCAGGCAGTTGATCGACGCCGAACAGCCGGACAATATTCTGTCCGACGATACCATCGTGGAACGATTGCGCGAAACCGGAATTGATATCGCCCGGCGGACCGTGGCGAAATACCGCGAGGCGTTGCGGATCCCGTCGTCGGTGCAGCGCCGCCGCGACAAGCAGGTCGTGCTCGGCCCGGCGCGGGCCGCCGGGCGTTAAGCATATTCCCCCGAACCGCCGACCGCATTCGATCACGCCGTCATTATCGCCGCGACATCGAACGGGCTTGATTGCGACCTCATTCGTCGGAATACTCATCATGCGTGGATCACGACGAGGATTCGTGAGCGTGCGTTGGGTGTGGCGAATCGAGGTAAGACATGAGCATTCGAGTCTCGGGCAAAAGCATCAACATCGGCGAAGCCCTGCGCGGGCGCGTCAGCGACCGCACGGAGGAAGTGCTGCGTAAATATTTCGACGGCAACTATTCCGGCCACATGACCTTCAGCAAGGACGGCTTCGGATTCAAAACCGATTGCGCGCTGCATCTGGATTCCGGCATCACGCTCGAAGCCGAATCCAACGCCACTGATGCCTATGCCAGCGCCGACCAGGCGCTGATCCAGATCGAGAAACGGCTGCGGCGTTACAAGAGCCGCCTGAAGGATCGTTCGGCGCGCAAGGCTCATGCCGCCGCGGCCGTCATCGCCGAGCGCGAGTCGGGGCCGCTCGATACGCGCAGCTACGTGCTCGAAGCGCTCACCCATGACGACGACAATGACGACGAGGTCACGGCGTACAATCCCGTCATCATCGCCGAGGCCACCACGTCGCTGAAGCGGATGTCGGTGAGCGAGGCGGTGATGGAATTGGATTTCACCGGCGCCGCGGTCATCGTATTCCAGCATGGCGGCAGCGGCCGCGTGAACATCATCTATCGCCGCGCCGACGGCAATGTCGGCTGGATCGATCCGCCCGAGGTGCCCGCGCGCGCGTCGTGAGCGCGCCGCGCCGGTCGTCCATCGGCCGATCGGCGCGATCGCGGACGATGGTTGCGGTGTCATGGCCCGGCGCGAGGGCTCGAATCGGGAACCGGGGATGTTCCGCCGGTGGCGGCCGGCCGACGCCGACCGGCTTGCTCAGGATGCGTGCGTAATCGCCATTGACGCCCCGTGAGGCGGTCCCTATGGTCCGCCGCCTTGACGGGCATGGCCGGCGGGAACAAGGGCGGCTGCGCGGTGGGTATGGATGGACCTGACCGGCAATCGGGTTTCGAGCTGGGCGGGCGCCGGCTCGCATGAAGAAGATGCGTTAAACCAAGAGTTTAGAGCATGATCCCGAAAAGCGGGAACCGGTTTTCGAAAAAGGATCGTGCGCGAACAAAAAGATAAACGACGAGTCCGAATTCAACGTGCGTTGGACCGGACTTTGGAGTTTTTCACCGTTCCAGAACGCGGCGCGGGACTTTGAAGCCGGCGTGAGGAACGGAGTCCGGCGTGTGAAATTCACGCCGGAGCGGACATGGGTGGCGGGGCGACGGGTGGCGGTGCTACAATGGTTGAAACGAGTGGGCCGAAGCAGCTTCGAGCGGCGCGTTTGATTTCCGTCCGAATGATATCGGTCTGAGACGATCAAGGCGCGGCGCGCGGATCCAAACCTTACACAATCTTGTTTCGCAATCGGCGGTCAAACTTCTTTCTCGGAATCCTGCATGATGATTACTGATCTGGTCGCGCCCGAGGCGATACTTCCGGCGTTGAAGGTCAACAGCAAGAAGCAGGCGTTGCAGGAACTGGCGGCGCGCGCCGCCGAACTGACCGGCCAGAGCGAACGCGCGATTTTCGAGGTGCTGTTGCAGCGGGAAAAGCTCGGCACCACCGCGGTCGGTTACGGCATCGCCATCCCGCACGGCAAGTTGCCGAAGCTGGAAAAGCTGTTCGGGCTGTTCGCGCGGCTGGAGCGGCCGATCGACTTCGAGGCGATGGACGGCGAGCCGGTCGATCTGTTGTTCCTGCTGCTGGCGCCGGAAGGCGCGGGCGCCGATCACCTCAAGGCGCTGGCCAAGATCGCGCGGCTGTTGCGCGATCAGGAGGTGGCGCGCAAGCTGCGCGCCTCCACCGACGCGCCGTCGATCTATTCGGTGCTGGCGATGCCGCCGGCGACCGTGGCGTAACCGCCGGCCTCCACGCGCCGCGCTTCGATCACGAAGCATCGCGTGATGTTCATTCGCGCGGAAGGTGTCAGAGATTCCATTTTGTCGTCATTGCGAGCACTCGGACGGCTTGAAACGCCGATCCGAGTGCTCGCAATGACGATTCAATAAAATTCATTTTGCTCCAAGGGTCGCGTTAGCTCGTCCTCTTGTGGCTCATCCCACGTCGAGTTCGCGCCCCGTCAGTCGGCGATAGGCGTCGAGGTAACGTTTGCTGGTGGCGTCGACCACGGCGGCCGGCAATGGCGGCGGCGGCGCTTCGCCGTTCCAGCGTCCGGCGCGGCGCTCGGCGTCGAGATAATCGCGCAAGGGCTGCTTGTCGAAGCTCGCCTGCGGGCGGCCGGGCTGATAGGCGTCGACCGCCCAGAAGCGCGAACTGTCCGGCGTCATCGCCTCGTCGATCAGCAGGATGTTGCCGTCCTTGTCGCGGCCGAATTCGAATTTCGTGTCGGCGATGATGATGCCGCGTTCGCGCGCCACCGCCTCGCCGCGCGCATAAATGTCGCGCGTCATGCGTTCCAGCGCGCCAGTGGCTTCCGCGCCGATGATCTCGCGCATGCGCGCCACGGTGATGTTCTCGTCGTGGCCGGTCTCGGCCTTGGTCGCCGGGCTGAAGATCGCGGGCGTGAGCTTGATGCTCTCGACCAGCCCGGCGGGCAGCGTCTCGCCCGCCAGCGTGCCGGACTGCGCGTATTCCTTCCACGCCGAACCGGAGAGGTAACCGCGGATCACGCATTCGATCGGAAAAACCGTGGTGCGCCGGCACAGCATCGCGCGGCCCTTGAGCGCGTCGCGATGGTCGCGCAGCACCGGCACGGCGTCGATGATGGCGTCGGCGTCGGCGCTGATCATGTGATGCGGCACGGTGTCGCCGAGTTGCCGAAACCAGAACGCGCTGGTCTGGGTCAGCACCGCGCCCTTCATCGGAATGGTCTCGCCCATCACCACGTCGAAGGCGCTGATGCGGTCGGTGGTCACCAGCAGCACGCGGTCATCGCCGGCGTCGTAGATATCGCGGACCTTGCCGCGTCCCAGTCGCGGCAGGGGCAGGTCGCTGGCGAGCATCGTGGTCATGGCGTGTCACTTCCAGGCAGGACGGAAAGCCCGGTGATACGCCGCGCCGCGCCGCCTGCAAAGTCCTATCGCTCCGGCAGCGGGATGAATTCGGTCTCGTTCGGCACCGCCTCGAAGCGTCCGCTTTTCCAGTCCTCCTTGGCCTGCTCGATCCGTTCCTTGCTGGAGGACACGAAATTCCACCAGACATAGCGCGGGCCTTCCAGCGCGGTGCCGCCGAGGAACATCATGCGCGTCGGTCGGGTGGCGCGCACGGTGATGCGGTCGCCGGGGCGGAAGATCAGCATGCGCGGACCCTCGTGGCGGTCGCCGGCGATCTCGATTTCGCCGTCGACGAGGTAGATCGCGCGCTCCTCGTGGTCGGCGTCGAGCGGCACGCTCTTGCCTTCGTCGAGCGCGACTTCGACATAGAACCATGGCGACACCATATCGACGTTCGACGCCACGCCGAACGAACGGCCGGCGATGACGCGCGCGGTGAATCCGGTGTCCCGCACATGCGGCAGGCTTTCGGCGCCGTAATGCTGGAAAGTCGGCGCGATTTCCTCGCGATCCTTCGGCAGCGCGATCCAGCTTTGCAGCCCGAGCATCTTCTGGCCGTTGGCGCGCTGGACGTCCGGCGTGCGCTCGGAATGGGCGATGCCGCGCCCCGCGGTCATCAGGTTCATGGCGCCGGGCTGGATTTCCTGCACGTTTCCTTCGCTGTCGCGGTGCATGATCGAACCGTCGAAGAGATAGGTGACGGTGGCGAGCCCGATATGCGGATGCGGCCGCACGTCCATGCCCTGTCCGGAGATGAACTGCACCGGACCGAAGTGATCGAAGAAGATGAACGGCCCGACCATCTGTCGCCTGCCGTGCGGCAGCGCGCGACGCACCGCGAAGCCGTCGCCGAGGTCGCGGGTGCGCGGCACGATGACGAGGTCGAGCGCGTCGCACGTCTGCGGGTTGCCGAGGATCGGATCGTTGGACGGCATCCAGCTCATGGGGCACCCCATCGGTATCAGGAACGCCAACGCATTATCACGCCCGCAAGCGCGGCTGACAACATGGCGTCGCGCATCCGGAAGACCGCCTGAAAGCCGAAAGGTTCCGGGCCGACGCCATCGTATCAGGGATGGCGGTTTGCGTCAGGCGCGGCCGAGCTGGATCGCCCGCGCCGCGCGGTCGTAGGTTTCCAGCGACAGGATGGCGTCGGCGAATTTGTCCGCCCGGCTGTCGAGCACCGGGCGGGCCAGCGTGAGAAATTTCTGGCGCATCGCGACGGAGTCGGGGAACGAGGTCGGTTCGCCGGACGGATCGGGATAAAGTTCCTCCAGGACGCCGTCGTCGGTGGTGACGGTGACCCGTGCGCCGAAGGGATGGGTGCGGCCGACTTCGAGGCGATCGTCCTGCACCACCTCGATCCGGTCGGCCAGCGCGTCGATGGCGGCGTCCCCGAGCCGGGCATAATCGTCCCAGCCGAAGCGACCCTGGTCGAGCGCCAGCGCGGCGGTGAAGAACATCGAGAACTGGCCGCCGACGATCGAGGTCGGATGCCGCTTGGTGGGCGCGTCGCCGGTGAGCGTGATGCCGTTGCGGTGCAGGCCGATCTCGACGCGCCTGATCTGGTCCGGGGTGAGATTGTGGGCGCGGCGCATCGCCAGCAGCGCGTCGATCGCGGCATGGGTATAGCGGCAGCTCGGATAAGGTTTGACGCCGATCTTCATCGTCTCGTAGGTCCTGCCAAGGTCGGCCACCGCCTTGTCGGGATGGGGGGCGTCGGTGTAGCCGACCAGCAGGCCGTGCTTGCCCTCCACCGATTCCGACGAGCCGATGAAGCCGTCGCGCGAAAGCGTCGCGGCGATCACGCCGTTCATCGCCGCCGCGCCGACCTGATAGCGCTTGTTCCACGAGCCGTTGACGAGGAATTGCAGCGAGCCGGCCGCCTGGCTGCCGGAGACGCCGAAAGCGGAGATGATCTGCTCCTTATTCAGGCCGAACAGCTTCGCCGCCGCCGCCGCCGCGCCGAAGGTGCCGGCGGTGGCGGTCGGATGGAAGCCGCGCGCGTAGTGCGATGTCGGGTCGAGCGCATTGCCGAGCCGGCAACAGACCTCGTAGCCGGCGACGATGGCGGTGAGCACGTCGCGGCCCGAGGCGTTGACCATTTCGCCGGCGGCGAAGGCGGCGGGCACCACCGGCGCGCTCGGATGCAGCGAGGAGTCGGCATGGGTGTCGTCGAAGTCGAGCGAATGGCCGAGTGCGCCGTTGAGCAGCGCCGCCACCGCCGGCGTCCAGGTCTTGCTGTCGCCGACCACGGTGGCCTGGCCGTCGCCGTCGAGCGCGAGCGTCTTCAGCATGCCGAGCAGCGACGGCGTCGATTCCGCCTCGCGCCGCGCCCGCACCGCGCTGCCGAGAAAATCCAGCGTCAGGTGTTTGGCCCGTTCCAGCACCTCGCGCGGAATCGCATCATAGGTGAGACCGGCGACATAGGCGGCAAGCTTGGCGGTTTCGTCGGTCATGACATGGTCCTCGTGTCCGGCGGCAGGTTAGAGCGCCGGGAAAGGGCGTTCAAGCGGGCGGGGCCGTCATAAAAAGCAATGGCGGCCATCGCGATTTGTTGGCATGGGCAGGAGGGGACGGATTCGGAACGGCTGGCATGCGTTGCGTCACTATTCTCCGTCATGCGGAAAGGACGTGCCGATGAGAGCGGCATGGTCGCGGATCTCCGGCTGGTTTTCGACGCGCCGGGCGCAGTTCGCGCTCGGCGTGCGCGTGATGACCGCGGCGCTGGCGGCGCTGGCGGTGGCGCTCGCGTTGCGCTTGCCGTTGCCGCTGTGGGCGGTGCTGACGGCGGTGATCGTGACACAGATGAGCGTCGGCCGCTCCATCAAGGTCACCACCGACTATCTGATCGGCACCATCGGCGGCGCGATCTATGGCGGTGTCATCGCCGTCCTGCTTCCGCATACGAGTGAACTGGCGCTGCTGGCGGCGTTGGCGCTCGCGGTGGCGCCGCTGGCCGTGGTCGCGGCAATCAATCCCAGCCTCAACGTCGCGCCGGTCACCGCGATCATCGTGCTGTTGCTGCCGTCGATGACCCATGCCAGCCCGCTGGCGTCCGCCATCGACCGGGTGATCGAGGTCGCGGTCGGCGCCTTCGTCGGCCTCGTGGTGTCGTTCGCCGTGCTGCCGTCGCGCGCCCATAACCTCGCCATCGCGGCGGCGGCGCGGATGCTGGATCAGATCGCGGCGGCGCTGGACGAGTTGCTGAAGGGGCTGGCGCACGGTCTCGACAGCGACACGCTGCATCGCTTGCAGGACGGCATCGGCGAGGCGCTGGTCGGCCTCAATGTCGTCGGCGTCGAAGCCGAGCGCGAGCGGGTGGCGCGGGTCGCGGTCGGCCCGGACACCGGACCGCTGCTGCGGACCCTGATGCGGTTGCGCCACGATCTGGTGATGATCGGCCGCGCCACCGCGGCGCGGCTGCCGGACGACCTGCAATCGCGACTGGCCGCCGCTCAGACCGACGTGCGCATCGCCGCGGTCGCCTATCTGCGCTCCAGCCGGGCGGCGCTGCTGGCGCGGGACGCGCCGCCGCCGCTCGGCGATTTCGAGGCGGCGCTGGGGCACTACACCGCCGCCGTCGCCGCCGTGCGCCACGAGGGTCGCACCCGCGCATTGCCGGTCGATGTCACAGAGCGGTTTTTCACGGTCGGATTCGCGCTCGAACAACTGCACCAGAATTTCATCGACCTGCATCGCTGCATCGCCTCGTGGAGCAGAGCGGGAGGTGGCGCGGGCCCGGCGGCGTGAACGCACGGGCCGCGCGGCCGCTGTTGCGGCGGGCTTCGGAAACTCTAAGATCGTTCAACAGTCTGGCCGGTTTGGCCGGTGATGGTTCAAACAAGAAAACGGAGAATCCTATGCTGATTCCGCTCGCCGATGTGCCGCGCTGGTATGCCGATCGCAAGCCGAAGGATACCGTCGCGGTGCGGCATGGCGCGGACGAACTGACCTGGGAGATGCTGGAGCGCAACGCCAACCGCCGGGCGCGCGCCTTCGCCGAGCGCGGCGTCAACGCCGGCGATTTCGTCGCCATCGGCCTGCCGAACAGCAACGCCTTTTATGAAACCAGTTTCGCGGTGTGGAAGCTCGGCGCGACGCCGACCTCGCTGTCGCACCGGCTGCCGCGCGGCGAGGCCGCCGCGATCCTCGATATCCTCAAGCCGTCGCTGGTGGTCGGCGGCGAGGCGGACTGGAACGCGCCCAACCGCGTGCCGCGCGAGTTCGTGCCCGAGGGCGTCTCCGACGAACCGCTCGACCGCCCGGTGGCGCGCTACTGGAAGGCGATGACCAGCGGCGGCTCGACCGGTCGCCCGAAAGTGATCCTCGATCACCTGCCGGCGGTCACCGACACCGCCGTCGAACAGCCTCTGTTGATTCAGCCTGGCGCGGCGCTGCTCAATCCGGGGCCGCTCTATCACAACGCGCCGTTCATCGTGTCGCATTTCGCGCTGTTCGGCGGCGGCAGCGTCACCGGCATGGCGAAGTTCGACGCCGAGGAAACGCTGCGGCTGATCGATCGCTATAAACTCGAATGGGTCAACTTCGTGCCGACCATGATGCACCGGATCTGGGCGCTGCCGGAGGAGGTGCGCGGCCGCTACGACGTCTCCAGTCTCAAGACCGTATTCCACATGGCCGCGCCGATGCCGGTGTGGCTGAAGGAAAAGTGGATCGAATGGCTCGGGCCGGAAAAAATCTACGAATTGTACGGCGGCACCGAGCGCCAGGGCCGCACGGTGATTTCCGGCACCGAATGGCTCGACCATCGCGGCTCGGTCGGCAAGGTCGATCCGACCGCCTGCGCCATCCGCATCATCGGCGCGGATGGCAACGACGTGCCGACAGGTGAAACCGGCGAGGTCTATTTCATGCCGACCGACGGCGTCGGCACGACCTATCACTATCTCGGCGCCGATCCGAAGCGGCGCGGCGACGGCTGGGAATCGATCGGCGACGTCGGGCGGCTCGACGAGGACGGCTATCTCTACCTCGGCGACCGCCTCACCGACATGATCCTGCGCGGCGGCGCCAATCTCTATCCGGCGGAGATCGAGGCCGCGGTGCTGGCGCATCCCGACGTGCATTCGAGTATCGTGGTGGGACTGCCCGATCCCGAACTCGGCAATCGCATCCACGCCATCATCGAGATCAACGCCGGCGCGGAGGCGCGGGCGGTGATCGACGGCATGGGCGCGGTGCTGGCCGACCGGCTCAGCCGCAACAAGCATCCGGAGAGCTACGAGATTTCGCAAGCGACCCTGCGCGACGATTCCGGCAAGACCCGCCGCACGCTGTTGCGCGAGGAGCGGCTGACATGGCTGAAGGAGGGCCGCGAGTTTCGACTCTACGCCGAGCGCGCCGGCCGCGACGGATGAGCGGCGTCGCGCCGTCGCTGCCGGGAATATTTGTTGACAATGAAACGATATAGCCCGATGGTCGGCCGCGTCCGGCATGTCGCGGAGGCGATGGTCGGTTCGTCGCGGAGGCGATGTTGCCGTGGCGTCGATTGCGGCCGGTTCAAAGGGGAGCGTGAATGGGTCCGATTCGGTTGGCGCGGTCTTGCGCCGTCGCCAGAGAGCGGCGGATGCGCGGCGGTTCGATGCCGCGGCGTCCACCGGCCGTCGTCCGGTTTGCGATGAGCTGACGATGGGTGTCGTGAATCAAACATCTGGCGACGGCGTGCTGATCATCGGCACGGTCGACACCAAGCCGGATGAGATGGCGTTTCTGCGCGATTGCGTCGTCGAGGCCGGCGGCCGTGCCGTGGTCATGGATGTCGGCGTCCGCGAGCAGACGCGGTTCGCGGCCGATATCACCAACCGGGACGTCGCCGCCGCCGCCGGCATGACCCTTGAGGCGATCGCGAACTCGGCGGACGAAAACGTCGCCATGCAGGCGATGACGCGCGGCGCCATCGTGCAGACGTTGAAGGCGGTCAATGACGGTCGCGCGCAAGGCGTTCTGGTGCTCGGCGGCACCATGGGCACCGATCTGGCGCTGGATGTCACGGCGGCGTTGCCGGTCGGCGTTCCGAAATTCCTGATCTCGACGGTCTCGTTCTCCCATCTCATTCCGCCCGAACGCCTTGCGCCGGATTTGATGGCGATTCTCTGGGCCGGCGGATTGTACGGGCTTAACAGCTTATGTCAGTCGTCGTTGCGGATGGCGGCGAACGCCGTCCTCGGCGCGTGCCGGAATGCCAGGCCGATGGCGTTCGATCGGCCGCTCGTCGGCATCAGTTCGCTCGGCACCAGCGCGCTGCGCTACATCGTGACCTTGAAGCCCGAACTCGAACGCCGCGGCTATGAGGTGGCGGTGTTTCATGCCACCGGCATGGGCGGCCGCGCCCTGGAGTCGCTGGCGGCGCAGAACAAGTTCGCCGCGGTTCTCGATCTCTGCCTGCAGGAAGTCGCCAACGACGTTCAAGGCTCGATCGTCACGGCGGGCGAGGACCGGCTGGAGAATGCCGGCCGCGCCGGGATTCCGCAGATCGTCGCGCCCGGCGCGATCGACATGATCGATATGCCGTCGTGGAAGGAGACGCCGCAAGCCTATGCCGGCCGGCCGTATCATTCGCACAACCGGCTGATCGCGTCGGTGACGTCGACCGCGCCGGAGCGCCGCGCGGTGGCGCGCGCCGTCGCCCGCAAGCTGGCGTCCGCCCGTGGCAAGGTGAGGGTCATCCTGCCGCGCGAGGGCATTCAGGAATGGGACCGCGAGGGCCAGCCCCTGCATGAGCCCGAGGCGCATCGCGCCTTTGTCGAGGAGTTCGTCGCAGCGCTGGGCCCGACGACCGATCTCCTCGAACTGGATGCGCATATCAACGACGCCGCATTCACCGACGCCGTCATGGCGACGTTCGACGACTGGGTGAGGCAGGGGATCATCGCGCCGGGCGCTACGGCCTCCCCCAACGGCTCACCGCGAGCCTGATGGATTTCACGTCGATGGCAGCAGGGAAGCAGGCGCTCGTTCTCGATTTCGGGGGCGTTATTTCACGGACCTTGTTCGAGACCCACCATGTCACCGAGCAGGCGCTGGGCCTTGCCTCCGGCACGCTGACATGGCGCGGCCCGTTTGATCCCGCGTCGGATCCGTTGTGGGTCGACATGCAGGAAAACCGCATCACCGAGCGCGATTACTGGAATATCCGCATCGCCGAGATCAGCAACCGGTTCGGCGAGCACTGGGAGATGAGCGACTTCGTGCGCCGGGCGCGCGGCGACGACCCGATCTCGACCATGCGGCCGGAAGCCGTGAAGACGATCGAGGTCGCGGCCATGGCCGGCAAACGGCTCGCGATTCTCTCCAACGAGCTCGATCTGTTCTATGGCAAGGGGTTTACCAGCCGCTTCCCGCTGCTCAGCGTTTTCGAGGTGGTTGTCGACGCAACCTATACCGGCATCCTGAAGCCGGATCCGCGCGCCTACCGGCTATGTCTCGATGCGTTGAAGTTGCCGGCCGATCAGTGTGTCTTCGTCGATGACCAGCGGCGCAACATCGACGGCGCGGATCGCGTCGGCATGTCGACGGTGCATTTCGATGTTCGCGCTCCAAGGGACTCTTTCGCGCGGGCGCTGACCCTGCTCGGCCTGTCGTCGGACGTGCTTGCTGAAGTCTAGGGATGCCAAACAACGATGATCGGGGAATGGTGACATGAATGACATAGCGGCGTCCCACTATCCCGTTGCCCGGATCCCGCTTCTCGCATCCAACGTCGTCGCCGCGTCGCAGCCGCTCGCGGCGCAGGCGGGGCTGCGGATGATGCTGGCCGGCGGCAACGCCGTGGATGCGGCGCTGGCGGCGGCGGCGACGCTGACGGTCGTCGAACCGACGATGAACGGCATCGGCGGCGATCTCTATGCCATCGTCTGGGATGGCAAGGAGCTTCACGCGCTGAATTCGACCGGCGCTTCGCCTGCCGCGTGGCAGCGGTCGCGCTTCGACAAATACGCGCAGATGCCGATGAAGGGTTGGGACAGCGTAACGGTCCCCGGTCAGGTCGCGGGCTGGGTGGCGCTGTCGCGGCGTTTCGGCAAGCTGCCGTTCCAGCAATTGTTCGGTCCGGCGGTCGATTACGCCGAGCGCGGCTTTCCCGTGTCGCCGTTCGTCGCCTCGGTGTGGCCCGAACTGGCCGCGCTGGTCAGCGATCAGCCGGGCTTCGCCGAGACATTCCTCATCGGCGGCCGCCCGCCGGCGGTCGGCGAAATCTGGCGCGCGGCGGGTCATGCCCGTTCGTTGCGGGTGATCGCCGAAACCGAGGGCGAAGCCTTTTATCGCGGCGCGCTCGCCGAGGCGATGGTTGCGTTTTCCGATCGAACCGGAGGCTGTCTCAGCCTCGACGATCTCGCCGCGCACCGGCCGACATGGTGCGAGCCGCTGGCGTTGCAATATCGTGACTATACGTTGCACGAGCTGCCGCCGAACGGATTTGGCATCGCGGCGCTGATGGCGCTGGGGATTTTGGAGAATTTCGACGTCAGGGCGATGGGACGCGACAGCGCCGATGCCTATCACGTCCAGATCGAGGCGATGCGGCTCGCCTTCGCCGATCTTTATACCTATGTCTCGGATCCGAACACGATGCGCGTCCCGGTCGCGGCGTTGCTCGACCGCGATTATCTGGCGCAACGCGCGCGGCTGCTCGATCTGCGCCGCGCCGGCGCGCCGCTCGCCGGCAAGCCACGGCTCGGCGGAACGGTTTATCTGACCGCCGCCGATGCGTCGGGGATGATGGTCTCGCTGATCCAGTCGAATTACTGGGCGTTCGGATCGGGATTGGTGGTGCCCGGCACCGGCATCGCCCTGCATAATCGCGGCTCCAATTTCACCCTTGAGCGCGGTCACCCCAACGAGGTCGGCCCCCGAAAGAAGCCGCTGCACACCATCATTCCCGGTTTCGTGACCCGCGATGGCGCGCCGGTGTGGTCGTTCGGCGTGATGGGCGCGGCGATGCAGACGCAGGGCCACATGCAGTTTCTCAGCCGGCTCGCCGATTTCGATCAGGACCCGCAATCGATCTGCGACGCGCCGCGATTCATGCTCTCGCCGGCGGATGGCGTCGTCAGCCTTGAGACGCATATGCCGGGCGGCGTCGCGGCGGAGCTTGCGGCGCGGGGCCACCGCGTTCAAACGCTGCCGACTGGTCATCTGACCTTCGGTTCGGCGCAACTGATCCAGCGGACCGGCGGCGTCTATTGCGCGGTTTCCGATCCGCGCCGCGACGGCGTGACCGCCGGCTTCTGAAGGCCGGCAACCAACTCAGGCGTCGCCGTCGTCGATGGTTTCGAACGGCGCGCTCGATCCCTGAAGCGCCTGGCTGCGCACCATCAGCTTGTTCAGGATGACGTCGAGCTGCACCTGCTCGGCGTCCGACAGGCCCTCAAGGAACCAGGCTTGCGTGCGCGCGGCTTCCGGCAGGATGCTCTTGCACATCTTGGCGCCGTCGCGGGTGATCGACAGGAAGATCCGCCGGCCGTCCTTGGGATCGTTTTGCACGGTGATCATCTTGAGATCGACCAGGCGGCGCAGCGCCCGCGACACCCGCGCCTTGTCCATGCTGGTGCGTTCGACCACCTCGATGAACGACAACGTGCCATAGGCGTAGAGCGCGATCAGAATGCGCCATTCCGGCATCTGAAGATTGAACTGGGTCTCGAACAGCCGCCCGATCGATTGCGAGACGCGATTGGCGACGACCGAGAGTTTGTACGGGATGAAGTCGTCCAGCGAGCCGATCGAGCCCAGCTTGTGGGGCTTCGATATCTTGGCGGCCGCAGGCTGCGACTTCGTTCCCGAAACCTTCCTGGTCTTCTTGCTCGCGGTCACTCATGGTCTCCTGGCTTGCGGCGCGCGGCGTCTCCCAAGGCGACGCCGCTCTCCCGAAGGAGGCATTTCACGCTTTCTGCGCGCTCGCAAGGAATTCCCGACCCGGCGCGGCGGCGAGCAGCTCGCGGGTATAGGCCTGACGGGGGGCGGCGAACAGGCTGCCGGTCGGTCCCTGCTCGACGATTTTCCCCGACTGCATCACCACCAGCCGATCGCAAAGCTGGCCGGCGACCCGCAGGTCATGGGTGATGAAAATGATGGCGAGGCCCAGCCTTTCCCTCAAATCTTTCAGCAGTTCAAGGACTTGAGCTTGAACCGAGACGTCGAGCGCGGACACCGCCTCGTCCGCCACCAGGATATCGGGCTCGCTGGCGAGGGCGCGGGCGATACAGATGCGCTGGCGCTGGCCGCCGGAAAACTGATGGGGAAAGCGGTCGAGCGCGCTGTCGTCCATCCCGACCAGGTCCAGCAACCGGCGGCTTCTTTGGCTGGCCTCGCGCGCGTCGACGCCGAAATTCCGCGCGCCCTCGACCAGCGCGTCGCCGATCCGCAATCGCGGATTGAGCGACCGGTTCGGGTCCTGGAACACGACCTGAATGGCTTTGCGATGACGCCGAAGCTTGCGCTCCTGCATCTGGGCGATGTTGATGCCGCCGAGCCAGATATCGCCGGACGTCGGGGTCTGAAGCCGGCTGATGCAGCGGGCCAGGGTCGACTTGCCCGAGCCGGATTCGCCGACGATTCCAAGGATCTCGCCTTTTCGCAGCGACAGCGAGGCATTTTGCAGGGCGGGATTGGCGTTGCGGGCCCGACCGAACAGCCCGAACGAGCCGTAGGTCTTTGACAAATTGTCCACCCGCAGCAGCACGTCGTCGGCGATCTCCCGCGCCGCCGGCAACTTGCTGCCGGGCACCGCATCGATCAGCGCCCGCGTGTAGGCTTGTCGGGGCGAGGTGAGGACATCGCGCGCGGATCCGGATTCAACGACATGGCCGGCGCGCATCACCACGACGCGATCGGCGATCTCGGCGACGACGCCGAAATCGTGGGTGATGAACAGCACCCCGATGCCCTGGCGCGCCACCAGATCACGGACGAGTTCGAGAATCTGCTTCTGCGTGGTGACGTCGAGCGCCGTGGTGGGTTCGTCCGCGATCAGCAACGCCGGCTCCAGCGCCAGCGCCATAGCGATCATGATGCGCTGGCGCTGGCCGCCGGACAGTTGATGCGGGTAGCGATGCACGATATTCGTCGGATCGGGCAGGTGAACGTCCTCGGCGAGCGACTGGACGCGCTGCTGAATTTGCGCGGCCGACATCTCCGGCCGGTGATAGCGGAAAATCTCCGCGATCTGCTCGCCCACCGTCATGACAGGGTTGAGAGCGGTCATCGGCTCCTGAAAAATCATTGCCATGCGCTGGCCGCGCAATTCGCGCATCCGCGCGGGCGATGCGCCGATCAGCTCCTCGCCGAGCAGCTTGATCGAGCCCGCGACCGGCGCGAGGCCGGGCGACAGAATTCCCATCACCGAGAACGAGGTCACCGACTTGCCGGAGCCGGACTCGCCGACGACGCAGACGATCTCCTGCCGCCCGACCGACAGGCTGACATCGGTGACGACGGTCTTCGGCTCGGACGCGCCGGTGACGGCAACCGTGAGGTGGTCGATCGAAAGAACATGATCGGTCATTGGGCGTCTCCGACCGATCTGGCGAACCGCGGATCGAGCAGGTCGCGCAGGCTGTCGCCCAGAATGTTCACCGCGAGCACGGTCAGGGCGACCAGAAAGCCCGGAATCATGATCAGTTGCGGCGCCATCTGGAAGTAGTTGCGGCCGTCGGCCATGATGTTGCCCCAGCTCGGAATCTCGCTCGGCGTCCCGATTCCGAGAAACGACAGCGAGGCTTCGATCAGGATCGCGGCCGACGCGGTGAAGGTCGCCTGCACGATGACGGGCGCGAGAATGTTCGGCAGGATGTGGCGCATCATCAGGATCGGGGTCGGCGTTCCCATGCTGATGGCGGCCTCGACATAGGCTTCGCCGCGCACGGTGAGAACGACGCTCCGCGTCAGCCGGACCACGCGCGGAATCTCGGGCAGGGTGATGGCGATGATCACCGTGTGCAAGGAGGCGCCGAACAGGCTGACCACCATGATGGCGAGCAGAATGGCGGGGATCGCCATCACGCCGTCCATGATGCGCATGATGATGCCGTCGAGCTTGCGCACGACGCCGGAAATCATCCCGATCACCAGCCCGATCACCAGCGAAATCGCCGCCACCGACGCGCCGACGATCAGGGAGACGCGTGATCCGTAGGCGATCCGGCTCCACAGGTCGCGCCCCGTCGAATCGGTGCCGAACCAGAACGCGGCGGACGGTGGCTTGAGCCGCATCCGCGGCCTTATATAGGTCGGATCGACGGTATGCAGCCACGGCGCCGCGACCGCGAGGATGACCATGGCGGTGATGACGACGAGCCCGAACAGCAATCCGGGATGACGGCGCAGGATGGTGACCGTGCTGCGGAAGACGGTCGGACTGGTGACGACGGCGCTCAATAGCTGATCCTCGGATCGAAGATGGCGTAGCTGACATCGACCGCGAGGTTGATCAGAACATAGACGCCGCTGAACAGGATGATGATGCCCTGCACCACCGGATAGTCGCGGGCGACCACGGCCTCGACGGTCAGCCGGCCGAGCCCGGGAAAGCTGAACACGCTTTCGGTCACCACGACGCCACCGAGCAGCAGCGCGATGCCGATGCCGATCACCGACAGAACGGGAATGGCTGAATTGCCGAGCGCATGGCGAAACAGCACGATCCGTTCCGGCATGCCCTTGGCGCGCGCGGTGCGGACGAAATCCTCGTTCAGGATTTCGAGCATGCTGGCGCGCGTCACCCGGGTGATCAACGCGATGTAGATAGTGCTGAGCGTCAAGGTCGGCAGGATCAGGTGTCTGGCGAATGGCCAAAAGCCCTCCGACAGCGGCACGAACCCCTGCACCGGCAGCCACTGCAGCTTGAGCGCGAAGATATAAACCAGCAGATAGCCCGTCACGAAGGCGGGCATGGCGAAGCCGAACACGGCGCCGCCGCTGGCCAGCGTATCGATCCACGAGCCACGTCGCCAGGCGGCGAGCACGCCGAGCGGCGTGGCGACGACAATCGAGAAGACGATGGTGGCGAGCGCCAGCGCCAGCGTCGGCTCAAGCCGTGAGGCCACCAGCGTCGTGACCGGCTGGTTGGAGGTGATGGAACGTCCGAGGTCGCCATGCGCGATCTGGGCCGCCCAGTGAATGAATTGCTGCGGCAACGACTGATCGAGACCGAGATGTGCGCGCATCGCGGCGATCATCTCGGGCGTCGCGCTGTCGCCGGCGAGAATCGCCGCCGGGTCGCCGGGGCCCAGCCGCAAGGCCAGAAACACGATGATCGAGACGACGACCAGAACGGGAATGACCGACAACAGCCGGCGAAGCACAAAGCGCAGCATCGTGGTCACTCCGGGTTCATCGCGCTATGCGGAGAGATGGCGCGCGATCGCGTCGTAACCACGCAACCACATGTGATCGAGCGGAAGGTCCATCGGGTCCGGCTGGGACGAGTAGCGCGCGATGACGGTTTCCGCGCGCTCGTCGATGTAAATCCATTGACCGTGGATGCCGACGCCGAAAAAGATCGCGCCGCCCGGCTCGCCGAGATTGTACCATTTGCTGCGATATTGCGCGATCGGGAACGCATCGGTCATGCAGCCGTGTTTCCACGCCTCGATGCTGCCGTTGCGGCGAATGTCGTCGACCCACCAGCCCGGAACGACCTGCCGGCCGTTGGCGAAGCCGCGCCGGCGCATCATCTCACCGAAGCGCGCGAGATCCCGCAGCGTCGCCGAGATGCCGCCGCCGGGCCGCGCCATGCCGAACGCGTCGACGGTCATGCTGCCTTCCGTCTCGGCGCCCATCGGAGCCCACAGGTATTCGCCGAGCAGCTGGGAATAGGGGCGTCCGCTGGCGCGCTCGAACAGCCAGCCCAGCGTGTCGGTGTTGGGCGTCACGTAATTGACCTTGGCGCCGTGCGGGCCGTCTCCCGGCGGAACGGTCGGCAGGAATTTGCGCAGATCGGGCGTCGGCATCCCCGATTGGTGCGGATCCCAGCCCGTCGCCGCGCGATAACGCAACAGATCCGGCGACGGGTTGTTGAACTCCTCGTGGTAACTGGTGCTCACCGTCATATCCAGCAGGTGCCGCAGCGTGGCCGTCTCGTAGGCGCTGCCTTTGACTTCCGGCAGATAATCGATCACCCCCGCGTCGGGGTCGATGATCTCCCGATCGGTCAAAACGCCGGCGAGGGCGCCCAGAACGGATTTGCTGACGGAGAAGCAAATATGCGGCGTCACGGCGTCGAGGCCGTTGTCATACCACTCGCTGACGATCCGGCCGCCGCGCAACACCAGCATGCCATCGGTGAAGCTCGCGGCGCGCGCGTCGCGAACGGTGGTTTCCTTGCCGTCCAGCCCTTCGAACGCGACGGTCTCGATATCGCGCAGGTCCTCGCTCAATGGCGTCGGGTTCGCGGCCGGTCGAATCGGCGCGGTCGGAACCAGTTGGCGGACGTTGCGGAATCCCCATTGGCTGAAGGGATGCTTGCGCCAGTTGGCGAGGGTAACCTGCCGGTCGGGAGCGGGCGGGAATCCGGACATCAGACGCGACATCGGTCGTTAATCTCCCTGCATTGAACAATGCGCGCGCGGCGCTTTTTTCCGGGCGAAGACGCATGCGGGCCTGCCGGGCGTTCATCGATGCCCGACAAGCCCGCGTTGGCGCGGCGGTCCTCTAGGCCTTCTCGACGTTCCAGAACACCGGAACGAGGGCGGGAATGAATCCCGACAGGTTCGGCCGGTGCATCGAAGGCTGCCGGAACATCCCGGTCGGAATATGCGTGACGACCTCGTAGGCGCGCTTCTGAATATTCTCGGCGATCGCCTTCTGCTTCGCCGGGTCCGGTTCGTCGATGAAGGATTGGCGCATATCCATGATCGGCTTGTCCTCGGCCCAGCCATAGGGGCCGGTCTTGCCGACCGTCATCAGATGCCCGTTGATGATCGGATTGAAGATGTCGACCGCGGCTTGCGTTGCGAATGTCAGGTCCCATCCGCCGTTCTCGCCGGACTCCTGCTTGGTGCGGCGCGCCAGCACCGACAACCAATCCAGCGCCACGAGCTTCACGTTCATGCCGATCTGACGGAGCGCCTGGGCGGCGACGTCAACCAGCGGCGAGATGATCGGCGCGTCCGAGACCTGAAGCAGCGTGATCGGCTCGCCCTTGTAGCCACCCTTGGCCAGCAAGGCCTTGGCCGCGGCGACGTCCGCCTTGGTGTTCCAGCCGGCCTCGGTGCCGTAGGGCATGTCGGGGACGAACATCGCCGATGAAATCCGGTAGAAGTTCGGGTCGCCGACCTGGGCGTCCAGCCAGTCCTGCTGATTGACCGCGCTGAGGATGGCCTGGCGGATTTCCTGCTTGGCGATCAGCGGCGACAGCCAGTTGGGCCGGCAGAATCCGGAGAAGCCCGCGGGATTGTAGTCGAACAGCTTGACGCCGAGCTTGTCGGCCTGCGGAATCATCTCGTGCGTCGGATTTTCGAAATAATCGATCTCGTTGTTCGCGAGCGCGTTGAGCGAGGTCTGGAAATCGGAAATGTTGATCCATTCGTAGCGGTCGACCTTCACCACCTTGCCGCCGGAGAGGCCGTCGGGCGCTTCCTGTCGCGCGACGTAGTCCGGGTTGCGCTCGTAGACCGCCTTGATGCCGGGCTTGAATTCGCCGGTGACGAAGCGGAACGGACCGGACCCGACATATTCCGTGATCTGCTGCGTGGGAGGTGTCGCCGCGACCCGTGCCGGCATGATGAAGGGCACCGCCGAGGACGGCTTGCCCAGCGCGGCCAGAACGTGACCGAACGGACGCTTCAACACCAGGCGGAACGTGCGCTGATCGACGGCCACGAGTTCGCCGGTGGCCGCCATCAGCGAAATGCCCATCGGGTCCCGCGCGCCCCACCGCTTGAGCGAGGCGATGACATCCTCGGAGGTCACCGGCGCGCCGTCGTGGAATTTCAACCCGGTCCGCAGATGGAAGGTGTAGGTCAGGCCGTCGCTCGACACGTCGAAAGCCTCGACCATCTGAGGCTTGTAGTTCAGCTTGCTGTCCATCGAGAACAGCGTGTCATAGATGTTGTAGCCGTGGTTGCGGGTCGTCCATGCCGGCACCACCAGCGGGTCGGTGACGCGCAGCGCGGTGTGCATGACCGCGCGGATCACGCGGCTGTTGCCTTGCGCGAAGGACAGGCGGGGCGCGGCTTGCGACAGCGCCGCGGCGCCACCGAGCTTGATCAATTGACGACGATTGAGATTGAAAGCCATGTCGGTTCCTCGATGGTAAGTGATTATTTTTGTTTTTCGTCGCTGTATGAGCGATCGTCATATCTTGGTCGGTCGCGGCTTGCGCCGGAGTCATCGAGACAAACCCGATGTCTTCCGCCCGCGATCTTTCATCCGCAGACAAATTCCGTCCGCAGACAAAGCATCCGACGGGATGTTTCCGGGAATTCGCCGCGCGGCCTTGCGAACTGAAAATGCTGTCCGAGCCACGCCTGCGCGCGTCGAAGCAGGGCTCGTCACGTTATGTCTGTTTCCGGCTTCCTATTAAAAATAAGCAGCCCGGTCAGTCTAAGCGCCATTTAATTTCGTTGTCAACGAATTTGGAGAGGGCCGCGGCCGCGCCGGCGTCGCAGGGGGCGGACGCGCGGCGGCCTTGTCGTCGCGCGCCGCTGGCGGGCGGCTGCGTCGCTCTATTCAATGGCCCGGAGGCCGGCATCCAGGCCCTTGGCGATGGTTTCAACGTCGGCGGCGCTGAGGATCAAGGGCGGCGACAGGATGATGTTGTTGCCGGAGACGCGGATCATCACGCCGGCCTGGTAGGCGGTTTCGGCGATCACGGCGAGCCGCGCCTTGTCGAGCGGCTTCTTCGTCGCCCGGTCCTCAACCAGTTCGAGCGCCGTCATCAGCCCCTTGCCGCGGACGTCGCCGATGACCGGATGCTTGGACTGAAGCGTCTGAAGCGCGGCCATCAGCTCCCCGCCGCGCGCGGCGGCGTTCTCGTCGAGCTTGAGGCGGCGCGTTTCGGCCAGCGCGGCGATGCCGGCGGCGCAGCCGACCGGATGCCCCGAATAGGTGTAGCCGTGCCCGATCGCGCCGGTGCCGGATTTGTCGGATTCGAAAACCTCGGCCATCTTCTCGCCGATCAGCGTCGCGCCGAGCGGGAAGTAACCGGATGTGATCGCCTTGGCGATCGTCATCATGTCCGGCTTCACCCCCCACAGCCGCGCGCCCGACCACGCGCCGGTGCGGCCGAACCCGGTGACGACCTCGTCGGAGATCATCAGGATGCCGTGCTTGTCGCAGATCTCCCGCACCAGCTTCATGAAACTCTCGTGCGGCACGATCACGCCGCCGGCCCCTAACACCGGCTCCATGATGAAGGCCGCGATAGTGTCGCCGCCCTGAAACGCGATTTCGTCCTCCAGCGCGGCGGCGCAGAGTTTGGCGAGTTTGGCCGGGTCGGTTTCGTTGAACGGATTGCGATAGGTCCACGGCGCGGGAATGTGAAACACGCCCGGCAACAGCGGCTCGTAGTTGCGGCGGAAATTGACGTTGCCGTTGACCGAGGCCGCGCCGAAATGGGTGCCGTGATAACCCTTCTTCAGCGCCAGGAACTTGGTGCGGTCGCCCTCGCCCTTGATCTTCCAGTATTGCCGCGCCAGCCGCAACGCGGTTTCCACCGAGTCCGAGCCGCCGGAAGTGAAGAAGACGCGCGCCATGCCCTCCGGCTTGAACCATTCGGTGAGTTCGTCGGCGAGCTGGATCGAGGGGCCGGTCGAGGTGCCGCGAAAGCCCGAGTAATAGGGCAGCATGTCGAGTTGCTCGGTCATGGCCTTTTTGATCGGGTCGCAGCTATAGCCGAGGTTGACGTTCCACAATCCCGCCACCGCGTCGAGCAAAGTGCGGCCCTCGATGTCCGAGACGTGAACGCCGGAGCCCTTCATCATGATCTTGGGCGGATGCGCGCGCATCTCCGCCGGATGCGCCATCGGGTGCCAGATGGCTTTTGCGTTGTTGGCGATCAGGAAATTGCTGTCTTGCATGATGACGGCTTTCTTTGGTGTTGCGGGATAGGTGTCCGACTAGGCCACGCGCGATTGCCGTGGCGACGGCTGTTCGCCGAACAGCCGGGCGGAGATTTTGTCCGAGGCGCTGCGGACCGCCTGGATATGGCGATCTGTCGTTGCCTTGGTGCGGCGCGACAGCGGCATCGCGATGGCGATCGATCCGAGCGCGTAGCCGTCGAGCCCGAGGATCGGCGCGGCGACGCTGACGACGCCGTCCTCAAAACCCTGCTCGCCCTGCGAATAGCCGCGCTCGGCGGCGGTCTCGATGGCCTCGATGAGGCGCGCCGGCTGCACCAGGGTGTGGCGGGTGAAGGTGGCCGGCGGCTTGCGCAGATACGACTTCACCAGCGGAGCGGGAGAAAATGCGAGGAAGGCGATGCCCGACGCGGTGGCGTGCAGCGGCAGGACCTGACCGGTGGCGACGCTGACGCGGTTGGCCTTGCTCGATTCCTCGACGTGAAGCGTGACCAGGCCGCGCGCGCCGAACTCCGACAGATGAACGGTTTCGTCGGTCGCGGCGGCGACCTCGCGCAGCACCGGAACGGCGACCTGCAACAGCGGAAAATGCGATTCGCGAACGCGCGCCAGCCGCAGCAGCCCGGCCCCGAGCTGGTAGCGCCGCGTCACCGCGTGCTGTTCGACCAGACCGGAATTGGCCAGCGCCACCAGCAGGCGGCGCGTCGTCGCCTTGTCGAAGCGCGCCTGCCGCGCCAAGTCCGACAGCCCCCATTCGGGCTCGTCCTCGGTGAAGAAGTTCAGCAGCGAAATCGCTTTTTCGACGGTGCTCATGAGCATGGACTCAGGACGTTGACTGGGGTCCTCCAGCCCTCAGCTTGACACCGGGGCGACCCCGATGCAAGTCTATATCCGAACTATCGGTTCAAATAATGATCCTGTCGGATGACAGATTGCGGTCGGGCGCGGGAACGACCGGCGAGCGGACTATCACGGTTGCGCTGGCGGAAGCGGGGAGATGAATGTCCGACGCGGAGTTTCAACGACAGATCGATCAGCGCCGCGCGCAGCCCGTCCCCGCGCAGGGGTTGTTCATCGATGGACGAGTGACGCCCGCCGCGTCCGGCGCGACCCTCGACACGATTTCGCCGATTGACGGGCGGGTGCTGACCACCATCGCCGACGGCGATGCCGCCGACATCGACCGCGCGGTCGCGGCGGCGCGGGCCGCGTTCGAACGCGGCGTCTGGTCGCGCGCCGCGCCGGCGCAGCGCAAGAAAGTGCTGTCGCGGTTCGCCGAGTTGATCGAAACGCATGCGCTGGATCTGGCCGTGCTCGGGGTGCGCGACAACGGCACCGAGATCGGCATGGCCTACAAGGCGGAGCCGCTGTCGGCGGCGGCCACCATCCGCTATTACGCCGAAGCGATCGACAAGGTTTACGGCGAGGTGGCGCCGACCGCGCCGCAGACGCTGGCGCTGGTGCTGCGCGAACCGCTCGGCGTGATCGGCGTCATCGTGCCGTGGAATTTCCCGCTGATGATCGGCGCCTGGAAGATCGGCCCGGCGCTGGCCACCGGCAATTCCGTCGTAGTCAAGCCGCCGGAGATCGCCTCGCTCGGCCTGCTGCGGCTGGCGCAACTCGCCAGCGAAGCCGGAATTCCCGACGGCGTGTTCAATGTCGTCACCGGACGCGGCGCGACCGCCGGCGAGGCGCTGGGCCTTCATATGGATGTCGACGCCATCGCCTTCACCGGATCGGGCGCGGTGGGGCGGCGGCTATTGGACTACGCCGGCCGTTCCAATCTCAAGCGCGTCTATCTCGAACTCGGCGGCAAGTCGCCGAACATCGTGTTCGCTGACGTTCCCGATATCAAGCAAGCCGCCAAGGTGTCCGCCAACGGTATCTTCCGCAATTCCGGCCAGGTCTGTGTCGCCGGTTCGCGGCTGTTGGTGCAGTCGTCGATCCACGACCGGTTTCTCGATGAACTGATGGCGGTGACCGCGCGCCTGAAAGTCGGCGATCCGCTCAATCTCGGCTCGGATATCGGCGCGGTGTCGAGCGCGACGCAGCTTCAGAAGAATCTCGACTTCGTCGCGCGGGCAACGGCGGAAGGCGGCCGCCTGTTGTGCGGCGGGGCGCGGCTTCATGCCGAGACCGGCGGCTATTACATGGCGCCCGCGATCTTCGCCGATGTCGCGCCGGACATGACGCTGGCGCGCGAGGAAGTGTTCGGCCCGGTGCTCGCCGTGATGCGTTTCGACACCGAGGCGGAGGCGGTGCGTCTCGCCAACGCCACGCCTTACGGGCTGGCGTCAGCGGTCTGGACCGCGAACCTCTCGACCGCGCACCGCATGATCCGCGCCGTCAGGGCCGGCGTGGTGCATGTCAACACCTATGGCGGCGCCGATATCACCGTGCCGCTCGGCGGCTTCCGGCAGTCCGGCTTCGGCCGCGACAAGTCGCTGCACGCCCTCGATGAATACACCGATCTCAAGACCGCATGGATCGCCCTATGACACCGACGACGCAAGCCTCGACCGAGGCGACGATCGAGACACTGCTCGATGCCGAGCAGGCGCGTTTTCTGCAAAGCCATCCGCGCTCGGCGGCGGCGTGGCGGCAGGGACAGCAGCATTTTCTGTTCGGCGGGCCGTCGCACTGGATGCGGCGCTGGGCCGGCGGCTTCCCGGTCTATGTCGAACAGGCGGAGGGCGCGCGGCTGCGCGACATCGACGGCCACGACTATGTCGACTTCTGCCTCGGCGACACCGGCGCGATGTGCGGCCACACCCCGGCCCCGGTGCTGCAAGCGGCGCAGCGCCAGCTTGCGCGCGGCACCACCATGATGCTGCCGACCGAGGACAGCCTGTGGGTGGGTCAGGAACTGACCCGGCGCTTCGGTCTTCCCTACTGGACGCTGACCACCTCGGCGACCGACGCCAATCGCGGCGCGATCCGCATCGCGCGGATGATCACCGGCCGTCCCAAGGTGCTGGTGTTCTCGGGCTGCTATCACGGCGGCGTCGAGGAGGCGCATGTCGAAATCCGCGACGGCAAGATCGGCCTGCGCAACATGATCCATCCCAACGGGGTCGATCACGCGGCGGTGTCGAAAGTGGTCGAGTTCAACGATCTCGCCGCGCTTGAGGCCGCGCTCGCGGAAGGCGATGTCGCCTGCGTGCTCACCGAGCCGATCATGACCAATTTCGGCATGATCCCGCCGGCGGAAGGATTCCACGCCGCGCTACGCGCGTTGACGCGGCGCACCGGCACCGTGCTGGTGATCGACGAGACCCACACGCTGTCGTCGGGTCCCGGCGGCTATACCGCGCTGCACGGGCTTGAGCCGGATATTCTGGTGGCGGGCAAGGCGATCGCCGGCGGCATTCCGGCGGCGGTGTTCGGCCTGACGCAGGCGATCGCCGAGCGGCTGTGGGCGGTGGTGCCGCGGGTGAATCCGCGCATCCGCCAGTCGGCGCATCTCGGCATCGGCGGCACGCTGGCCGGCAACGCGCTGACGGTGGCGACCATGCGCGCCGTGCTGGAGGAGGTGCTGACGCCCGCCAACTACGCGCACATGATCGGCCTCGCCTCAAAACTCGCCGAGGATGCGCGCGCGATCATCGACGCCCATGGCCTGCCGTGGCATGTGACCCAGGTGGGGGCGCGCGCGGAAATCATGCTGATGCCGTCGCCGCCGAAAAGCGGGGCCGACGTGATCGCGGGGCGGCGCGCCAATCTGGAGACGCTGCTGCATGCCTTCTACATGAACGAGGGCATTCTGGTGACGCCGTTCCACACCATGTTCCTGATGTGCCCGGCGACGGAATCCGCCGATGTCGCGCGCCACGCCGAGGTGTTTTCGCGCTTCGTCGCCTTGCTGCGACAGGCCAAGGTGGTGTGACGGTGAGTGGTCGTCCGTTCGAGCTGACGGGGCAGGTCGCGCTGGTCACCGGCGGCGGGCGCGGCATCGGCGCGGCCATCGTCACCCGCTTCGCGGAAGCCGGCGCGCGCGTCGTCATCGCCAACCGCAGCGTCGATGTCGCGGAAGAACTGGCCGCCGCGCTCGCCGCGCGCGGGCTCGATGTCGATGTCGCGCCGTTCGACCGGCTCGACCGCGACGGCCTTCGCACGTTGGTCGATGGCGTCGCGAACAAGCACGGCCGGCTGGATATTCTCGTTCACAACGCCGGCGGCTGTCCGTGGGCCGCGCTCGATGAACTCGATCAGTCCAAGCTCGACGAGGTGTTGTCGTTGAACCTCACCGCCGCGATCTGGCTGACGCAGGCGGCGGTGCCGCATATGAAGCGCGCCGGCGCGGGGCGCGTGCTGGTGACGTCGTCGGTGTCGGCGCGCCTCGCGATGGGCGGCGGCGCGCATTACTCGGCGGCGAAGGCCGGCGTCAACGCTTTTCTGCGCGGCGCCGCGTTTGAGCTGGCGCGCGACGGCGTCACCGTCAACGGCGTCGAGGCCGGGTTCATCGCCAAGCCGGGGCGCGGCACCATGAGCCAGCCGGAAAACCGGCAACGCATCGAACACTTCGTGCCGGTGGGGCATATGGGCGAGGCCGACGACATCGCTTTCGCGATGCTGTACCTGGCTTCGCCGCAAGCCAAATACGTCACCGGGCAGACCATCGTGGTCGATGGCGGCTCGACCCTGCCGGAAACCGGCTTCGCCGTCGAACGGCAATGGGGAGAAGGCTGATGCGGCGGCTCGAAGGACGACAGGCGCTGGTCACCGGCGCCGCCACCGGCATCGGCCGCGCCACCGCCGAACTGTTCGCGCGGCACGGCGCGCGCGTCGTCGCGTTCGGCTTCGGCAGCGCGCTGCTCGACGAGCTCGCGGGCGCGATCGACGGCCGCGCCGTCCATGGCGACGTGACGCGGCAGGCGGATATCGACGCGGCGCTGCGCGCCTGCGACGGCCGTCTCGATATCGTCGTCAATGCCGCCGGCATCATCACGCCGGATCGACCGGAGACGGTCACCGACGAGGTCTGGGCCAAGACTTTCGCGGTCAACGTCACCGGCACCATGATGGTGTGTCGCGCGGCGCTGCCATTGTTGCAACGGCGCGGCGGCGCGGTGGTCAACGTCGCGTCGGTCGCAGCCTTCAACGCCAGCCCCGACAGCGCCAGCTACGCGGCGAGCAAGGCGGCGGTGGTGTCCTACACCCGCTCGCTGGCCTATGCCGGCGGGCCTTATGGCGTGCGCGCCAACGCCGTCGCGCCGGGCTGGGTCCGCACGCCGATGAGCGAATACGAAATGCAGCTCGCGGCGGAGAAGAACAACACCACCGCCGAGGCCGAATTCGCCGCGACCGCCGGCCGCATCGCGCTGGGGCGCATGGCGAAGCCGGAGGAGATCGCGGCGTGCTGCCTGTTTCTCGCCTCGGACGAAGCCTCCTTCGTCACCGGCGCGACACTGGTCGCCGACGGCGGCGGCCGCGCGCCGGTGCAAAGCCGCGCGGTGTAGCGTCGACTTTTCCGAATGCGCGGTCCCAACACGACAGGAGTCGTCCCCGCGCAGGCGGGGACCCCTACGCCGCAGCGGTTCGGCTCCATCACCGGGGCGAAGTTACTTCATAATAGCGAATGCCAGGGGATCTGGGTCCCGCAAGCGCGGGGACGACGCCGTCAGTGATACCGGCGCGCGCCGGCTACACGTCGACGTTGGCGCTGTGGGAATTGTCCTGGATGAATTCGCGGCGCGGCTCGACCACGTCGCCCATCAGCTTGGTGAAGATGTCGTCGGCCTCGTCGACTTCCTTGATTTTCACCTGCAACAGCGAGCGCACGTTGGTGTCGAGCGTGGTCTCCCAGAGCTGCTCCGGGTTCATCTCGCCGAGACCTTTGTAGCGCTGCATCGCGATGCCCTTGCGGCCGGCGTCGGTCACCGCCTCGAACAGCCCGACCGGGCCATGAATCGTGGTCTCGACATCCTTGCGGCGCAGCACGCCGGGGCGCGGATAGGTCTCCTGCAAGGCCACCGCGTATTCGTCGAGCTTGCGGGCGTCGGCGGAGGACAACAGCGCGGCGTCGATGATGGCCGCCTCCTTGACGCCGCGAATGGTGCGCTCGAAGAAGAAACCCTCGCCCTCGACGAACCGCCCGGTCCAGCCGCGCTCGACCTCGTCGGCCAGCACGTCGAGCCTTCGCGCGATGTAGTCCGCGGCCGCGTTGGCCTGCGCGATGTCGCCGGTGACGCGCGGGTTGAGCACGCCGGCGATCGCCGCCTGCTCGACCACGCCGCGATTATAGCGGCCGTGCAGGTTGTTGAGCACGTTGCGGATGATCCGGGCATTCTCGACCAGCGCTTGCAGGTCGCGGCCGCCGCGCACGTCGCCGGCCGCGGTCTGGAAGCTGCAATCGTCGAGGCCGGTCGAGATCAGGTAGTCTTCCAGCGCGCGCTCGTCCTTGAGGTACTGCTCGGACTTGCCGCGCGTCACCTTGTAGAGCGGCGGCTGCGCGATATAGAGGTGCCCGGCCTCGATCAGTTGCGGCATCTGCCGGAAGAAGAAGGTCAGCAGCAGCGTGCGGATGTGAGCGCCGTCGACGTCGGCGTCGGTCATCACGATGATCTTGTGATAGCGCAGCTTCGACAAATCGAAATCGTCGCGTCCGATGCCGGTGCCGAGCGCGGTGATCAGCGTGCCAATCTGCTCGCTCGACAGCATCTTGTCGAAGCGCGCGCGCTCGACATTGAGGATTTTGCCGCGCAACGGCAGCACCGCCTGAAATTCGCGGTTGCGGCCCTGCTTGGCGCTGCCGCCGGCGGAATCGCCCTCGACGATGAACAGTTCGGATTTCGCCGGGTCGCGTTCCTGGCAGTCGGCAAGCTTGCCGGGCAGCGATGCGATATCCAGCGCGCCCTTGCGTCGCGTCAACTCCCGCGCTTTTCGCGCGGCTTCACGCGCCGCCGCCGCCTCCACCACCTTGCCGACGATGATCTTGGCTTCGGTCGGATGTTCCTCGAACCACGACGCCAGCGCCTCGTTGATGACGTTCTCGACCACGGGCCGCACTTCCGAGGACACCAGCTTGTCCTTCGTCTGCGACGAGAATTTCGGATCCGGCACCTTCACCGACAAAACGGCGGTCAAGCCCTCGCGGCAGTCGTCGCCGGTCAGCGCGATCTTTTCCTTCCGCGCCATGGCGTCGGCATAGCCGTTGACCTGCCGGGTCAGCGCGCCGCGAAAGCCGGCGAGATGGGTGCCGCCGTCGCGCTGCGGAATGTTGTTGGTGAAGCACAGCACGTTCTCATGATAGCTGTCGTTCCACCACAGCGCGGCCTCGACGCCGATGCCGTTCATTTCGGCGCGCACCATGATCGGCGTCGGCACCACGGCCTTCTTGTTGCGGTCGAGATATTTGACGAATTCCTCGACGCCGCCCTCGTAGCGCATTTCCTCGCGCTTCTCGACCGGGCCGCGCAGGTCCGCCAGCAGGATGTTGACGCCGGAATTGAGGAAGGCCAGTTCGCGCAGGCGATGCTCCAGCGTGGCGAAATCGTATTCGACCATGGTGAAGGTTTCGGGGCTGGCGTAGAACGTCACCTCGGTGCCGCGCTTGCCGTGCGCCTCGCCGACCACGCGCAGCGGCGCGACGGATTCGCCGTGGGCGAATTCGATGTAGTGCTCCTTGTCGTTGCGCCAGACGCGCAGGATCAGCTTGCTCGACAGCGCGTTGACCACGGAGACGCCGACGCCGTGCAGTCCGCCGGATACCTTGTAGGAGTTCTGGTCGAACTTTCCGCCGGCGTGCAGTTGCGTCATGATGACTTCGGCGGCCGAGATGCCTTCGCCCTTGTGAATGTCGACCGGAATGCCGCGGCCGTCGTCGCGCACCGTCACCGAGCCGTCGGCGTTGAGGATGACCTCGACGCGGGTGGCGTGACCGGCAAGCGCCTCGTCGATGGCGTTGTCGACCACCTCATAGACCATGTGATGCAGACCGGAGCCGTCGTCGGTGTCGCCGATATACATGCCCGGACGCTTGCGCACCGCGTCGAGTCCCTTGAGGACCCGGATCGATTCGGCGCCGTATTCCATGGCGACGGGAAGCTCGGTTTCGACAACGGGTTGCCGGGCGGGTTCGGTCATTCGTCGGAGCCTATGAGGATGTCTCGAATCAGCAAGGAAAAGCGCTGCTGAACCGCTTGTTTGTGCCACGAAACGGGCTCACCGCCTAGCGCAAAGTCAGGCCATTCAAGATATTGAATAGATGGATCTTTTCGGCGGTTTTTCAAGGCGTTTCGCGGCCCGTTCCGGGAGTTTGCGAAACGCCGCCGGCCGCACCTGCGACGCCCCGCTTCCGGCTCATGGCGCGGGGCGGATTTGCCCGGCCTCGACGGTGAGGATTTCGCCGCGCGCCCCAATGTCGGCGAAGGCGGCCGGATCGGCGCCGGTCATCCAGACTTGCGCGCCCAGCGTGGTGAGTTCAGCGAACAGGGCGGCGCGGCGGCCGGGGTCGAGATGCGCCACCACCTCGTCGAGCAGCAGCAGCGGCGTGATGCCGGTCATCTCGGCGACCAGATTGGCGTGGGCCAGCACCAGGCCGATCAGGAGCGCCTTCTGCTCGCCGGTGGAGGCGTCGCGGGCCGGCATGTTCTTCGGCGCGTAAACCACTTGCAGGTCGGTGAGATGCGGCCCGTCAAGGGTGCGGCCGGCGGCGGCGTCGCGCGCGCGGCCCTCGCGCAGCGCCGCGCGGTAACGGTCCTCCACCGCGGTGGCCGGCTCCGAGGCGAGCGCATTCTCGATCCAGCCGTCGAGGGCGATGGTCGCGGAGGGGAAGGCCGAGGCGTGGCCGCGCGTGGCCAGCGTCGTCGCCAGCCGTTGCAGGGTCTCGCCGCGCTGGGCCGCGACCGCGATGGCGAGTTCGGCGGTCTCGCGTTCGACGGCGTCGAGCCAGTGGGGGTCGGGGCGAGGGCTTTCCAGCAGCCGGTTGCGCGAGCGCAGACTGCGGTCGAGCGCCGAGACGCGGCCGGAATGCTCGCTGTCGAGCGCCAGCACCAGACGGTCGAAAAAGCGGCGGCGCTCCGAGGCCGGGCCGGCGAACAGGCCATCCATCGCCGGCGTCAGCCACACCATGCGCAGATGGTCGCCGAAGGCGGCCGCCGACGCCACCGGCTCGCGGTCGATGCGGCAGCGGCGGCTGATGGTGGCGCCATCGCCCACCGGCGCGTCGATGCCGGTTCCCAGCGTGGCGAGGCCGAGCGCGCCCTCGACCTCGGCCGCCACGGCCCAGCCGCCATGACCGCCCTGATTGGCGATATCCTCCAGCCGGGCGCGGCGCAGGCCCCGCCCCGGTGACAGCAACGAAATCGCTTCGAGGCAATTGGTCTTGCCGGCGCCGTTCGGCCCCACCAGCACGACGAGATCGCCATGCGCGGAAAAACTCGCCGCGCGATAGTTGCGGAAGGAGGTCAGCGACAGGCGGTGGATGCGGGAAGGGATCATGCCACAGCGTCATACGCGGGCTTGGCCCGCGTATCCATCGTCCGCGTCGGCGGACATTCCGGAAGGCCCATGTTCAGATGATGGATGGCCGGGTCAAGCCCGGCCATGACGGGTCATTCATACCGGGACGTTGTACGTCGGAACGGCCTTGCTGCAAGAAGGGCCGTAACTTCATCACACCCGCATCGGCATCAGCACGTAGAGCGCGCCCTTGGCGTCGCGGTCGTGCATCAGCGTCGGAGAACCGGGGTCGGCCAGTTTCATCACCGCGACCTCGCCCTCGATCTGCGCCGCGATGTCGAGCAGGTAGCGCGAGTTGAAGCCGATATCGAGCGCGTCGGCGGCGTATTCGACTTCCAGCTCCTCGGTGGCGCTGCCGGAATCCGGATTGGTCACCGACAGCACCAGCTTGCCGGCGGACAACGACAGCTTGACGGCGCGGCCGCGCTCGCTGGAAATCGTCGAGACGCGATCCACCGCCGCCTCGAAATCCTTTTTGTCGACGCGCAGTTCCTTGTCGTTGTTCTGCGGAATGACGCGGCCGTAATCCGGAAACGTGCCGTCGATCAGCTTCGAGGTCAGCACCACGTTGCCGAGCGTGAAGCGGATCTTGCCCTGCGATAATTCGATGGTGACCTCGGCCTCGGCGTCCTCGATCAGCCGTTGCACCTCGCCGACCGTCTTGCGCGGCACGATGACGCCGGGAATGCCGCTCGCCCCCTTCGGCAGCGGCAGGTCGACCTGCGCCAGCCGGTGGCCGTCGGTGGCGACGGCGCGCAGCGTTTCCGCCTTCGCCTGGCCTGCGGCATGCAAATAGATGCCGTTGAGATAATAGCGGGTTTCCTCGGTGGAAATCGCGAACTGGGTGCGGTCGATCAGCCGCTTGACGTCGGCGGCGGACAGCGAAAAGGCGTGCGACATGTCGCCGGCGGCGAGATCGGGGAAGTCGCTTTCCGGCAGCGTCTGCAAGGTGAAGCGCGAGCGGCCGGCGCGGATCGCCAGCACGGCGCGGTCGCCGTCGCTCTCCAGCACGATCTGCGAGCCATCCGGCAGCTTGCGCACGATGTCGTAGAACATATGCGCGGGAACCGTGGTCGAGCCGGCGCTGGCGGTCTCGGCCGCCAGCGTTTCGGTGACTTCGAGGTCGAGATCGGTGGCCTTCAGCGACAGCCGGGCGCCCTCGGCGCGGATCAGCACGTTGCCGAGAATCGGAATGGTGTTGCGGCGCTCGACCACGCGGTGGACGTGGCCCAGCGACTTCAGCAACTGCGCGCGTTCGACGGTAACCTTCATCGCAAACCTGCCCGATCCGGATTTCGAACCATGTGATGGAAGCGCCGGGCAGCCAGAGGCGGCGCCGCGGCAAGGCGATCCCGCGAGGCCGAATGCGGATCGATCAGGATCGGCTCCACGGGGGTCGCAGGGTGACGCGCCGCGCCGCCAAAGGCAAGGGCGGAAGGGCTATTTTGACAGCGGATTTTTCATGCCGCGCGCCCCCTATTCCTGCAATTGCCGTTTCAGGAGTTCGACCTCGTCAGACAGCGAGACATCCTTGGCCACCAGCGCCTCGATCTTGCGCACCGCGTGCAGGACGGTGGTGTGATCGCGGCCGCCGAATCGCCGGCCGATTTCCGGCAGCGAGCGCAAGGTCAGCGTCTTGGCGAGATACATCGCCACCTGGCGCGGCCGCACGACATTGGCGGTGCGCCGCGACGACAACAGATCGGAGCGGCTGACGTTGTACTGGCGGGCGACGACGCGCTGAATGTCCTCGATCTTGATGCGCTTGGGTTCCTGCGGGCGGATCAGGTCGCGGACCTCGCGCTCCGCCATCTCCAGCGTCACCGGCTGGGCGTTGAGCTTTGAGTGCGCCAGCAGGCGGTTGACCGCGCCTTCGAGATCGCGGCCGTTATGGGTGATCGCCTTGGCGAGATAATCCAGCACCGCCGCCGGCACCTCGAAGCCCGAGTGATGGACGCGCGCCGCGTTGACCCGTGACTTGAGGATGCCGAGCCGCAACTCCTCGCCCAGCGCCCCCATCTCGACGACGAGGCCGCCGGCGAGCCGCGAGCGCACGCGGTCGTCGAGGCTTTCGAGATCGGCCGGCGGACGGTCGGCGGCGATCACCACCTGACGTCCGGCGTCGATCAGCGCGTTCAGGGTGTGGCAGAACTCGGCCTGGGTGGACTTGCCCTGAAGAAATTGCAGGTCGTCGATCACCAGCACGTCGATGCCGCGCAGCGCCTCCTTGAAGGCCAGCGCGGTGTGCGACTTCAGCGCCGCCACGAAGCCGTACATGAATTTCTCGGCGGTGAGATAGAGCACCTTGCGCTCGTTGCCGGAATTTCCGGCCCAGGTCACCGCTTGCAGCAAGTGGGTCTTGCCGAGGCCGACGCCGGAGTGAATGTAGAGCGGATTGAACATCACGTTGTCGCCGCGGCGGCCCTCGGCGACCTGGCGGGCGGCGGCCTGCGCCAGGGCGTTGGAGCGCCCGACGACGAAGCTCGCGAAGGTCAGGCGCGGATCGAGCGGCGAGCCGCCGAGCGCCTCATGGCTGGCCGAAACCGGCGCGGTCGCCGCCGCGCGCAAATCCGGCGCCGCGCGGCCGTTGCCGCGCTCAAGGGCGGGACGCGCATCCGCCGCGACCGCGAGTTCCTTGGCCGGCGCGACGCTCCGGGTCGCCGCGGTGCGAACCGTGAGATCGATGCGATGAATCTCCGGGACCTCGGCCTGCCAGCACAACAACACGCGGTCGGCATAATGCGTCTGAATCCAGCTCCGCAGAAACTTGGTCGGCACCGTCAGGTGCACGCTGTCGGCCTGCACGCTTTCGAGATCCATGCGGGCGAACCAGCTCGAATAGATGTCCTCGCCCAAGCTCGATCGAAGACGGCTTTTCACCCGCGACCAGCGATCCTGTTCCATATGCGACATTTTTCTTTTTGACTTTGTTTGAAGATTTAAGTGTTGAGGCGACGAAAAGATACCCATCGGCGCGCGCGTTCCACGGCGGCGCGTTGCGGATCCCTCCTGCGGCGGCGGCACGAACGTGATCGCAACAAACCGCGATCGCGATGGAGTGCGATCACGACGCCTTGCGATTGCGACGCAGGATGACGAACGGATGGAGTTTCAGGATGTGGGTTGGTTTGGCGCGCGGGCTCGCGGTCGGGCCGACGGCGATTCCGGCAGAGCGGAAGCGAGAGAGATCATTTGATGCGTTGGGCCAGAGATACCGACGCGCATGGAAACCCCCCTTTGCCATGTTGATTCATGGCGATGAATGACCGCTTGTCTCGACCGCTCCACGTTTTCCGGACGCGATGTCCGGGCTGCGCGGATCGATCGATGCTTTCGCCTTCCGCAAGGCGCGTCCGCCGACGGCTTTCGCTCCGGTCCGGCAAGATTTCTGGCTGTTTCCCTTATTGCCGCGCGGCTCATCGAAAGAGACGCGGGCCGAGAAATTCAGACGCAGAACTCCGTTCTCACGACAGGCGTGAGCGACAGTTTGCCGATCGGTTGAAAAGCGCCGCTAGCATACACATCGCACGACGTTCATATCGCAATCGATCTGCACGAGCGTCCCGATTCCCAGATCGCGCTGATCTGAACAACCGCAGGCGCTGCGGACGCCCATAGAAATACACGACCTCGTGTTTCCCGCAACGCCTGCGACGTCGCCTTTGTCCGCGCCGTGACGGCTTAGCGGGCGCGGCGTTTTGCGCGCGGTGCGATGCGCGCGAACAAGGTTTTGAATCTGCGCGCGGATTCGAAGTGCGTCGACGGCGTGTCGGATTTCGGTCAGGCTAAAAAAGATTTTCATAATTCGTTTACGGTTGGCGGCTGCCAGCGCGGTTTTTGAAGCGCTTCGTCCTGCTATGTGGATAAGTGATTATCGGCTCGCGCGTTTTTCTGTGCCGTTCGAGCGGGTAACCCTCGCCGGCCAAGCGGGCCGCACCGAGCGCGCGGCGGTTGCGGCGCGTGCGTGGCGAGAGTCAAGCGCAATGACTTCGCCGGCCTTCATGTCATGTCGTCATGTGACGTTTGGGAGACAAGACCAAAGCATGATGATCGATCGTTGTTGCGCCCGCGAGATCCGTTGCGTCGTCCGGCGCGGCGATGACGGCCACGTCACGATGCCGTCACGCGCGGTTCACGCGCAAACAAAAAGCCCGGCGTCGCGCCGGGCTTGATGAAGGGCGTTGTCGCGGCGGCGTGCCGCCGGCGATTTACTTCGCCAGCTTGGCGATCCGGTGCGTGAGCCGCGAGACTTTGCGGCTGGCGGCGTTCTTGTGAATGATGTTGCGCTGGGCTGCCTGCATCAATTCGGGCTCGGCGGCGGCCATCGCCTTGACGGCGGCGTCGCGGTCGCCCTTGGCGAGCGCTTCTTCGACGACGCGAACCGCGCCGCGCATCTGGGTGCGCCGCGACTTGTTGACGGCGGTGCGACGGGCGATCTTGCGCGTCGCTTTCTTGGCGGAGGACGTATTGGCCATGCTCTCACTGATCCTTCAGCGACCGCCGCCTTCGGCGGGCCGGGCTGATCGACGCCGGTCGAGATGACGCTCAACGTGCGAAATCGCGCTCGACGTGAAACTGTTTCGGGTTGTTCGGGCATTGCCGCGCAGGGAGGTAACGACCCAGGTCGGCAGCGCTCAAAGAACAGCGGCGGCAGGATTGCGCCCGCCGCCATCGGCGGTCCTTATAGAGGGCCGCGCCGGCAGCGTCAACGGTGTCCGGGCGCGCGGGAACCCGAATTGCGTCCGGGGAAGCGGGTATTTTGGCTCCGCCGGCGGTTGAATTCCGCGCCCGCCCCCGTTATTGCCCGAATTTGTCGCGATGGTCGACCGGGCGCCGAGATAAGGGCAGGTAACGCATGATCAGGGGCTTTTTTCGTCTCGTCGGCCTCTTGTTGCTGGCGGGGGCCTTTGTTTTTCTGGTCTATGACGGGGCGCGGTCGATCGCCGACCAGGCGGTGCGGCTGACCCCGCTCGGCGAGTCGTGGAACGACATCCATCAGGGCAGCCAGCAGGCGCTGCGGACCATGGTGGAGGGCGTCGCGCCCTGGCTGTGGAGCGACGTTGTCAGGGTCGTTCTCAACCAGCCGACCTGGGCGGTGTTGGGCGTGCTGGGATTGGCGCTGCTTTTGCTGTTCCGGCCGCGCAAGCCGTTGATCGGCTACGCCCGCAGTTGAGGCGGGTGGCCGCGATCGATTGTCGCTCGCCTTGCCGAGTCGTATGATGCGGCCGCTCGCGGTGTCGATCTCGTAGGGAGGTGTCCATGTTGTTCATGCGCAAGACCGTGGAATTGCCGCGGGCGGCCGATGCGCTGCCCGGCCGCGCCGAGCCGATCCCCACCGCCAAATATCATTTCGTCAACGGGCACCTGTTGCAGGGGCCTTATCCGGAGGGAATGGAGCAAGCGGTGTTCGCGCTCGGCTGCTTCTGGGGGGCGGAGCGCCTGTTCTGGGAACTCGGCGACGCGGTTCACGTCACGGCGGTCGGCTATGCCGGCGGCTTCACCCCGAACCCGACCTATGAGGAAGTCTGCTCGGGACGAACCGGCCACGCCGAGGTGGTGCTGGTGGTGTTCGATCCCGCGCGGATATCCTACGCGCGATTGCTGAAGACGTTCTGGGAAAACCACGATCCGACCCAGGGCATGCGTCAGGGCAACGACATCGGCACGCAATACCGATCGGCGATCTATACGCGCAATGACGCGCAGGCGAAGGCGGCGACGGAGTCGCGCGCGGCCTTCGGCAAGGCGCTGGCGACGCGGGGGCTGGGCGCGATCACCACGGAGATCGCGCCCAGCCCGCCGTTCTTCTTCGCGGAGGATTACCATCAGCAGTATCTGGCGAAGAATCCGAACGGTTACTGCGGGCTGGCCGGCACCGGCGTGTCGTGCCCGATCGGCATCGGCGTCGCCGCCGGCTAGAGGTTTTTCAGCCGGCCTGACTTGCCGCAGACGCGGCGCGATTCGCTCTCCTCGAAAGAGCGGAGTCGCTCGTCTTCGACGGGCGACGGGGAGGGCGACACAGCCTTGAAACCGCCCCGAAGTCCAAACGCTTTATTAACCCTAACCGGACCATAACAAGACTTATCTCGCGACGAGGATTAAGTCGGTGCGGACAGTAGGTGCGTTTGGTGGTGTGTTCATGGCCGCGCTCAGCGCGGTCGCGCTGTCGGGATGCATGCACCGGCCGGGACCGGTGGCGAGCGGACACCCGGTCGGCGACCTGGACCGGCTCGCCTACGGCGCAACCCGTGCCGCGCCGCCACCCGCTTATGCTTACCCGCCGCGCAGCTCCGCCTCTGTCATCGACGCGATGCGCAGCAGTTACGCCGCTGCCGCCCGCCCGCGTTATGCGGCGGCGGTCCCGGCGCCGCCGCGCGCGCCCTACGGCCCGCGCCTGACCGTGCCGGCCCGCAATGCCGATTATCGCCTCGATTCCGGCGACCGGCTGCGCATCGTGGTCTATGGCCAGGATGGTCTCACCAACACCTACGCCGTCAGCGCCGGCGGCACCATCACCATGCCCTTGATCGGATCGGTGCAGGCGCGCGGCCTCACCCCGGCCCAGCTCGCCAGCCGCGTCAGCGACCGGCTGCGCAACGGCTTTATCCGCGAGCCCCATGTTGCCGCCGAGGTCGAGGCCTATCGCCCGTTCTTCATCCTCGGCGAGGTCGCCGCGCCCGGCCAGTACCCCTACGTGCCGAACATGACCGCCGAAAGCGCGGTGGCGATCGCTGGCGGCTTCTCCCCGCGCGCCCGCCGCGACACCGTCACCATCGACCACACCACCAGCGCCGGCACCGTGCGCGCCGTCGTCCCGCCCGCGACCCCGATCAATCCGGGCGATACCGTCGTCGTCGGCGAACGCTGGTTCTGAAACCGCGTTATGCGGCGAGATGCTTGGCGAAGAACGCCAGCGTGCGTTGCCCGGCGAGGTCGGCGCTGGCCTTGTCGTAGCTGGCGCGTTCGTCGCAACTGAAGCCGTGCTGCGCGCCGGGATAGACGTGAATCTCGACCTCCGGTCGCCTGGCGCGGATCGCCTCGACGTCGTGGAGCGGAATGCCGGTATCCTTTTCGCCGAAGTGCAACAGCGTCGGCACGCGCGGCTTGTCGTCGGCGAAGCGCAGGATCGCGCCGCCGTAATAGCCGACCGCGGCGCGCAGGCCGGACAGTTTCGTCGCCGCGGCATAGGCGACGCTGCCGCCGAGACAGAAGCCGACGATTCCCACAGGCCCGACATCCTTCACGGAATCGATCGCGGCCGCGACGTCGCGCAGCATCGCCGGCCAATCCGGGTTGGCGACGAATTTTCGCGCGACGGCGATCTCCTCCGGCGAATAACCGCATTGGAAATTCGGCTCGCTGCGATCGAAGATCGACGGCGCGACCGCGACGTAACCCGCGCGGGCGTAGCGATCGCAGACGTTGCGGATGTGATGATTAACGCCAAAAATTTCCTGCACGACCACCAGCGCGCCCTTGGCCGGCCCCTCCGGATCGGCGCGATAGCCGCCCAGTTGGAAATTGTCGGAAGCGGTCAGTTTGATGTCGTGTCCCACGGCTCGTTTCCCTATCGACGCAATGTTAGCTCTTTGTATCCTAGCGCCAGGTCGCGTCGAGATTCCAGTCGCCCTTCCAGCCGGTGAGACGGCCGCCACGGAACTGGAGATAGAGATGATCGCGGCGCGGAAAGAACAGGCTGCCGCCGATGTCGCTCACCGCCAGGTAGATTTCGTTGCCGCGACGGCCGCGCACATAGGCCAGCGGCGTTCGCAAGGCAGTGGCCGCCTCCGCCGGATTCATGCCAAACGCCAGCGGCGCGTGATTGGACAATGTCGCGGTAAAGGGCGGCCGTGACGAAGCCTCGGCATGAACGGGGCCGGTCATGACGGCGGCGAGGAGGATGGTGGCGGCAACGATTCTCACGGGACGGCTCTCATCGGTGCGGCTTTCGGGGCCGGCGGATGCTGCACGCATCTATAGCAGCAAAACAGCGCGCGCGACGACTGGCGGTCAAGTTTCATATGCGGCGCATGAGCGACGCCGCGCCAGCGTCGCTGCGGCGTTCATATTCACGGCCTGAAACCATTCGGAAAATTCACGTGGGCGCGGCCAAAGGTCAACCCGATCGCTCGGATTGACGGAATCCGGCGCGGCATTCGTTAACGGTTCCTTTTAACGGGAATGACTCGACTTGCCGGCTATCGGTCGGGCATCGAAAGCGTGCCGAGGGCATCATGAGCGTGGCTTCGAATCCAACCCCCGTCAGGAAGCGGTTCCTGCTGGCGTCCGACCGCAGCGACCGCAGCGACGAACTGGCGCGGATTCTGCGAAATCTCGGCGATGTCGGCGTCGTCTCGACCTCGGACATTCCCGAAACGCCGAGGGTGAAAATTTCCGGCGTCGTCGTCGATATCGACCTGCGCTGCCCGGAAAGCGTCCAGCGCGTCCGGCGCAAGCTGACGGACAGAAGCTATCAGGCGATGCCGCGGCTGTTCGTGCTGGCCGATGCGCTGCATCACGCATCGATGCAGGCGTGGGCGCTGGGGGCCACCGACACCATCGAGCGGCCGTTCGATGCCCGCGCCATCCTGCAACGCGTCCGCGCCGCGTTTCCCGACGCGAATGCCGATGACCGGACCGCAAGCGGACAGGCGCTGAACAAGGGCGTCGCCGCCGCGCATCTGGTGTTGGTCAAGATGTTCAACCGGCTGCCTGCCGGCGCGCCTTTGATGTTCGACGATGTGCTCCAGGCCGAGACGCAGATCCTGCGCGCGATCAGGAAGACATCGCTCCAGGCGTGGCTGAGGGTGGTCGGGCGGCACCACAATCACAGCTATCGTCATTGTCTGTTCGTGACCGGCTTCGCGGTGGCGTTCGCCCAGCATCTGGGGATGCGCGAGGACGATCAGCGGCGGCTGGCGCGCGCCGCGCTGCTGCACGACGTCGGCAAGGCTTTCATTCCGGTCTCCATTCTCGACAAACCGGGCAAATTGACCGATGCCGAGATGGATCATATCCGCCAGCATCCACGGCTCGGCTATGAGGCATTGGCCGAGGAAGGCAATTTCCCGCCGGAAATGCTCGATGTGGTGCTGCATCACCATGAATTTCTCGATGGCAGCGGCTATCCGCACGGCCTGACGGCGGATCGGATCAGCGACATCGTCCGGCTGACCACCATTGTCGACATTTACGCGGCGCTGATGGAAAATCGCAGTTACCGGGCGGCGCTCGGCCCGACCGAGGCGTTCGCGATGATGGAGCGGATGGGCGGCAAGCTGGATCAGCCGTTGCTGCAAGCCTTCCGTCCGGTCGCGTTCGGCATGTGAGCGCGGCCCGCGTCACGCCAGCCGCTTGCGCAACTCGTTCTTGGCGACTTTCTCCAGCGTCGAACGCGGCATGTCGTCGACGAAATACACTTCACGCGGCACCTTGAAATCGGCCAGCGCCTTGCGGCACGCCGTCAGCACGTTCTCAAGGAGGGTTTCCGGGACATTCGCGACGCCGGCTTGCGGGATGATGAACACCACCGGCACCTCGTCGAGCATCGGATGCTTCTTGGCGACGACGGCCGCCTCGCGGACGCCCGGAACGGTGATGATGACCTGTTCGATCTCCGAGGCGGCGACGTTCTCGCCGCCGACCTTGAGCATGTCCTTGGCGCGGTCGCCGAACTTGATGAAGCCGTGCTCCAGCAGGGTGACGCGGTCGCCGGTGATGAAATAGCCGTGCTCGTCGTAGCTCTCGCGCGTCGCCTGCTCGTTGTGCAGGTATTCCTTGAACAGCGACAGGCCCGGAATGCCTTTAATCAAGAGATTGCCGGTGTCGCCGACGGCGGTGGGCGCGCCGTCGTCGCCGACGATGCGGATTTGGTATTCGGCGGCGGCGCGGCCGATCGACATCGGCGTGTTGGGCTGATCGACCTCGCCGACGATGCCGTGGGTGATGGTCTCGGTCATGCCCCACCAGCCGAGCATCTTGATGCCGAACACCGCGAACGGCGGCGGGTCGTTGATCGCCGTCCCCCACAGCCGGAATGTGTGATGCTTCGGGATCTCGTGTTCGAGCAGCGCCTTGACGCAGAACGGGATCGTCGAGGTCCAGGTGCAGCCGTGCTCCGCCGCCACGTTCCAGAAGCGCCGCGCCGAGAAGCGCGGCTGGATCACGCAAGTTCCGCCCACCCACAGGCTCGACAGCATCGAATAGGCCAGCGCGTTGGTGTGGAACAGCGGCAGATAGGTCTGATGAACGTCGCCGGCGTGGAGGTCCTGATGCGCGGCGTTGACCTTGGCACCCCACAACGCATTGGCGTGGGTCCACAGCACCGCCTTGGGCCGCGACGTCGTTCCCGAGGTATATTGCACGCTGCACGGCGCGAAGGGATCGGGCGGGCGGCGCGGCCGGTCGGCGCTGTCGGCGAACAGCGCCTCGAAGCGATCGGCGGCCGGCGGCGCGGCGCCTTGCGCGGGCGCCGCGCCGGCGTCGTGTGAGGTCACCGCCATCCAGCGCAGGCCGGGGCAGTTGCGGGCCACCAGTTCGGCGTAGGCCGGCTGGGTGATGGCGGCGACCGCGCCGCAGTGATCGGCGAAATAGGCGATCTCGGCGGCGGCGGAGCGGGTGTTGGTGGTGACGGCGACGGCCCCCAGTTCGACGCAGGCGAACCAGGCCAGCAGCAGCTCGATGCAGTTGTCGAGATGGATCAGAACGGGATCGCCCGGCTTGACGCCGCGCCGGGCGAGGCCGGCGGCCAGCGCCCCCGCCCGGTCGTGGAATTCGCGATAGCTCCAGGCGCGCGCCGCGCCGTTGAACGGCGCCCAGATCAGGAACGGATGATCGCCCCGGGTCTCGGCGCGCATCCGCAGCAACCAGGGAACGTCAAGGCCCGCGAACGGGCCGACGATGCCGGATGGGGCTGACATGGCGTCTCCTCGGATGGTGCGAGCCGGCATTCGGGCGACGCCGGTCAAGGTTGGCTCGCCACTGTGCCACGACGCCGGGCATCGATCAAATCGTTGCGACCGGTTGCGCGAGGGGCTGGACCGCGTCATGGCCGGCGTGCGCGCGGCCTGACCGCATCGGACGCCTGCGTCGTCGCGGCCGGGGTCGGGACGGCTTCAGGACTCGCGGTGAAACTGCCGCTTCAGCTCGTCCTTGGCCCGCTCCAGCCGCTCACGCTGGGTCTTCGGCAAGGTCTTGCCGGCGCGATTGATATAGAACGTCAACATCGACAGCGCGGAGCGATAAGGGTTCGCCTTGCGCCGCGTGCTGCGCTCGGCTGAGCGTTTCAGCGACGCGGCGATCCGTTTCGGATCATGCAAGGTGAAGACGCCGTGCTTGAGGTCGAGAGCGTCGCTGCGCTCGGTGACGCGCCGCGACCAGCGCGTCGACGTCGCGCGCTTGCGTGGCGCGGCTTTCCGTCGTCCGTTCGCCGTCGCGGATTTCTTCCTGCGCGCGGCGGTCGTCTTGCCGGCATGGGGACGCCGGGATTTCGTCGTCATGGTTGCCACCTCGCTCGATTGTTCGAGGGACAATCCGTGATCTCCATGGCGGTTCCTGGCAGGAACCGGGTTCCACCTTGCGCGTTGCTCTTAATGGTCCTCTGCGCGCCACCGCGGAATGCACCCAAGCCGTTGCCATCATCTCGCGTGTCTCGATCGGCGGCGGCGCCTCCGATCCCGAGCGACATGAAAGCCTGCCTGTGAGCGTCGACAATCGCATTATTGAAACCGACATTCCCGCGCGGCTGGATGCGTTGCGCTGGAGCCGATTCCACACGCGTGTGGTTGTCGCGCTCGGCATCACCTGGATTCTCGACGGACTTGAGGTGACGCTCGCGGGAACGCTGTCGGGCGCGCTGAAGGACAGTCCGACGCTGCGCTTCAGCAATTTCGACGTCGGTCTCGCCAACAGCGCCTATCTCGCCGGCGCCGTGCTCGGCGCGCTCGGCTTCGGCTGGCTGACCGATCGTCTCGGCCGCAAGAAACTGTTCTTCATCACGTTGTCGCTGTATCTCATGGCGACCGCGGCGACGGCGTTGTCGTGGGACATCTGGAGCTACGCGCTGTTCCGGTTTCTCACCGGCGCGGGGATCGGCGGCGAATACACCGCGATCAATTCGACGATTCAGGAACTGGTGCCGGCGCGCTATCGCGGATGGACCGACCTGATCATCAATGGCAGCTTCTGGATTGGCGCCGCGCTCGGCGCCTTGAGCGCCATCGTGCTGCTGGATCCGCGGGTGGTCGGTCCGGACCTTGGCTGGCGATTGGCTTATCTGACCGGCGCGGCGCTCGGACTGGTGGTCTTCGTCATGCGGTTGTGGATTCCGGAGAGTCCGCGCTGGCTGATGATTCACGGCTATCCGGAACGCGCCAGCGCCGTCGTCGCCGAGATCGAGCGAACGGCGGCGGGGCGCGACGTGGCCGCCGGCGCGGTCTGGCCGACGATCAGATTGCGGATGCGCAGTCACACGCCGCTGGGCGAAATCGCGCGCACCTTGTTTCAGCGCTATCGCCAGCGCGCGCTGGTGGGCCTGGCGTTAATGGTGGCGCAGGCATTTTTCTATAACGCGATCTTCTTCACTTATGCGCTGGTGCTGACCGAATTCTACGGCATCGCGTCGGATCAGATCGGCTGGTACATCCTGCCGTTCGCGGCGGGAAATTTTCTCGGGCCGTTGTTGCTCGGCCGCCTGTTCGACAGCATCGGCCGGCGCGTGATGATTACGTTCACTTATGCGATCTCGGGCATTCTGCTTGCGGTGTCCGGATATCTGTTCGCCATCGAGGCGTGGAGCGCGCAGACCCAGACCATCGCGTGGATGGTGATTTTCTTTTTTGCGTCGACCGCCGCGAGTTCCGCCTATCTGACGGTGAGCGAGACGTTTCCGATCGAGGTGCGCGCGCTGGCGATCGCGATGTTCTATGCGATCGGCACCGGAATCGGCGGCGTGGCCGGTCCCGCTTTGTTCGGCGCCTTGATCGATACGGGATCGCGTGTCAGCGTCTTTATCGGGTATCTGTTCGGCGCGTGCCTGATGGTTGCGGCCGCGGTGATCGCTTGGCGGTATTGTATCGCGGCGGAACGCCAGCCGCTGGAATCCGTCGCGCAACCGCTCGCGGTCGCGGATTGAATGGAGATCAATAAGAGGTGACTTTGATGCCTGATATGCGTGCAGTGACGGAACCGGGCGAGGACAGAGGAGTCGCGTCGCCGTCCCTGCCGCCGCTGGATCTGAACGCCTGCGCCTTGCTGCTCGACATCGACGGAACTCTGCTCGATCTCGCGCCGACACCGCGCGACGTGGTGGTTCCGCCCGATCTGGTTCCGACGCTGAATGGCTTGCTGGAACGCACCTCGGGCGCGCTGGCGCTGGTCAGCGGCCGCTCGCTCGCCGACATCGACTGGATCTTCGCGCCGGCGCGCTATCCGTCGGTCGGCGGCCACGGTGCGGAAATGCGGCTGTCGATCGAAAGCGAGGCGGTGGCGGCTCGCGCGCCACCGATGAATCCCGATTTGAAACGGCGGTTCGCCGCCATTGCGCGCATGGATCCCGGCATTCTCGTCGAGGACAAGGGCTATTCGTTTGCGCTGCATTTTCGCCGCGCGCCGCATCTGGAGACGGCGATCTACGATGCCGTGTCCGCGATCCGCGCCGATCTGCCCAACGCGCCGATCGAAATCCTGCCCGGCAAGGCGGTGTGCGAAATCAAGCCTTCGGGAATCACCAAGGCGACCGGCGTGCGCGAACTGATGTCGCGCGAACCCTTCAAGGGCCGCCGGCCGGTGTTTCTCGGCGACGACGTGACCGACGAAACCGTGTTCGCCGTGATGCCGGACTTCAACGGCCTGTCGTTCTCCGTTGGCCGTCAGGCGCGCGGCGTCGCGGGTTCCTTCGCCGATCCGCATGCGGTGCGGCGCTGGCTGGCGCATCTTCTGAGTGAATCGCGAAGCGGCGAAACTTTTTGAAAATCAAGCCGCCGCTCGCATCGCCGCGCGATCATTGCGGCTACGCCTCGCGGGGATGCGCGCGCGAGTTCCATCACGCAAGGTTCTAAATGGAACACAATGAGATCGAGATGTGGCGAGGAACCATATTGATGAACAGCCGTTAAGTTTCGGGCTGCATCAACGGGAGGGGACACAGTGAGTCTGGTCGTCGTATCCAATCGCGTCGCGCGCGCCAAGGCCAACGAGCCGATGACTGGCGGTCTGGCGGCGGCGCTGTTGCCGGTGGTCGAGAACAACGGCGCGATCTGGGTCGGTTCCAGCGGTCATGTCCGCGACAATATCCAGAAGGATCCGTTCGGCGACATCGAGACGGTCGGCTCGGGCGCGCTGGCGCTGCTCGATCTGCCGGCGGCGCATTATGGCGGCTATTACGAAGGCTTCGCCAATTCCGCATTATGGCCGGCGCTGCATTCGCGCACCGATCTCATTCGCGCCACGCGCGACGACTATCGGTCCTATCGCGAGGTCAATGCCTTCATGGCGCGCGCGCTGCTGCGGTTCCGCAAGCCCGATGCCACGTTCTGGATTCAGGACTATCATTTCCTGACGCTGGGCGCCGAGTTGCGGCAACTGGACGTCCGGCAAGCGATCGGTTTCTTCCTGCATACGCCATGGCCGTCACGCGCCATCATCAGCGGTGTTCCGAATCATCGCGAGCTGGTCGAGGCCATGCTCGCCTACAATCTGATCGGGTTCCAGACCGAGGAGGATTGCAACAACTTCAAGGACTATCTCGAAGCGGAACTCGGGCTGCGGGTCGACGACGGCGAGGTATCGTCGCGTCATGGCGTCTCGCGGCTGGCGACGTTCCCGATCGGAATCGATGTCGACAAGTTCGCCGCGCACGCCGTCAAGGCGATGTCGCACCCGGACGTGTCGCGTCTGCGCCGCAGTCTGCAAGGCCAGCGGCTCGCCATCGGCGTCGATCGCGTCGATTACTCCAAGGGACTGCTCAACCGGGTCACGGCGTTCGACCGGATGCTGACCATGCAGCCGTCGCTGGCGCGCACGGTGTCGCTGTTGCAGATCGCGACGCTGTCACGCGGCGGCATCGATGCCTATGGCGATCTTCAGGAGCAGCTCGCCAAGCTTGTCAGCGACGTCAACGGCCGGCACGGCGAGGTCGACTGGACGCCGATCCGCTATCTCAACAAGGGGTTCAGCCAGACCGTGCTGGCCGGGCTCTATCGCACCGCGCAGATCGGTCTGGTGACGCCGCTGCACGACGGCATGAATCTGGTGGCGAAGGAATATGTCGCGGCGCAGAACCCGGCCGATCCGGGCGTGCTGGTGCTGTCGAAATTCGCCGGCGCCGCCAACGAACTCGACGCCGCCCTGCTGGTCAACCCCAATGACATCGATGGCATGGCGCGGGCCATGACGTCGGCGTTGACGATGCCGCTGACGGAGCGGCGGTTGCGGTGGAATGCGATGATGAAGTCATTGCGGGCCGGCACCGTTCAGCAATGGTTCTCGGATTTCATCGAGGCGCTGCATGATGCCCATGTGGCGCGAAACCGGAGGCCGCTCGCCGCGCGGGTCGATCCCACGCCAGCGTGGCCGGTGCACACCGGTGGGATCGGCGCGGCGGCGAGTTGCCGCGTTCACTAGATAGTCTCTCATCCTGACGGGCATGCCTGCCGCGCGACGGGAGCCGGTTTCCACTTTCCATGATGATGTTCTATGGTCCGGCGATCATAGAAAACCATCAGGAACGGGAGCGAAACCGTGGATTTGGGAATCAAGGGCCGCCGCGCGCTGGTCTGTGCCTCCAGCAAGGGTCTGGGACGCGGTTGCGCCATGGCGCTGGCCGCCGAAGGCGTGCATCTCACCCTCACCGCGCGCGGCGCGGCGGCGCTGGCCGCAACCGCCGCCGACATCTGCAAAGCCTATCCAGGGATCGAGGTTGTTGAGGTCGCCGGCGACATCGCCACGCCGGAGGGCCGCGCAGCCGCGCTGAAAGCCTGTCCCGATCCCGATATCCTGGTCAACAACGCCGGCGGTCCGCCGCCCGGCGATTTCCGCAGCTTCACCCGCGACGACTGGATCAAGGCGCTCGACGCCAACATGCTGACGCCGATCGAACTGATCAAGGCGACGGTGGACGGCATGATCGCGCGCAAGTTCGGTCGCATCGTCAACATCACCTCGGCCGCGGTAAAAGCCCCGATCGACGTGCTGGCGCTGTCGAACGGGGCGCGCAGCGGCCTCACCGGCTTCATCGCCGGCCTGTCGCGCAAGACGGTGCGCCACAACGTCACCATCAACAACCTGTTGCCGGGACCGTTCGACACCGACCGTATCCGCAACGTCTCAGCCAGCCAGGCCAAGGCCGCCGGGGTCTCCACCGAGGAACTCATGGCGCAACGCGCCGGCGAGAATCCGGCGGGCCGCTTCGGCGATCCGGAGGAGTTCGGGCTGGCCTGCGCCTTCTTGTGCGGCGCGAAATCCGGCTTCATCACCGGGCAGAACCTGCTGCTCGACGGCGGCGCTTTCCCCGGCACGATGTAGATGGCGGCGCTACCCGGCCGACGTGGTGCGCTCGTCGTTCCACGTCAGGCCGAACTGGGCCAGTCCTTCGGCGAGAAAATCGCTCAGCAGCGGCTCGCCCAGCAGATAGCGGACCGTCCAATTGTTATGGTTGCGCGTGGCCTCGGCCCGCAGCGCGTCCCATTCCTGGATCGAGCCGTCGCCGCGGCCGAGCCACATCAACGCCACCAGATCGATCTGCTCGTCGACGCTCATGGCGTTGATGAAGCCGGCGATCTCGCGCACGACAGGGTCGTCGGCATGATCCTCGAGCACGTCAATCATGCGATCGTCACTCGCGTTGGAGCCGGAGGCGACATCCGTCACCTCGTCCTTGACGTCGAATTCACGCGCCTTCTCGATAAGATAGCCGACCTGCTCGGCGGAAATGGTCAACTCCGGCATTGCACGCTCCTGTCGCGGCCCGGCGGGATAACGCCATCAGCCGCCACACGATCCATTGCGTGGAACACGCGAAAGTTTCATCCTTGAAAGTCGAGACAATGGGGAGGCGTGGATGAGCTGGACCGTCGGCCGGGTCAAAATCACCAAAATCGTCGAGATGGAAACGGTGGGGCACACAAGGTTCATCCTGCCGCAGGCCACGCCGGAGAAAATCCAGGAGATGGCGTGGCTCGCGCCGCACTTCGCCAACGACGAAGGGCGGCTGCGCATGAGTGTGCATTCGCTGGTGGTGGAGACGCCGTCGCGGCGCATCGTGGTCGACACCTGCATCGGCAACGGCAAGCAGGGACGCGGCGTGCCGACCTGGAATAACCTCGCCACGCCGTTCCTCGACACCATGACCGCCGCCGGCTATGCGCCGGACTCCATCGACATGGTGCTTTGCACCCATCTGCATGTCGATCACGTCGGCTGGAATACCCGGCTGATGGACGGGCAATGGGTGCCGACCTTCCCGAAGGCGCGCTATGTGTTCGGCAAGACCGAATACGATTATTGGGCCACTCACAGCGAGAGCGGCGAGCACCGCGCGGTGTTCGACGATTCGGTGAAGCCGGTGGTCGACGCCGGCAGGGTCGATCTGGTCGCCAGCGACGAGCAATTGTCCGATGAGGTTTCGCTGATCTCGACGCCGGGCCACAGCCCCGGCCACATGAGCGTTCTGATCCGCTCCGACGGCCATGAGGCGCTTCTCACCGGCGACGTCGCCCATCATCCGTGCCAGATGGCGCATCTCGACTGGTCGTCGAGCTTCGATACCGATCCGGTGCAGTCGATCGAGACGCGCCGGCAACTGTTCGGCCGCTTCGCCGATACGCCGACCCTGGTGATCGGGGGCCACTACAATCCCGGCCGCATCAAACGCGACGGCGACGCCTTCCGGCTGGAGGTTTAGCCTCGATCATCCCGGCGCGCTTGCAACGCGCCGTCCGCCGTTCCATGACAGAGCCATCAACAAGACCGCAGGGAGAGAACGATGAAACTTGTGAGATACGGCGCCGCCGGCAGTGAAAAGCCGGGCCTCATCGACGCATCCGGCCAGTTGCGCGACCTGTCAGGCCAGATCGGCGATCTCGCCGGCGATGCCTTCTCGCCGGCGGGGCTGTCGAAGCTCGCGGCGCTCGATGCCGCGAAACTGCCCGCGGTCGGCGGCTCGCCGCGACTCGGACCGCCGGTCGGCGGCGCGCCGAAATTCATCGCCATCGGGCTCAATTTCGCCGACCACGCCGCTGAATCCGGGCTGCCGATTCCGGCCGAGCCGGTGGTGTTCATGAAGGGCAACAACGCGCTGTGCGGCCCCAATGACGATGTCGAGAAGCCGCGCGGCTCGACCAAGCTCGACTGGGAGGTCGAACTGGCGCTGGTGATCGGCACCCGCGCCAAATATGTCAGCGAGGCCGACGCGCTGAAGCACGTCGCCGGCTACGCGGTCTGCAACGACGTCTCCGAACGCAACTTCCAGACCGAGCGCGGCGGACAGTGGACCAAGGGCAAGTCGCACGACACTTTCGGCCCGCTCGGCCCGTGGCTGGTGACCGCCGACGAGGTCGGCGACGTGCAGAATCTCGACATGTGGCTCGACGTCAACGGCCAGCGCCGCCAGACCGGCTCCACCGCCACCATGATCTTCAACGTGGCGCAGATCGTCTCCTATCTCTCGGGCATGATGACGCTGATGCCGGGTGACGTCATCACCACCGGCACGCCGCCGGGCGTCGGCATGGGCATGAAGCCGCAGCCGCAATTCCTCAACGTCGGCGATGTGGTGACGCTGGGCATCGCCAGGCTTGGCGAGCAGCGGCAGAAGATCGTGGCGGCGTGAGCGAGTAGACCGTCAGGTCGTCACTGCGAGCGAAGCGAAGCAATCCAGAAAGCCAAAAAGCAAGGACTGGATTGCTTCGTCGCTTAAGCTCGACGATCTAGCTCATCCGACCTTAATCGAACAGCGACGGCGTGTAGTTGACCAGCGCGCCCTCGATCTCCAGCATTTTGAGCTTGGTCGCGACGCCGCCATTGGCGGAGAAGCCGCCCGGCTTGCCGCCGGCCGCCAGCACGCGATGGCAAGGCACCACGATGGGGCACGGGTTGCGGCCGAGCGCCTGGCCAACGTCGCGCGACAGTTCGACGCCGCCGAGGCGCTTGGCGATGTCGCCATAGGTCAAGGTCTTGCCGGGCGCGATGGTGCGGGCGATGGCATAGACCTGGCGATGGAAATCCGGCTCCTCCGACAGATCCAGCGCGATGTCCGTCAGGTCGGTCGGCTGGCCGTCAAGCAGATCGACCATGCCGTCGATGGCGTGTCGCACCGGCGCCGGCGGCGCGACTTCGTCGAGGTCGCCATAACGCTGCCGCAGCCGCAGCCGGGTCTTGTCGGCGTTCGACATCGGCAACTGCACGCCGACGATGCCTTGCGCGCCCCAAACCACGCCGCAAGCGCCGATCGCGGTGTCGAACATGGCGAAGGGATGAGCGGTCATGATCGTGTCCCGTGCGGAATGTTCGCGCGATCATGACGCGATCGCGGCCGCCGCGCCACCCGGATTCGGACGCCTCGGGCGGGCGGGTCTCGGAACCGCACCTTAACCGGCGCGCGCCTTCGCCTTGCCGGCGGCCATCTTGACGAATTCGATACCGATTTCGTTGCCCTGCAACCGTACCGTGCGGCAGCGGCGGTAGGCCAGACCCATCGACGACAGCAGCAGGAAGAATTCGTTGAGCTCCAGCCCTTCCAGCGATCCGTTGACGATCAGCCGCGCGCCGCCGTCGGAGGCGTTCTGCATGACGCAATCGCGCCGCCAGGTGCCGTCGAGCGCCATCATCTGAACCGTGACGCCGCGCTCGAAGTTGACGCGAGGATTCTTGCGGTTTTCCCACGCCATGGCGCGAACTCCCGAAACAGGAACAATGCCGTGCGGGAGCGCGTCATCGCTGTCCGATCGATCGGCGCAACCGCCGATCTCGGCATTACCACGTTACCGGAAACGGCTTTACACATAATGAAGGCCGGCGCGGGAACGGCGCGCGCTTGGCGATCCGCCGCCAAAGATATCGAAATCCCCCCTGTCCGGGGTGGGGACAAGCCGTCGGGCATGTGGAAGGATCGCACCGTCCGATGCGTGATCGACACGGATGTCGAGCGCGGCGATCGATCCAGTCACAACCAGGGAGATTGCGAATGCGTGTTCTGCTTGCCGCGATCGTTGCGGCTCCGCTGGTTCTTCCGTCCATGGCCAGCGCGGCCAAGGTGAATTGCTCCTATGCCGCCTGCCTCAAAGAATGCACCATCCACCGCAGCGGAAGTGCCAACGGATGCTCCAACTGGTGCGCCAACGCCATGACGGAACGGCAAAACGCCGGGCAATGTCCGCGGAAATAGCTGCCTGACGGCCGTTTGGAGCGGATTCGGCGGGCGACCGCGCCCTAACCGTGCCGCCAGACGCAATGCATACGCGGCACGATGACGGTGCCGCTCGGGCGAAATTCCTGGACGTAGGTGGCGGTGCAATCGCGCACCGCGTCGGGGCCGGGATCGTAGCGCGGGTAAACGTCGTCCGCCCGATAGCGCGGATGCACCCGGATGCGGGTCGGCGGTCGGTGATGGGCGCGCGGCCGGACCGACGGATCGGCGGCGGCCGGGGCGGAAGCCGCCTGCGCGATGACGTAGTCGGCCGCCCCGGCGCTGGCCGCGTCGCCGCCGAAGGCCGGAGCAAGACCCAAACCGAACCCCAAAACGAGACCCAAACCAAGCCCTGGGCCCATGGCAAGGTTCACGGTCGCGGCGAGCGCTGCCGCCGGCGTCGCTTTCCTGATCTTTTTCATGACGCGCGCCCTGCCGATTTCGTCTCTCGGTCGCTGGTCCCCGGAAGGATACCCCGCATGTTATATTTGCTAGGGTGAGCCAAGGCCAGTCCCGCCGGTTCTAAATTCCTGAACCTGTCGCGGCGGGCCCTCGGGCGCGCCGGACCGGAGGCGGAAGCCGTTCGCCAACGTCGAAAACATGATACCGGCTTTCGCCGCAACATATTCCGGAGCCCGGCCGATGCGAGAGCCGATCGAGAGCGACCCGTCAGATCAGGCCACGATGCCCTGGGGCGCGGCGAAGGCCCCCTCCCTCGACGATCTGGAAGCGATGGCCTACGCCCAGCTCGCGACGCTGCCGAAACCGTTCCGCGACGCCTGCGCCGGGGTCGTGATCCAGGTCGAGGACTTCGCCACCGACGAGGTGCTGGACGAATTGGAGGCCGAGGACGAATTCGACATTCTCGGCCTGTTTCAGGGTGTCGGACTGCCGTTCCGCAGCCATCAGGAGATCGCGCCCCTGCCCAACATGATCTGGCTCTACCGCCGCCCGATCATCGATTACTGGGCCGGGCACGACGAGACGCTGGGCTTCATCGTCCGCCATGTCCTGATCCATGAGATTGGCCATCATCTCGGGCTGTCCGACGACGACATGGAGGCGATCGAGGCCGGCGTCGCGGACGAGACCCGGGTATGAGCCCTGCGCAAATGACCCTTGGAGCGGCGGCGGTATTTGGCTAAAACCGCCCGCAGCTTGCGCCCGTCGGCGCATTTCTGGAACCCGGGAACGGTCATGGACAAATTCACCACGCTGGAAGGCGTCGCGGCGCCGCTGAAGATCATCAATGTCGACACCGACATGATCATCCCGAAGCAGTACCTCAAGACCATCAAGCGCACCGGTCTCGGCAAGGGCCTGTTCTCCGAACAGCGCTACAACGACGACGGCAGCGACAATCCGGATTTCGTGCTCAACAAGCCGGCCTACAAGAACGCCAAGATCCTGGTGGCGGGCGACAATTTCGGCTGCGGGTCGAGCCGCGAGCACGCCCCCTGGGCGCTGCTCGATTTCGGCATCCGCTGCGTGATCTCGACCTCGTTCGGCGACATCTTCTACAACAACTGCTTCAAGAACGGCATCCTGCCGATCCGGGTGTCGCAAGAAGACCTCGACAAGCTGTTCGACGACGCCGAGCGCGGCGCCAACTCGACCCTGACCGTCGACCTCGCCAATCAGGAAATTCGCGGTCCCGACGGCGGCACGGTCAAATTCGAGATCGATCCGTTCCGCAAGCACTGCCTGCTCAACGGCCTCGACGACATCGGCCTGACGATGGAAAAGAAGCCGTCGATCGCGGCTTATGAGGCCAGGGTCCACGAAGCGCGCCCTTGGGCGTGAGGACGGGGCGGTCTTCACGACGCGCGAGCGCGGTTCCGGCGCGCGGATCGATCCGGAAAGGCTATTGTTTTAGCGCGGTTTCTTCATGCGAGCCGGTCTCCGCTTCGCCTGAAAACCCCATGTCGGGAGCGGATTGAGGTGGCGGAGCAACGGTCGGCGGACCTCATCGCGGGGGTCGAAACGGGACTTGCGGGGGCGGGCTATATCGCCAGCCGGCAGATCGCCACCGCTGTCTATCTGGCGCAGCAGATCGAGAAGCCGATCCTGGTCGAGGGGCCGGCCGGCGTCGGCAAGACCGAACTGGCCAAGGCGATCGCCGCCTGGCGCGGCCAGAGCATGATCCGCCTGCAATGCTACGAGGGCCTCGACGAGGCCAAGGCGCTGTACGAGTGGAAATACGCCAAGCAGCTTCTTTACACCCAGATCCTCAAGGACAAGCTCGGCGAGGTGCTGGGCGGCGCGCAGACGCTCGCCGAGGCGCTGCACCAGCTGCACACCTTCGGCGACGTGTTCTTCTCCAAGGAATTCGTCGAGCCGCGCCCGCTGTTGCAGGCGCTGGAGCAGCCGGCCGGCTGCGTGCTCCTGATCGACGAGATCGACAAGTCGGACGCCGAGTTCGAATCGCTGCTCTTGGAAATCCTCTCGGACTTTCAGGTCACCATTCCCGAGCTGGGCACCATCTCGGCGGTGACGCCGCCGACCGTGATCCTGACCTCGAACGGCGAGCGCGACCTTGGCGACGCCCTGAAGCGGCGCTGCCTGCACCTGCATATCGGCTTCCCCGAGCAGCGGCTTGAGGAGCGCATCGTCGAAAGCCGCGTTCCCGGCATCGCGCAGTCGCTGCGCCGGCAGCTGGTTGGCTTCATCAATGACCTGCGCACCCTCGACCTGAAGAAGCTGCCGTCGGTCAGCGAGACCATCGACTGGGCGCGGGTGCTGGTGCTGTTGCAGGCGTCCGAACTGGAGCCGCAGGTGGTCAAGGAGACGCTCAACGTGCTGTTGAAATACGAGGCCGATATCGAGGCGGCGCTGCCGGAGGTCAACGGCTTCGTCGCCCGCGCCGGCCGGCAAGGCGTGTTCGGGTAACTCGAACGAGATGATGCGATGAGGGATGTCATTGCAAGGAGCGCACGCGACGAAGCAATCCAGGAGTCACAGAGGCAGACTGGATTGCTTCGCTTCGCTCGCAATGACGGAGAAAATCGTCCATGAGGGAGAACCTGCATCGGTTCTTCCGGGCGGCGCGCGGCGTCGGCGTTCACGTCTCGCCCGCCGAAAGCATCGATGCGATGCGCGCGGTCGCCGTGGTCGGCTTCAATGACCGCGACGTGCTGCGCGACACCTTGCTGCTGACGCTCGCCAAATCCGAGGACGAGAAACGCGCGCTGAGCGACTGCTTCGATCTGTTCTTCGAGACGCCCGAGGTCGCCGAGGAGAGCCCGCCGCCGGCCGACGACAGCGACGCGCAGGACAATGGGGACGATGCGTCCGCGCCGGGCGAAATGCCGGCCGGCGGAGCGCAGCCGTCCGGCGGCGGCGGCGCGCCGTCCGACGCCGATCTCGGCCCGCTCGCGCAAATGCTGCTGTCGCCGGACCGCAACGCGCTGGCCGCCGCGATGGCCAGCGCGGCGAGCGCGGCGGCGCTGTCGGATATTCGCTTCTTCACCCAGCGCGGCATCTTCACCACGCGGATGCTGGATGCGCTGGGCATCGCGCGGCTGCGTGACGATCTCGACCGGCTGACCGAAACCGATCCGGCGACCGCCGAACGGCTCGCGGCCGCGACCGACGCCTTGCGCGAAGGCGTGCGCGAGGCGGTGTCGCAGGCGCTCCTGCTTTACGGGCGCGAGGAATCGGAAAACCTGCGCAACGAGATTCTGCGCAACGCGCCGCTGTCGCGGATCGAGCCGCGCCAGGTCGAGGCGATGCGCGCATTGATCCGCCGGATCGCACGGCGCCTGCGCGAGCGCTACAGCAAGCCGCGCAAGCGGCAGCGCCGCGGCCATCTCGACGTCCGCCGCACGCTGCGCCGCAACGCCGCCTGGGGCGGCGTGCCGTTCCTCACCGCATGGAAGCGCAAGCACCGTGACAAGCCGAAAATCGTCGCGCTGTGCGACGTCTCCGGTTCGGTGGCGCGGGTGTCGGATTTCTTCCTGCTCCTGATCCACAGCCTGCACGAGGTGGTCTCCGACGTGCGCTCGTTCGCTTTCTCCGGTCACCTGATCGAAGTCAGCGACATCCTGGAAACGATGTCGCCCGAGGAGGCGATGCGCGAGATCATGGCCAAGGTCGGCTTCGGCTCGTCGGACTACGGCACCTCGCTGGAAAATTTCGAGAAGGAATGGCTTTCGACCGTGACGCCGCAGACCACGGTGATCGTGCTCGGCGACGCCCGCACCAACAATCTCGATCCGCGCGCCGACATCCTGCGCACCATCGGCGAGCGCGCCAAGCGGCTGGTCTGGCTCAACCCGGAAAACCGCATGGCGTGGGGCTTTGGCGATTCCGAGATGCCGCGCTACGCGACCTTCTGCACCGTGGTCCGTCAGTGCGCCACCGCGCAACAGCTTGAGCGCGCGGTGACAGATATCGTCGCGAGTTATCAGTGATATTACTTATGCCAAGTAACGATGCGTCATGCGCGGGCTTGACCCGCGCATCCATCCCTTCAAAGCAGATGGATGGCCGGATCAAGTCCGGCCATGACGTCCGAGGACAAGCGAGGACCTATGATCGAGGCAGTGATTTTTGATTTCGGCGGTGTCGTCACCTCGTCGCCGTTCGACGCCTTCGCGCGGTTCGAGGCGGAGCGCGGCTTGCCGCCCGATATCATCCGCCGCACCAACGCGGCCAACCATCTGGAAAACGCCTGGGCCAAATTCGAGCGCGCGGAAGTCGATCTCGATGCCTTCGACGAACTGTTCGCCGTGGAATCGCGGGCGCTCGGCGCCGAGGTGCGCGGCCGCGACGTGCTGCCGCTGCTGTCCGGCGACCTGCGGCCCGAGATGGTCGAGGCGCTGCGCCGCATCAAGGCGAACTTCAAGACCGGCTGCATCACCAACAACCTGCCGAACAACGCCATCGGCAGCGCCAGCGGCCGCACGCTCTACGTCGCCGAGGTGATGACGCTGTTCGACCATGTCATCGAGTCGGCGAAGATCGGCCTGCGCAAGCCCGATCCGCGCATCTACCGGATGATGGTCGAGGCGCTCGCCGTCGATCCGGCGAACTGCGTCTATCTCGACGATCTCGGCGTCAACCTGAAGCCGGCGCGCGAGATGGGCATGACCACCATCAAGGTGCTGAGCGGCGCGCAGGCCCTCGCCGATCTCGAAGCCGCCACCGGCCTGACGCTGCGCGACGACGCGGCGGCGTTGTGAGGGATCGCCGGAAAATTCGCTTTCGGATTAAATCTGCAACACGGAAAACGTCGTACTCCGCGAAAGCGGAGTACTCAGTACGCCATGGCGGGCAAAATTTCCGACACGCCTATCCCGATTACTGGATCGTCCGCTTTCGCGGACGATGACGCCTCATTTCCCGTCAGGCTCCGAGAACCTTTCGCGCCTCAGCCCTTCACCGCCTCGGCGGCGGCGATTGCCGCCATGTTGATGATGCCGCGGCTGGTCACCGTGGGCGCGAGCACGTGCGCGGCCTTGCCGGCGCCCATCAGGATGGGGCCGATCGGCAGGCCGTTGTTGATTTCCGCGAGCAGGGTCAGCGATAGGTTCGCCGCTTCCAGATTGGGGAAGATCAGCAGATTGGCCTCACCCGGAAAGGCGGGGTCGGAAATGTAGCCCTTGCGCAGCGTTTCGTTGACCGCGAGGTCGCCCGGCATCTCGCCCTCGACCAGAAGATCGGGCGCGACCGCCTTCAGCTTGCGATAGACCTCGCGCATCTTGGCGGCGGAGGCGGCGTCGCGCGAGCCGAACGCCGAATGGCTGAGCAGCGCCACTTTCGCCTTGATGGCGAAGCGGCTCATGTGATCGCGCGCCTGCAAGGTGATCTTCACCAGTTCGTCGGCGTCGGGATCGACGTTGACGTAGGTATCGGCGAGGAAGAACGTGCCGCGCGGCATGATCAGCACCGACAGCGTCGACAGATGCGAGACGCCGTCGGCCAGGCCGAGGATCGATTGCAGCTCCCGCGCGTGGCGGGGAAAGTCGCCGCCGAGCCCGCACAGCAGCGCGTCGGCCTCGCCGCGCAGCAGCCCCAGCGCGCCGATCGCCGTGGTGTCGGTGCGCACGATGGCGCGGGCGCTGTCCAGCGTCACGCCGTTGCGCTCCTGCAAGGAATGATACAGCGCGACGTAATCGCGATAGCGCGGATCGTCCTCCGGATTGATGATCTCGATGTCGCCGGCGCGCAGCGGCAGCCCCAGCCGCTCGAAACGCTGCTCGATCACCGTCGGCCGCCCGATCAGGATCGGGCGCGCGATCTGCTCGACGATCAGCACATGCGCGGCGCGCAGCACCCGCTCGTCCTCGCCGTCGGCGAAGGCGACGCGGATGTTCTTGCCGAGCGTGCGCTCGATCATCGGCTTCATCACCAGGCCGGAGCGGAACACGAAGCGCTTGAGGCTGTCCTGATAGGCCGCCATGTCGGCGATCGGCCGCCGCGCCACGCCGCTGCTCATCGCCGCCTGCGCCACCGCCGGCGCGATGCGCAGGATCAGCCGTTGATCGAACGGCGAGGGAATCAGGTAGTCGCGGCCGAACTTCGCCGGCGCGCCGCTCGCGGTCACGTCCATCGCCGGCTCGTGCGCCAGTTGTGCGATGGCGTAGGCGGCGGCGCGCTTCATGTCCTCGTTGATGACGGTCGCGCCGGAATCCAGCGCGCCGCGGAAGATGAAGGGGAAGCACAGCACGTTGTTGACCTGGTTCGGATAGTCGGAGCGCCCGGTGCAGATCAGCGCGTCCGGCCGCGCCGCGATGGCGACCTCGGGCATGATCTCCGGCACCGGATTGGACAGCGCCAGGATCACCGGATTTTCCGCCATGTCGCGGATCATCTCCGGCTTCAGCGCGCCGGCCTGCGACAGCCCGACATAGATGTCCGCGCCGGCCATCACGTCGGCGAGTTCGGTGGCGTCGGTGTCCTGCGCGAACGCGCCGCGCCAGCGGTCGACCGAATTGCCGCGCTTGGCGGTGACGAGGCCCTTTGAGTCGGCGATGAAGATGTTCTCGCGCTTGGCGCCGACCGCGATCAGCATGTCCATGCAGGCGATCGCCGCCGCCCCGGCGCCGGAGGTGCAGATCTTGACGTTGCCGATATCCTTGCCGACCAGTTGCATCGCGTTGAGCACGGCGGCGGCGACAATGATCGCGGTGCCGTGCTGGTCGTCATGGAACACCGGGATCTTCATGCGCTCGCGCAGCGCTTCCTCGACCTGGAAACAGTCCGGCGCCTTGATGTCCTCCAGATTGATGCCGCCGAAGCTCGGCTCCAGCGGCGCGATGATTTCGATCAGCTTGGCCGGATCGTTTTCCGCGATCTCGATGTCGATGCCGTCGATGCCGGCGAATTTCTTGAACAGAACCGCCTTGCCTTCCATCACCGGCTTCGCCGCCGCCGCGCCGATGTTGCCGAGCCCGAGCACCGCGGTGCCGTTGGAAATCACCGCGACCAGATTGCCCTTCGCGGTGTAGCGATAGGCTTGCTCGGGATCGGCGGCGATTTCCTCGCAGGGCGCGGCGACGCCGGGGGAATAGGCCAGCGCCAGATCGCGGGTGTTGGACAACGGCTTGGTCGGAGTCAGCTCGATCTTGCCCGGTTTGGGAAGTTCGTGAAAGCGCAGCGCCGACAGGCGAAGATTGGCTTGGTCGTCTTCCAGCACGGTCGATCTCCCGATGCGTCAAGTCCCAACTCCGCGCGGGCGCGTGCCGGATACTGCGTCAATGCCGATATGAGACTGATACGCCGCCGCTCGGCGGCATGTCCAAACGGGGGGAACCAGAAAAAGACCAATTCCGCGTCAGGTCAAGTCAATCATGCGCGCCGGTGGACCGGATCAGGATGCGATCGACCACGGCAGCGCGACGCCGCCGCGAAACACCACCACCTCGTCGTCGCCGACGCCGATCGCGGCCATCGCGCGGCTCTCGCGGCGCTCCAGCGTGATGGTGCCGCGATTGGGCTCAAGCCCGTAGAAGCGCGCGCCGTTGAGGGAGGCGAACGCCTCGAAACGGTCGAGCGCGTTCTCCTCGTCGAACACCTGCACATAGGTTTGCAACGCGGTGGCGCCGCCGAAAATGCCGGCCGAGCAGCATTCGGCCTCCTTGCGCGCGCGCGGATGCGGCGCGGTGTCGGTGCCGATGAAGAAGCAGCCCTCGCCCGAGGTCGCGGCCCGGCGCAGCGCCAGCCGATGGCGCTCGCGCTTGGCCACCGGCAGGCAATACAGATGCGGCTGCAACCCGCCCTGAAAAATCGAGGTGCGGTTGATGACGAGATGATGCGGCGTGAGGGTGGCGGCGGCACGTGTCGCGTGGGCGCGGACGATGTCCAGCGTCTCCGCCGTGGTGGCGTGCTCGATCACCACCTTGAGGCCGGGGTGGCGCTTGAGCAGCGGCAGCAGGCTCCGCTCCATGAACACCGCCTCGCGGTCGAAGATATCGACCTCGGGATCGGTGGATTCGCCATGGATCAAGACCGGCATGCCGATCCTTTCCATGCGCTCCAGCACCGGCGCCAGCGCCGGGATGTCGGTGACGCCGTGATGGGCGTTGGTGGTGGCGCCCGCCGGATAGAGCTTCGCCGCGACCCACACGCCTTCGGCGTGGCCGCGCGCGATCTCGTCGGGCGCGGTCATGTCGGTCAGGTAGCAGGTCATCAGCGGCTGGAAGTCGGAGTTTTGCGGCCGCGCCGCCAGAATGCGGTCGCGATAGGCGGAAGCGGCTTCCACCGTGGTCACCGGCGGCACCAGGTTCGGCATGATGATGCCGCGTGCGAACTGCGCGGCGGTGAACGGCAGCACGGCGCTCAGCATCGCGCCATCGCGCAGGTGGACGTGCCAGTCGTCCGGGCGGCGGATGGTGATCGCGGCGACCGGCGCGGCGTTCGCCGCGGCCTTGTCGAACATCGTCTCCAGGCTCATGCCGCATCCTCTGTTGTCGCTGCGCGCAGTATAGGCCGAAACGATTTGGGCCGCACATGATGCGGCCCAATATCGTTTGCAATGAACGGGACGGGGATCCCGGATCGGGTTTCGGCGCGATGGGCGTTAGCGCAAGGTCCGAAACCCGGATCGTTATTACACCGCGTCCTTGGCGGCCTTGACCGGGCGGGCGCGCACGATCTTGCGGGCCGGCTTGGCCTTGAAGGTCATGGCTTCGCCGGTGAAGGGGTTGGTCCCCTTGCGCGCCTTGGTAGCCGGCTTCTTGATGACGACGAACTTGGCGAAACCCGGAACCAGGAAGATGCCGTTCTTCTTGAGTTCCTTGTGGCCGACCTCGACGAGCGTGTCCATCACGCCCTTGACGTCCCGCTTCGACAATTCGGTTTGCGTCGCGATCCGTTCGATCAACTGCGCTTTCGACATCTGGGTGGGCATTGTATCTCCTCTGATTCGCCCTCGTTATCACGCGAACCATATTGGAATGGCCCCGCAAAAAGCGGGAAACCCTGCGCCTTTGCACAGGTTTGTTGGCGGGAATCGCTATTTTTAAGGGGTGAATCGCCTTTTTCGGACTCTCCGCTTGCGAAAAACCGCTTGGATCAAGCCGTTTTGCCGCGCCGCGGCCTCTCCGGCCGCGCCTCCGGGCGGCCGCGTCAGGTCTCCTTGACCGACTCCATCACCACGTTGGTGGAGGTGCTGGCGACGAACGGCAGGCTGGAAATCTTCTCGCCGAGCACCAGCCGGTAACGGCGGATGTCCGGCGTGCGGATCTTCAACAGATAGTCGAAGCGGCCCGCGATCATGTGGCACTCCTCGACCTCGCGGATCTTCATCACCGCCTCGTTGAAGCTGCGCAACGCGGCGTCGCGGGTGTCGGTCAGCTTCACTTCGGCGAAGGCGACATGGTCGAGCCCGAGCTTTGCCGGATTCAGCACCGCGCGAAAGCCCGAGATGTAGCCCTCGGCCGTCAGCCGTTGCAGCCGCGCCTTGCACGGCGTCTTCGACAGTCCGACGCGGGCCGACAGGTCGGTGATGGAAATGCGGCCATCGGCCGCCACGGCTTCGAGGATTTTCCGATCAAACTGATCGATTTCACCAAAATTGTCCGATATCACGGTGTAAAATCCTGCTATGAGTTTATTTTAAAGATCATTTTGATGCCTATCGAGCCGAACAAAGTCAAATCGATTCTGCCGCGCGTGCTATCCTCGATCGTCTCTCCCGATCCTTTCGTCCGCCTTCCGCCTTGAGGAATCGCCGATGGCATCGCCGCCCCTGCCGCCGCCGGACTCGCCGTTCTTCACCTTTTTCGCGCCGCCGTTTCATCCGCGAACGGCGCTGCACACGGCGATCGCCTTTGCCTGCCGCCGGCCGGAAGCCGACTGCCTGCCGCCGCTGCTGGAAGCCGCCGCCTTCGAGCCGGCGGCGCGAGGGCGGATCGCCGCGACCGCCCGCCGCCTGATCGAGGCGTTGCGGGCCAAGGATGGCGGCTCCGGCGGCGTCGAGGGGCTGGTGCAGGAATATTCGCTGTCCAGCCAGGAGGGCGTGGCGCTGATGTGCCTCGCGGAGGCGCTGCTGCGCATCCCCGATGTCGAGACCCGCGACGCGCTGATCCGCGACAAGATCGCGAGCGGCGACTGGGCCTCGCACCTCGGTCATCATCGCTCGCTGTTCGTCAACGCCGCGACCTGGGGCCTCGTCGTCACCGGCAAGCTGACCTCCACCGTCAACGACGGCAGCCTGACCGCGGCGCTGACCCGGCTGATCGCGCGCTGCGGCGAGCCGGTGATCCGGCGCGGCGTCGACACCGCGATGCGGATGATGGGTGAGAAGTTCGTCAAGGGTGAGACCATCGACGAGGCGCTGCGGCGCGCCCGGCCGCAGGAGGCGCGTGGCTTCCGCTATTCCTACGACATGCTGGGCGAGGCGGCGATGACCGCGGCCGACGCCGAACGCTATTACCGCGACTACGAATCCGCGATCCACGCCATCGGCGCGGCGTCCGCCGGGCGCGGCATTGACGCCGGCCCCGGAATCTCGATCAAGCTGTCGGCGCTGCATCCGCGCTATAGCCGGGCGCAGGCGGCGCGGGTGATGCGCGAGCTGGGGCCGAGGGTGAAAGCCTTGTGCGAACTGGCGAAGCGCTACGACATCGGCGTCAATATCGACGCCGAGGAAGCCGACCGCCTTGAATTGTCGCTCGGCGTGCTGGAGACGCTGTGCCATGACCCGGCGCTCAAAGGCTGGAACGGCATCGGCTTCGTGGTGCAGGCCTACGGCAAGCGTTGCCCGTTCGTGATCGATTTCGTCATTGACCTCGCGCGCCGCACCAAGCGCCGCATCGCGGTGCGACTGGTCAAGGGCGCGTATTGGGACGCCGAGATCAAGCGGGCGCAGGTCGACGGCATGGTGGATTTTCCGGTGTTCACGCGAAAAGTCCACACCGACGTCTCCTATATCGCCTGCGCGCGAAAACTGCTTGATGCCCGCGACGCCGTGTTCCCGCAATTCGCCACCCACAACGCGCAGACGCTGGCGAGCGTTTACGAGATGGCGGGGCCGGACTTCCATCCGGGCGACTACGAATTTCAGTGTCTGCACGGCATGGGCGAGCCGCTCTACGACGAAGTGGTCGGCGCCGGCAAGCTCGACCGGCCCTGTCGCATCTACGCGCCGGTCGGCACCCATGAGACGCTGCTGGCCTATCTGGTGCGCCGCCTCCTGGAGAACGGCGCGAACTCCTCGTTCGTCCACCGCATCGCCGATCCCGCGGTGTCGGTCGATGAGTTGACCGCCGATCCGGTCGAGACGGTTCGCGCCATGCCGGCGCCGGGCAGCCCGCATCCGCGCATCGCCTTGCCCGCCGCGCTGTACGGCGACGCGCGGAAAAACTCCGTCGGCCTCGACCTGTCCGACGAGATCACGCTCGCGCGGCTCTCCGAGAGCCTCCGGAACACCGCCTATGGGGGATGGAACGCCGAGCCGGTGCTGGCCGACGGCGCGACCGGCGGCGGTCCGGTGCGCGCGGTGCGCAATCCCGCCAATCATGGCGAGATCGTCGGTATCGTCACCGAAGCCACCGAAGCCGAGGCGCGAACCGCCGCGCGGCTCGCGGCGGAGCACGCGGCGGCATGGGCGGCGGTGAAGCCGGCTTCCCGCGCGGCGATCATGGAGCGGGCCGCCGACCTGATGCAGGCGCGGATCGAGCCCTTGATGGGCATCGTCATGCGCGAGGCCGGGAAATCGGCGGCCAACGCCGTCGCCGAGATCCGCGAGGCGATCGATTTCCTGCGTTACTACGCGCAACAGGCGCGCGACACCTTCGGGCCGATGCAGACGCCGCTCGGCCCCATCGCCTGTATCAGCCCGTGGAATTTTCCGCTGGCGATCTTCACCGGGCAGGTCGTGGCCGCGCTGGTCGCGGGCAACCCGGTGCTGGCCAAGCCAGCCGAGGAAACGCCGCTCACCGCCGCCGCCGCCGTCGACATTCTGCTTGAGGCCGGCGTGCCGCGAACGGCGCTGCAATTGTTGCCCGGCGACGGCTCTATCGGCGCGGCGCTGGTGACGGCGCGAGAGACCTGCGGCGTGATGTTCACCGGCTCCACGGAGGTCGCGCGCGCGATTCAGCAGCAACTGTCGCAACGTCTGTCGGCGCGCGGAAAGCCGCTGCCGCTGATCGCGGAGACCGGCGGACAGAACGCCATGATCGTCGATTCCTCGGCGCTTCCGGAACAGGTGGTCGGCGACGTGCTGGCGTCGGCGTTCGACAGCGCCGGGCAGCGTTGCTCGGCGCTGCGGGTGCTGTGCCTGCAAGAAGACATCGCCGACCGCGTGCTGACCATGCTCCGGGGCGCGATGGCCGAGCTTGTCATCGGCCATACCGTGCGGCTGATGACCGATATCGGCCCGGTGATCACGGTGGAGGCGCGGGACAATATCGAGCGGCACGTCGCGAAGATGCGCGCGCTCGGCCGCAAGGTCGACCGGCTGGCGCTGCCGGAGGAAGCCGCGACGGGCACCTTCGTCGCGCCGACCCTGATCGAACTGGACTCGATCGCCGATCTCGACCGCGAGGTGTTCGGCCCGGTGCTGCACGTCATCCGCTATCGCCGCCGCGATCTCGATCGCCTGATCGACGCGATCAACGCCACCGGCTACGGCCTCACCTTCGGCCTGCACACAAGGCTCGACCAGACCATCGCGCAGGTGACCGGCCGCATCCGCGCCGGCAACGTTTATGTCAATCGCAACGTCATCGGCGCGGTGGTCGGCGTGCAGCCGTTCGGCGGGCGCGGCCTGTCCGGCACCGGCCCGAAAGCCGGCGGGCCGCTTTATCTCGGCCGGCTGGTCGCGCGCGCGCCGGTGACGCCGCGCGAAGCGGCGGCCGATCCGACGCTGACCGCCTATGTCGCATGGCTCGACGCGCAAGGCTTCGCCGCCGAGGCGAGCGTCGCGCGCGAACTCGGCCGCCGCGCGGCGCTCGGCTTCACCACGGAGTTGATGGGTCCCGTGGGCGAACGGAATCTGTACGCGCTGCATCCGCGCGGCACGTTGCTGCTGCTGCCGGAAACCGCCGCCGGTTTTTATCACCAGCTCGCCGCGACGCTGGCGACCGGCAACACTGCGACCGTCGCCGCCGACGCCACGCTTGAGCCATTGCTGCGGGCGCTCCCAAAATCCGTCGCCGCACGCATTGTTTCCCGCGCGGACTGGGAGACGGCGGGGCCGTTCGCCGGCGCGTTGATCGAAGGCGACGCCGCGCGCATCATGGCGGCCAATGCGCGGATCGCGCGATTGCCCGGCCCGCTGGTGCCGGTGCAGGCGGCGTCAACGCCGGAGCTTGCGGCCGATGCCTTTGCCTATGACCTCGACCGGCTGCTAGAGGAGGTCTCGACCTCGATCAACACCACGGCGGCTGGCGGCAACGCCCGCCTGATGGCGGTGGGGTGAATTCAGGTCCGATCACTCATCATCGTCCGTCATTGCGAGGAGCGAAGCCACGAAGCAATACAGTCCTTGCTTTGCTGCCCTGGATTGCTTCGCTTCGCTCGCAATGACGACCACCGTGTCCCTTCACGTTCCTTTTGCCAGCGCCGCGTTGAAAGTGGCGCTGGGGCGCATCACGGCGGCGCATTTCTGCGGATCGGGCAGATAATAGCCGCCGATATCGGCGGGCGCGCCCTGCACCGCGGCGAGCTCGGCGACGATCTTGTCCTCATCGCGCGCCAAAGCCTCGGCGAGCGGCTTGAACTTCGCCGCCAGCTCCGCGTCCTCGGTCTGCGCGGCGAGCGCCTCGGCCCAGTACAGCGCCAGATAGAACTGGCTGCCGCGATTGTCCAATTCGCCGGTGCGCGGCGACGGTGACTTTCTGTTGTCCAGAAGCTTGCCGGTGGCGGCGTCGAGCGTCTTCGCCAACAGCTTGGCCTTCGGGTTGCCGGTCTTGAGGCCGAGGTCTTCCAGCGACACCGCAAGCGCCAGGAACTCGCCGAGCGAATCCCAGCGCAGGTGGTTTTCCTCCACCAGTTGCTGGACGTGCTTGGGGGCGGAGCCGCCGGCGCCGGTCTCGTACATGCCGCCGCCCGCCATCAGCGGCACGATCGACAGCATCTTGGCCGAGGTGCCCAATTCCATGATCGGGAACAGGTCGGTGAGATAATCGCGCAGGATGTTGCCGGTGGCGCTGATGGTGTCGAGGCCGCGCACCACGCGCTCCAGCGTGTAGCGCATGGCGCGCACCTGGCTCATGATCTGGATGTCGAGTCCGTTGGTGTCGTGCTCGTGCAGATACATCTTCACCTTGGTGATGAGCTGCGCCTCGTGCGGCCGATAGGGATCGAGCCAGAACAGCACCGGCATGCCGGAGTGGCGGGCGCGGGTGACGGCGAGCTTGACCCAGTCGCGGATGGCGGCGTCCTTGACCTGACACATGCGCCAGAGGTCGCCCTTCTCGACGTTCTGGCTGAGCAGCACCTCGCCGGTGGCGAGGTCGGTAATGTTGGCGACGCCGTCCTCGGGGATCTCGAAAGTCTTGTCGTGCGAGCCGTATTCCTCCGCCTGCTGCGCCATCAGGCCGACATTCGGCACCGTGCCCATGGTCTTGGGATCGAACGCGCCGTGCCACTTACAGAAGTTGATCATCTCCTGATAGATGCGGGCGAAGGTGCTTTCCGGCATCACCGCCTTGACGTCCTTGAGGCGGCCATCGGCGCCCCACATCTTGCCGCCGTTGCGGATCATCGCCGGCATCGAGGCGTCGACGATGATGTCGTTGGGCGAGTG
>JBDHSX010000002.1:0-106158 GCA_039808365.1 Xanthobacteraceae bacterium | reverse complement strand
GATTGAGGGGCGCAGGCCCGGTTTTGCCGGACGTTTGGGCTCATCGATATTATCTTGATAGGGTCTTGTCGCAGCTAAGTTATGAATTCCCTCATCTTCGCGGGTCGTGGTCGAGGTCGGTGGACCTTGGTGCGCCTTCGCCCGGAACAAGGGTCGCCTAAGTGTTTTTTCGCAATCTCCTTCATAGGCTAAAGCGACCCGGCCGCGTGCTTGTTCTGGATGATTTTGTGCCGAAGCCGGAAATCGGAGCCGGCGCGCCGCGCGCCTTGGCGTTTCTGCGCGCTCTTTCGCAGGCCGGGTTCGACATAACGATGTATCCGATGACTTTCGACGCGAAGGATACGAGCCCTATTCAGCAAATCCTGCCCCGCGTGGAGTTCGTTTCCTACGGCGCGCAAACGCTAGGTGATTTTCTCAGTCGCCGTCTGGCGGAGTTCTCCACCATCGTCGTTTCCCGGCCGCACAACATGCGCACGTTTCGCGCCCTTCGTGCGGAGCATCCGGATTATGCGTGGCCGCGATCGATCGTCTACGATGCGGAAGCGATTTTCGCCGAGCGCGAGGTGCTCCAGCAGCGCGTCCTCGGAACTCCATGGACGCCTGAAAGAGCCGAGGAACTGATCGCCGAGGAAATTGCGCTGGCGCGGGGCGCGATATCCATTCTCGCGGTGAATGAACACACGGCGGCGGTATTCCGCGAGCACGGATACGATCATGTGAACGTCCTCGGCTATGCGTGCGATGTCTCGCCCGCAAAATATTCGCCGGAGGGCCGGACGGACTTGCTGTTCGTTGGACCGACATATGAAGACGGTACGCCCAACAGCGATTCCGTCATATGGTTCGCCGATCACGTATTGCCGCGCATACGTGCCGAAACGGATGCAAGCAGGGCCCTGACGGTTGTGGGCCAATCCGCTTCGGAAGCGGTCGCCGCGCGTGCGGGGAAGGGACTGCTTGATTTAAGGGGGGTGGCGAGCGATCTGGGGCCGGTCTATAAGCGGGCTTTGATGTTCGTGGCGCCCACCCGCTTTGCCGCCGGTATTCCCCTCAAAGTGTATGACGCGGCGGCTCATGGCGTTCCGGTGGTGATGACCTCGCTGCTGGCCGGGCAGGTCGGTTGGCGCAACGGTGAGGAGGCTCTGGTGGCGGATACGCCGGAGGCGTTCGCGCAGGCATGTCTGCGTCTTTCCCGCGATCCTGTGTTGTGGAAGCATTTGAGCAGGTCGGCGCTGCGACGAACCGCGATCGATTGCAATCGCAAACGGTTCAATCGAACCGCGGCGGATTCGATTCGCCGCGTTTCCAGGGCAGGCTTTTAAGCAGCGAGGATGTTGAATGGCCGACTGGAGCGCCGAGCAATATCTGAAGTTCGAGGACGAGCGCACCCGCCCGGCGCGCGATTTGCTGGCGCAGGTCCCGCTTCAGGATGCGCGCGCGGTGGTGGATATCGGCTGCGGTCCCGGCAACTCCACCGAGCTTCTGGTCCGCCGCTGGCCGCAGGCGGCGGTGACCGGCATCGATACCTCCGCCGATATGCTGCGGCAGGCGCGCGAGCGGTTGCCGGCGCAGACCTTCATCGAGGCCAACGTGGCGCATTGGGTGCCGACGGCGAAGGTCGACGTGCTGTTCGCCAACGCGGTGTTTCAATGGGTGCCGGATCATCTCAAGCATCTCAAGCGGCTGGTCGGCACCCTTTCGCCCGGCGGCGCATTGGCGGTGCAGATGCCGGATAATCTCGACGAGCCGTCCCACGTCCTGATGCGCGACGTGGCGCGCGCGGAGCCGTTCCGCGAGGCGCTGGCGCATGCGGCGCGGGCCCGCGATGCGTTGCCGCGGCCGCGCGACTACTACGATGCGCTTCAGCCGCTCTGCGCCCGGCTGGAGATCTGGCATACCATCTACAATCACGTCCTCGATGACGCCGCCGCCATCGTCGAGTGGGTGAAGGGCACCGGGCTGCGGCCGTTTCTGGATCCGTTGCAACTTCCCGAGCGCAAGCTGTACCTCGCCGAATACACCGCGCGGGTGGCGGCGGCCTATCTGCCGCAGGCCGACGGCAAGGTGCTGCTGCGGTTCCCGCGCATCTTCATCGTCGCGGTGCGCTGAGCCGGCGGGGCTGAGGAGCGGGCGTCGGGCGCGACGATGCGGTGATTTGCCCGAGGGGGCTCGACAATGGCGGCAGGCGTCTCATATTGAGCATCCCGCCCGGTCGATTTTCAACCCAGAGCCATTTGCATGTCGATGACCCCCGAGACGCCGCTGCCGCCGCCCGGTCCCGCCCGGCTGCGGCCGATCCCGCTGTTGATCTTCAGTTCGCGCTGGCTGCAATTGCCGCTCTATGTCGGGTTGATCGTCGGGCAGGCGGTCTATGCGGTGCTGTTTCTCAAGGAACTCTGGCACCTCGTCGCCCACGCCTTCGATTTTTCCGAACAGCAGATCATGCTGGTGATTCTCAGCCTGATCGACGTGGTGATGATCTCCAACCTGCTGGTGATGGTGATCGTCGGCGGCTATGAGACTTTCGTGTCGCGGCTCAATCTCGAAGGCCATCCCGATGAGCCGGAATGGCTCAGCCACGTCAACGCCAGCGTGTTGAAGATCAAGCTGGCGATGGCCATCATCGGCATCTCCTCGATCCATCTGCTGCGCACCTTCATCGAGGCCGGCGGCCTTGGCGGCGGCAGGACCAATTACACCGAGACCGGCGTGATGTGGCAGACCATCATTCATCTCGTCTTCATCATTTCGGCGGTCGGCATCGCCTATGTCGATCGTCTGCTGAGCGAGACCGAGCGCGCGGCGCACGCCGCCGAGGCGCATCATTGAGGGCCGGAGCGCCGCGCCGCCGGCTCGCGCCCGCGCTGCTGGCGCTTGTCGCGCTGTGCGCGGGGACGATCGCCGCGCGCGCCGACCAGGGTTTCACGCGCTTCGTGGAATCGGTCTGGCCGGAGGCGCAAAAGGCCGGCGTCTCGCGCGCGGCGTTTGAGGCGCAGACGCGCGGGCTTGAGCCGGATTACAAACTGCCCGATCTGTTGCTGCCGGGGCGCCCGGCGACCGGCGCGCCGTCGCAGGCCGAGTTCGTGCAGGTCCCGGCCGATTATGTGAAGGAAGCCTCCATCGCCCGGCTCGCGACCGAGGGCCGCAAGCTGATGCGGCAGCATCAGACCACACTGACGGCGATCGAGGCGCGCTTTGGCGTGCCCGGTTCGGTGATCCTCGCGATCTGGGGCCGGGAGACCGATTACGGCCGCTATCGGCTGCCCTACGACGCGCTGCGCGTGGTGGCGACGCAGGCTTATGTCGGCCGGCGCAAGGACCAGTTTCGCGAGGAGTTCGTGCTCGCGTTGAAACTGCTCAGCGACGGCGTGGTGGCGCGCAAGGATTTTCGCTCGTCATGGGCGGGGGCGACCGGGCTGACGCAATTCCTGCCGTCGGAGCTTTACAAGCACGGCGTCGATTTCGATGGCGACGGCCGCGTCGACATCTGGCACTCGGTGCCGGACGCGCTGGCCTCCGCCGCGCGGCAGCTCGTCAACAAGGGTTGGCAGCGCGGCGTGCGTTGGGCCTATGAGGTGCGTCCGCCGGCCAATGCCGATTGCACGCTGGGCACGCCCGAGGTGACACGCCCGATCGGCGACTGGCTGCGCGCCGGTTTCGCGCCGGCGCGCGGCGAGAAGCTGAGCGCCGCCGAGCAGGCGCAACCGGCCTCGCTGTTGCAGCCGGAAGGCAGCTACGGCCCGGCGTTCCTGACCACGAAGAACTACTTCGTCATCAAGGAATACAATTTCTCCGATCTTTACGTGCTGTTCGTCGGCCATCTCAGCGACCGGATGGCCGGCGGCCCGCCGTTCGCGACCAGATGGTCGGCCTCGACCCAGTTGCGCAGCCGCGATGTCGAGGCGATGCAGCGGCACCTGACCAGACTGGGGCTCTATCGCGACAAGATCGACGGCAAGGCGGGGATGCTGACGCGCGCGGCGCTCGGCGCATTCCAGAAGGCCGCCGGCCTCAAGGTCGATTGCTGGCCGAGCGAGGCGGTGCTGCGGGCGATGCAGGCGCGCTGAAGCCCGGCCTCGCGGCCGGGCTCCAATGCAAAGTCGGTTGGCTCAGCCGCACACGCGAACCCGGCGCACGCGCCAACCGTAGCCGTCCCAGAAGCGCTGGCGTTGCCAGAAGCAGGGCGGCCCGACATAGGCCGGCCCACCGTAGAAGCCGGGAGCCGGCCCGTAGACCGGAGGTCCGTAGACGCCCGGCCCGTAGAAGCCCGGTCCGGCCAGCGCGCCGCCGATCAACGCGCCGCCGATCACGCCGGCGGCCACACCCGCGGCGATACGGCCGCCGCGGGCTTCGGCGGTTTGCGGCGTCGCCACGACGGCGCCCGTGAGCGCGGCGGCGGTGGCAATGGCCATCAGTGCTTTTTTCATGGCTTGACCTTTCTTCTTCTCTCGAAACCTCCGGTCGGGATAACCGATCCCTGGACCGGAAAGTTTCCATATTGGGTTTGAACATTCGATGAACGCGGATGCCCAATTCGGCCATCAAATGGCCGCAAGAATCCCGCCCTCGGCATTTCCGTCGGACCATGGGTCGCGCCGTGGCGAAGCCAGGTTCGGCCGGCGGTTCGAAATAAGTTCGGGCTGAGATCGCGGCCGCCCGGCGGAAGTTTGGAATAGCTGCAAACTGGTGTTTTTTCTTTTGCTTCCGCCGGGGCGGATGAATATCCAAGAGGCATCGATCACCGGGCTATCCCCCTGTCATGATTGTTTGCTCTTGTAACGTATTGAGCGACCACGACGTTCGTGCCGCCGTCAGTGCCGCATCGGATACGCCGCGCACGGCGAAGCAGGTCTATGGCTGCCTCGGCTGTTCGCCGGAATGCGGGCGTTGCGCGCGGACCATCAAGCAGATCATGACCGAGGCTCTGACCGGTGCGGCCCTGGCCGGCGCGGCGCCCATCGCCTTGACCGACGCGCTGGCGGGTGACGCGGAAACCGCCGGCGCCTGCTGCGCCGACTGCGCCTGCGGCCGTGCCGCCACCGCTCATGATCATCGCGTCGACGCCGTTGCTCCGGCCATCGACTCCGATCCGCCGGTCGCCTTCACCGCCTGACCTCCCGCGCCCGCTTCCGCGATGACCGGGGTTCCGCCAGTTCCGGAACGCCGAGGGTATGACGACGGTGAGGATTGTCGTCGCCGCACTTGATCCTGCCCTTAATATTGTTTAGAAACGTTCTAAATTAAACGGCAGATCGCGGTTTGCGGCAAGGAGTTTGACTATGAAGGGCGATGCCAAGGTCATCGATTATCTCAACAAGGGATTGCGGAGCGAGCTGACGGCGATCAACCAATACTGGCTGCATTACCGGCTGCTCGACAATTGGGGCCTGAAGGATCTCGCCAAGCAGTGGCGCAAGGAATCGATCGAAGAAATGAACCATGCCGATCGTTTCACCGATCGGATCCTGTTCCTCGACGGCTTCCCGAACATGCAGGTCCTCGATCCGCTGCGGATCGGCCAGGACGTCAAGGAAATCCTGGAATGCGATCTTGCCGCCGAAATCGGCGCGCGCACGCTTTACGAGGAAGCCGCGGCGCATTGCGACAAGGTCAAGGACTACGTGTCGCGCGAATTGTTCGTCAGTCTGATGAAGGACGAGGAACATCACATCGATTTTCTCGAAACCCAGCTCGATCTGGTTAACCGCCTCGGCGTCCAGCTTTACGCCCAGAAGCATATGGGCGGGCTTGAGGAATAGATCGCCGCCGCCGGGGCGACCGGTGAGGCAATGAGCCGATAGTCGAAAGCCCCGCGTCCGATGTCCCCGGATGCGGGGCTTTTGCCTTTGGAACATGATTTTCCGGGTTGAAGCACTCGCCCGTCACTCCTGAAACGAGGCATCATCGTCCGCGAAGGCGGACGATCCAGTAACTCCTGCAAGCATGACGGAAATCCGATTCGACACGGAATACTGGATGCGAAGCATGACGGCTTTCGTGTTGCTGGACCCAAAGCGATTTTTCGGCTGGGCTCGGGGGATGACGGCAAGCGGTTCCCCTGCGTCAGGCGGCTTTCTGTTGGCGGCGGACGGTCGCGCCGGATGTCCGCCGCCTCTGTACGCTCGCGCCGGGAGCTGGCGCCAACGGGCAGCCGGCGAAGGCGGCTTCCACCGCCGCCGCCGAGCCGTCGAGGTTGAATTCCGCCGTGGTGCGCCCGGCCTGGAGCGAGCGGATCCGCACGTAGAGCACGCGCGCGCCGTTCAGGTCGCGGATGAAGTCGGCGACCGCCGCGCGATCCTCGATGACGATGACCTGCTGGCCGGGCAGGACGCGCGATTTGACGTCGTCGCGTCCCGGCTTGTCGTCGAAGCGGTAGCCGAGACTGGTGTTGGCGTCGGACCCGATCTTGAATTCGAACGACAGCCGCACCAGCGGTTGTTTTTCGAAACAGGTCAATTGCAGGCCGGCGGGCCGGGGATTTCGCACCGCCGAGTTCGAACTGGTCCGGGTCATCAGTTGGGCGCTCGGCAACGGCGCGCCGGTGATGCGGTCGACGGTTTTCTCGATCGTCCAGTTGCCGGACGGCGTGCCGTTCGACACGCTGACCGCCGGATCGCGGGTGACGCAGCCACCCAGCCCCGCCACCACCATCAACGCCCCGACCCAACGCATCGACGCCACTCCCCCGCGTCTTCAGTCTGCTACCGCGACCGCAGGACCGCAAGAGGCTGTCGGAAGTTGGAGACGGTGGCGGGATGGAGGGTTTTCGTCCCGGCTCATTCCTTGTGTTTTTTCTTGCCGCGCTTCTTCTTGCTGGAGCCGTCCTCGTCGTCCTCCACGCCGCCGCCGACGACGGCGTCCAGAAGCCGCGCCGCTTCGAGCGCCGCACGTTCCAGCCGCTCGCGCTCCGCCTGTTCGAGAGCGTCCCGTTCGGCCTGCTCGCGGGCCTCGCGCTCGCGCGTCGCCTTGTAATCTTCCCATGCCTCAAAAATCAGACGCAGCCACGGCATGATCTGATCGATCGACGGCAACTGTCCCGGCGGTCCCGGTTCGCCGCGCGGGCCAGGCATGCCCTGAACGCCGGCCGGGCCGGGCACGCCAGCCGCGCCGGGAATTCCGGGTTTTCCCTGTGGTCCCGCTTCGCCGCGTGGCCCCTGCAATCCCGGCTTACCTGGCAATCCAGGCTCGCCGCGCTTGCCCTGCGGTCCCGGTTCGCCGCGTGGACCCTGCGGCCCCGGTGCGCCACGCTTGCCCTGGGGTCCGGCCTTGCCCTGAGGTCCCGCCTTGCCTTGCAGTCCGGGTTTTCCCTGCGGACCCGTGGGGCCGACGCGGCCGGGATGACCCTGCGGCCCCGGACGACCGGGCTCGCCGGCCGGTCCGCGTGGCCCTGGGGGGCCTTGCCGTCCCCGCTTCCCGCTCGCTGCTTCCGCCACGTCGTCACCCCGCGATATTTCGAGAGAGTCTTGTCTCTATCAGAGCCACATCTATCAGAGCTTTGGCAACAGGCTCAATTCGGGATTGATCCGCCCGCTCATGACGTTGCGTCCCATCGCACCGGCAGATTGAGCAGGCCGCGGAACGCCCAGCCGCCGATGCGCACCGGCTCGGTCTCGTCGAGCCGCAGGTTTTTCAGCCGGGCGAAGATGCTCGGCAACGCCACCTCGGCGACCATGGCGCGCGAGGCCCACGCGCCGGCGCAATAATGCGGACCGGCGCCGAAGGCGATGCTCTTGGCGGTGTCGCGGGTGATGTCGAACCGCTCCGGATCGTCGAAACAGGCTTCGTCGCGATTGGCCGAGCCGAACATGAAGAACACCCGGTCCTCCGGCTCGAAATCGACGCCGCCGAAATGCCACGGCTTGGCGACGCGGCGCGGTGACATGCCGATCGGCGCGATCCAGCGCGCGTATTCCTCGAACACCTCGATCCATTTCGCCTGGCCGTCCAATACCAGCGCGAGTTGGTCGGGATGGGTGAGCATCGCCCAGATGGTGCCGGACATGGCGTCGCGCGGCTCGTTTTGTCCGCCGGAAATCGCCAGCTTGATGTTGGCGCGGATGCTCTCCATCGGCTGGCCCGCGGCGAGCAGAACGCTGAGGATGCTCTGGTTGGGGTGCGCCGTCACCACCGGAATCATGTCGTCGATGGCGGCGTCGATGCCGGCGGTGGCGGCGTTGCAGCGCGCCTCCACGGCCTTGTCGCCGGTGTAGTTGGCGATGCCGTCGATCATCGCCTGCGACCACGCATCCATGTCTTGATAGCGGATGTTGGTGAGGCCGGTGATGTGCTTGAGGCACTCCGCCGACAGCGGCAGCGCGAACGCCTTGCAGAGGTCGGCGCGGCCTTGCGGCGCGAGCTCGTCGAGGATGCGGTCGGCATGGGCCTGGAACAGCGTGCGCCAGGTGTCGCGGACGGTGCGCGGCGACACCGCGGGAAACATCGCGGCGCGCTCGGCCATGTGCGGCTCGCCGTCCTTGCGCATCATGTTGTGGCCCATCAGTACGTTCATCAGGCCGGCGGGCTGGTGCGAGGAGAACACCTCGATCCGCTTCTCGGAGACGAAGATGTCGTCGCGCCGGGTGAAGATGGTCGAGCCCAGTTGCGGGATGAAGGCGATCGGCGTCTCACGGCGCATTTGCTTCAGCGCGGGGTAGGGATCGTTCCAGAATTCGCGGACGTCGATATCGAAATGCGGGGCGTTGGACATGGAGCTTCCGGCAAGAACGGACGGTTGAGCCACAGCGTGGCCAACCGCCGCCGAACTGTCAAATGCCGATGGAACCGGATCGTTGAAAAACGCATTGAGGCGTCACCGCGCGGGACGCTGCTCCGCTATTGCGGCGGCACGATCGACAGCGGCGGGCCGGCTTGAACCGCGCCGGCGCGCGCGTCGTGATGGCCGGCGTGCCGCCGCTGCTGGCGCTTGGTGACGTAATAATAGCCGCCGGCGTAATAGCGGATCGCGCGGTCGGCGTCGCCGTTGGCGGCGCGGTAGGCGCCCGCGAGATAGCGCACCGCGTAAGTGAGGTTGGTGTTGGGATCGTGCAGCCCTGCGGCGGTGCCGGTGTAGCCGAGGCTGCGGGCGGTGCCGAGCTTGATCTGCATCAGGCCGATGGTTCCGCCGCGCCCGACCAGATGCGGCTGATAGCGGCTTTCGCGCACGATCACCCGATGCACCAGCGCTTCCGGAATGCCGTTGGCGCGCGCGTGTTCGGCGACCATCGCCTCATAATTGGCGCGCTGCGCCCGTGCGGCATGGCCGAGCGGCATCGAACATCCGAGGACGAGCGCGGCGCACAGAATGGCGGATTTCATGACGGATCCGGCTCGCATATCTGGCGACCGCGTTGGGACGCCGGGCCAAATGGAAATAACGGGTAATCAAAGTTCCTTATGCGCCGCGAACTGTGGCGATGGCAGGGCAGGCGCAGCCGCGCGGGTGCGACGAAATTTGTTCCGAAAAATTCTATCGCGAATTTGCAAGGCTGCCCGTCTCCGTATGCAGCGGCATCGCGTCGCGAAGCCGGAACGTCCGTCACGCTCGCGTGTTCACTTCACACATTTTCGCAGAAGGGAGAACATAATGATCGCGAAGTCCATGATGACCGTGTTGCTGGGATCGACCCTGCTGGCGACGGCGGCGCTGGCTCAATCGCCGTCGACCTCGACCACGCCGCCGCCCGCTGAGAAGATGGCCCCGGCGGCCGACACGATGTCCCATCAGGGGCAGTGGCGCGCGTCGAAGGTAGTCGGTTTGAAAATTTATAACGATGGCAACGAGAGCCTCGGCTCGGTGAACGATCTGCTGCTCGATAACCAGGGCAGGATCACCACCGCGGTGATCGGTGTCGGTGGTTTCCTCGGCATGGGCGAGCATTACGTCGCGGTGCCTTTCGAGAAAATCAAATGGGTCAACGAGCCGGCGCCAGCGGCGACCGCCAGCACGAGCGGCGGCAGCACCGGCATGACCGGGCGTTCGACCACGACCACCGGCACCGGCACCACCACGGGCGCGGCCACCACGACGGCGGCGCCGGCGGCCAAGCCCAACCCGTGGTATCCCGACCACGGCGTGCTGAGCGTGACCAAGGACGAGTTGAAGGCGATGCCGGAGTTCAAGTATTCGACCTGAGCAATTCGCTGAATTTGAATCGCGCCTGAAAAAGGGCCGGGCGACTATGTCGTCCGGCCCTTCGTCGTGCACGTCGGCGGCGATTACTTCTTGACGTAGGGGCAGCCGCCTTCGCTCATCGGGCGGAACGCTTCGTCGCCCGGAACCGTCGCGAGCAACTTGTAGACATCCCATTCGCCCTTGGACTCCGAGGGCTTCTTCACCTCGAACAGATACATGTCATGAATCATGCGGCCGTCCTCGCGGATATGGCCGTTCTTGGCGAAGAAGTCGTTGATCGGCGTCGCCTTCATCTTCGCCATCACCTTGGCGGTGTCGTCGGTGCCGGTGGCGTCGATGGCTTGCAGGTAGTGCATCGTCGCCGAATAGAGTCCGGCCTGGATCATCGTCGGCATGTGGCCGACCTTCTCCAGGAAGCGCTTCGAGAAGGCGCGGGTCTCGTCGTTCATGTCCCAGTAGAATCCGTCGGTGAGGATCAGGCCCTGTTCCTGCTGGAGGCCGAGGCTGTGCGTATCGGTGATCTCCTGAAGCAGCGCGATCAGCTTCTGGCCGCCCTGGACGATGCCGAATTCGGCCGCCTGCTTCTGTGCGTTGGTGGAGTCGCCGCCGGCATTGGCCAGCGCGATCACTTTCGCCTTCGACGCCTGCGCTTGCAGCAGGAACGACGAGAAGTCGGAGGTGTTCAGCGGATGGCGCACCGCGCCGAGCACCTTGCCGCCGGCGGCCTTGACGATGGCGGCCGCGTCGCGCTCCAGCGCGTGGCCGAAGGCATAGTCGGCGGTGATGAAGAACCAGGTGTCGGCGCCGCGCTTGACCATCGCCTTGCCGGCGACGCTCGACAGCGCATAGGTGTCATAGGTGTAGTGGACAAAGACCGGCGAGCACGCCTTGCCGGTGAGATCCGAACTGCCGCCGCCGGAATTGATGAAGATCCTGTTCTTCTCGGTCGTCAGCGCCGAGACCGCCAGCGCCACCGAAGAGGTCGGCACGTCGAACACCGCGTCGAGCTTGTCGTTGTCGATCCAGTTGCGGACGATGTTGACGCCGACGTCGGGCTTGTTCTGGTGGTCGCCGGACAGCACGACGATGGGCTTGCCCTTGACCTTGCCGCCGAAATCCTCGACCGCCATCTGGGTGGCGATCAGCGAACCCTTGCCGGTGGCGTCGGAATACAGGCTCGACATGTCGGTCAGGACGCCGATCTTGACCACGTCGTCCGAAATCTGGGCCTGCGCCGGGCCGCCGAAAACGGCGATGGCGAGGCCGGCCATGAGGGTTGCGGCGGTTTTGTTCATCGGGACGATCTCCTCGGATTGTTTTTCTTGCGGGGCGGGTGCGGCGGCGTGCCGCAGATTGCGGTTGTGCCAATACCATCCCTCCGCCGCAAGACAGATTGTCGCACCCGGCGGTCTTCCGACGCGAGCGTGATTTGCGGAAACCGCGACCGATTTCTCAAAAAATCGTTTGAAGACAGTGCGTTAAGGAAGGTCGGCCTCGCCTAGAAGGCGGGCAGCCGCGTCACGGTCACCTTCATTGGGCCGCCGGCCTCGGCGATGATCCGTAGCTTGGTGGAATCGAAGGCGATTCCAGCGAGGCGCAGGCTGTCGATCGCGGCCTCGACGCGGACGCCGTCATCGGCCTTCTGCAAGCCGGCGATCATCGCGCCGATCCGTTGCCGGGCGTCGGCGGCGAAGGGCTTGAGATCGATCACGGTTTTCTCCGCGACCGCCTGTTCCAGATAGGGGATCGCCGCGCGGGTGGCCGCGCCGAACAGGCCACGGGCTGCGTCGGATTCGACCGCGAGCTTGATGTCGGTCAGGCGCACGGTCTGCCGTGCCGGATCGAGGGTCGGCTTGCCCCAGATCCGGACCGTGGCGTCGGCGCCGAGCCCGAACCAGCTTCGCTTTTCCTTGGCGTCCACCACCAGCGAGATCAGCAAGCGGTCGCCGGCCGCCGCCACCGTGGCGCGCTTGACGGTGACGGCGACGGCTTCGTCCTTTCCCTCCGGAAATGTCTTGCCGGCGAGTTGCGTCGCCAGGATGCGGTCGATGTCGGTGAACGGCAGGTCGACCGGCACGGCGATATCGACCCGTCCCGGACGCGGCGGAATCAGGTCGAGCACAGCGGGGAAGGGACATTGCGGCTTGGTCTCGCGCGCGGTGATCCGCGTCTCGGCGTCGATGCCGAGCAGCAGCGTGACGTTGTCGGCGTCGATCGCCGGTTGCACCGCGATGGCCCGGGTCGGCTTCAGCTCCAGCCACAATTGCGAAGGCGCCGCCGCCGCGTCATGGAGCGGAATCGAGCGGCACAGTCTGGCCCATTCCCGCCGCGCGTTCTGTTCGAGCAGCGGATCATCCCGGATGCGCTGCTGCAAGGCGGCGAGTTGCTCGTTCACCGCCCGGTCGATGGCGGGTTTGGTCTGGGCGGGGACGCTGACGCGGACCCCGGCGATCGAGAGCTGCGTGTCGCCAAGGTCGACCTGCGCCGCGAGGTTCGGCTCGACGCGCCAGTTCGCCGTCAGCGCCGGCCGCGAGGTCATCGCGACGTTGCCGCGAATTTCGGCGTCGGCCTTGAACGCCTTGATGTTGATCGTCCCGATCTGTTTGGCGACGTTGCCGCCGAGGAGCGAACCGAGCGCCTCGCCGATCGCGCCCTTCGCGCCGGCGGACAACGTGCCCGTGACCTTGAGCTTGCCGGCGAGCGGGGCCGCCATGGTCAGCCCGCTTGCGCCGCCGGCGGCGGTGATGGCGCCGCGCGCGGCGGTCCAGTTGATGTCGGCGTCCTGCAACAGTTGCGGCACCGGGTTGGCGGCCTTGCCGGCGAAATTGCGCGGGGCGGCGCGCTCGGCGGCGTCAGCGATGGCCTTGAGCGAAATTTTGATCGGCGCCAGCAGAATGGAATGGCGCGTCGTCTCCGGCAGCGGTGGCAGTTGCGCGAGCACCGGCGCCGGCGGCGAGGGGCCGGAGGCCAGCCAGTCCATTGCCGTCAGGGTGGCGGCGAATGCGGCCGCGACCACCCCGGCGGCGATCGCGACGGATTTGAGACGCATCGGTTTCCGGTCCCCGCGACGAAAGCCCGCCGTCAATGGGACCTCAAGGTGGCGTCGTCAAGGCGCCGCGCCCGCCGATCGCCTCACAGCAGCCCGAGCACAATGGCGCCGACCAAGGCCAGCGACAGATAGGCGGTCAGGGTGGAGAGTGTGCCGAATGTCGTCATCGCGATCTCCCGGTTTCGAACGCGCTGATCCGGACCGGGATCTCAATCGGAAAGCCCGTGCTTCGTTCCAGGCCGACCCGCGCCAATTGTCGCGGGCCTCGCGCGCATGGTTAAAATTTCGTGAAATCAATGTGTTGAAGAGTCTTTAAATAAATTCGACCACCGTGCGCGGATGACGCGCCGAATAATCCTTTCGCTGATGGGCTGTGCCGCGCTGGCTTCGCTGGCCGGTTGCGGCCGGGGTTTCTTCCAGTTCGAGCAGCGCGACCCGTGGCGCGCCGAGGCCGAGGCGGCCTGCATGAAGTCGGGAGCCGTGAAGGAAACCGCCGAAGTGGTCCGGATCAATCCGATTTCCGGTCCCGGCGTCTGCGGCGCCGAGTATCCGCTCAAGGTCGCGGCGCTGGGGGAGACGTCGACCTCGCTCGGCTTTGCCGACGACATGCGGCCGCCCGCCGCGGTCGGTGGCAGCAATCAACCGCGGTGGCCCGGTTCGCAACCGGGCTATGCGGCGGCGTCGCAACCGGTCGCCGCGCGCGGGCCGGTGTCGCTGAACGCGCCGGGCGTCGCCGCCGCCACCGACGAAATCGCGCTGCCGGCGGAAGGCCGTGCACCGCCCGGCTGGCAGACCGGGCCGCAGCCTTATTCGCAACGTGGCCCGGATCCGCAACGAGGGTACGTCGCCTCGAACCCATCGCAAGATTATTCGCCGGCCGCCGCCGCGCGTGAAACGCCGCTGCCGGCGTTGGGGCCGGCGCGCGCGCCGCAAGTCGCGGCGTTCGGCGCGGTGACGCTGAAGCCGACCGCGACGCTCGCATGCCCGATCGTGTCGGCGCTCGACCGATGGTTGAACGAGAACATCCAGCCGGCGGCGATCCGCTGGTTCGGGGCGCGCGTCGTCGAGATCAAGCAGATCTCGGCCTATTCGTGTCGCGGCATGAACGGCAATCCGCGCGCGCATATTTCCGAGCACGCTTTCGGCAACGCCCTCGATGTCGCCGGCTTCACGCTGGCCGACGGCCGCTACATCTCGGTGCAAAAGGGCTGGAAGGGACTGCCGGAGGAGCAGGGTTTCCTGCGCGACGTGCAGGGCGCGGCGTGCCAGCACTTCAGCACCGTGCTGGCGCCGGGCGCCAACGTCTATCACTACAATCACATTCACGTCGATCTGATGCGGCGTTCCAGCGGCCGCGTGATCTGCAAGCCGGCGGCGGTGTCGGGCGAGATGATCGCGGCGCGTGCCGGGCGCGGCGGTTACGCCGAACCCGCCTATACCAGTTCGATCGCCCGCCGCGGCGCGCGCCATCCCGCGCCGGAACATGACGAGGACGATGACTAGCAGGCCGTTGAACAACTGCTGGGCTGGGTTTCCATCTCAGTCGTGCCTCGGTTCTGCGCAGCGTCGCTTCATGCCGCAGCGCGCCCCGGGTCACGGGGTCAGGCTGGGCGAGAGGCCCGGCGCGAAAACGCCGGACCTCTCATCGGATCGTGCAAGAAAATATCAGCCAGCCTGTAAGCCGGGTTCTGTAGGGCCGCGCCCGTTGGCACGGACGCGGCGTGACGGCCATTCGTCTGGGGCGATGTTCGCACATCGCCTCAAGCAACCTACCCGGACGGCAGATCCGACACGATCTCGCGGTGTTATCGCTTGCGCGAAGGAGCCGCTGCGCCGTCCCTATTCGGTTTTGCTCCCGGTGTGGTTTGCCCTGCCGCCGCCGTTGCCGGCGGCGCGGTGCGCTCTTACCGCACCTTTTCACCCTTACCCGCGCGAGCCCCGAAGGGCGTGCGCGGGCGGTTCGTTCTCTGTGGCACTTTCCCTGGGGTCGCCCCCGCCGGACGTTATCCGGCACCGCGTGTCGATGGAGCCCGGACTTTCCTCCCCGGCGGCCTTTCGGCGTTTGCCGGAGCGGCCGTCCGGCCGACTGACGCTTCACCCTTGCGGCCTTGGCGGCGATCCGTCAAGCGGTACGGGATGCGATGCGGGTTACGAGGCGGCGGCGAGCGATTTCGAGCCCGGCAGGGCGGCAAGCAGCGCCTGCAAGGTCTGCATTGTCGACGGATCGCTGATGCCGTCGACGCGCTGCGGGCGAAAGTGCCGCTGGAACGCCGTGACGACCTCGCGCGTCGGCACGCCGTAGCGGCCGTCCGCCTCGATGCCGTAACCGAAGCGCGCCAGCGCGGTTTGCAACTCGCGGACCTGATCGCCGGTCGCGCCCGGGCGCAGCGTCTCGCCCTCGACGATCGGGGCTGGCTCGACCCACAGCCCGACGCCGGAATCCGCCAGCGACCGCCACGGGAATTTCTCGCCGGGATCCTGCTTGCGCGACGGCGCGACGTCGGAATGCGCCAGCACCCGATGCGGCGGCACCTTCCGGCGGATCATGATGCCCCGGCACAGCGCGATCACCGCCGCGATCTGTCGCAACGGAAAATCCGGATAGCCCCAGTCGTGGCCGCGATTGACGATCTCGATGCCGATCGAGCAGGAGTTGATGTCGGTTTCGCCCGCCCAAGACGACACGCCGGCGTGCCAGGCGCGCTTGGCTTCCGGCACGCATTGCAGGATGCGGCCGTCCTCCAGCACCACGTAATGCGCGGACACGTCGGTGCCCTGGGTGCAGAGCCGGTACAGCGTGCCTTCGAGATCCGGCATGCCGGTATAGTGCAGCAGGATCATGTCGGGCACGAGGCCCTTGTTCCTGTCGCCGAAATTCTCCGAGGGAACCACGTCGAACACGACGGAGGAATCGGGGGTGAATTTCGGCATGTTGGCGCTGGCCTTCGGGATCGGAAGGACCCGCTGGCGCCTCGGAGTCGGCTTCTTGGGCGCGGTAGGATCCAACTCGACTTCACCCCTCAAACCCGGCGGCCCCAAACCGGCGAAGCAATGGCGCTCGCCGCTCGTTTTTGCGGCAGGCGATCAATTCACCGCGCGCCGCCGCCGCCATCCCGACATAAAGTAAACGGCGGTTACGCTGACGGGCAAGCGGCCTCGCGGTCCACGGCCCCACATCCACAGGGAATCCGCGCGGCGCGCGAGGTGTCCCGGTTCCGGCGTTGCATCGAACGTCCACGGTTTCATCAACGCTTTTTTAACGGTAACCGCCGTTACTGAAGGATGCAAAGCCGGCCCGTTCGGGCGGCTAAGGTCCCTTTGGCGCTGACGAATCCCATGGCCCCGCGCATCGTCCCATGTGGCAGTCCGGATTGTCGCGTCGAAACGGCGAGAGGAATCCGGCGCAACCTCCATGTCATCGCCAAAGCCATCGGCCAGGCCAGTCCGCAGCGGCGCCGGCGCGCGCGCCGCGACAGGCGGGCGACCATGACATCGCAGCAATCGCCGCGTCATGTTCCCGTGCTCGGCCGCGAGGTGCTCCAGTGGCTGTCGCCGCATGCCGGCGGCGTCTATGTCGACGCCACCTTCGGGGCCGGCGGCTACAGCCGCGCGCTGCTCGCGGTCGAAGGCGTCCGCGTCATCGGCATCGACCGCGACCGCACCGCCATCACCGGCGGGTTCGATCTCGTGGACAAGTCGGACGGACGGCTGACGCTGGTGGAGGACCGCTTCTCCAATCTGGCCGCGATCTGCGCCGCGCAAGGCTTTGACGCGGTGGACGGCGTGGTGATGGACATCGGCGTGTCGTCGATGCAGATCGATCAGGCCGAGCGTGGCTTCTCGTTCCGGCTCGACGGTCCGCTCGACATGCGGATGAGCGGCTCGGGTCCCAGCGCCGCCGACGTCGTCGCCAGCGCCTCGGAAGCCGATCTCGCCAACATCATCTACATCTTCGGCGAGGAGCGGTTCTCGCGGCAGATCGCCCGCGCCATCGTCGCGGCCCGTCGCGAGACACCGATCGCGACGACGCGCGCCCTGGCCGAGATCGTCGGCCGCGTGGTGCGCGCGAGGCCCGGCGAGATTCATCCGGCGACGCGGACGTTTCAGGGCCTGCGGATTTTCGTCAACGCCGAACTCGACGAATTGCATCTGGCGCTGGCCGCGGCCGAGCAGGTCTTGAGGCCGGGCGGCCGGCTGGTGGTGGTGACGTTCCATTCGCTGGAAGACCGCATCGTCAAGAATTTTCTGGTCGCGCGTGGGCGGCCGAGCGGCGGTTCGCGGCATCTGCCGCAGATCGAGGCCGAGGCGCCCCGCTTCACCGTGCTGACCAAGCGCCCGGTGATCCCGGGCGACACCGAGGTCGCCGCCAATCCGCGCGCGCGCTCCGCGAAACTGCGCGCCGCCGAGCGCACCGAAGCGCCGGCGCGGCCGGCGGACGAATTGCCGTCATGGCCGACGCTCGCCAGCGTGATGCGGAGAGGCTGAGCCATGCGGATCATCCATCTCCTCGTCGTCTGTCTCCTGGTGTTCGGCGCCTCCTATGTCTATCGCATCAAGATGGAATCGACGTCGCGCACCGAGCGCGTGCAGCGGCTGCATGCCGAGGTGCGGGCGCAGCGTGACGCCATCGCCGCGTTGCGCGCCGAGTGGGCGCGGCTCGACTCGCCGAAGCGGCTGCAAGGCTTCGCCGAGCGTCACACCAGGCTGCGGCCGATCGACGCCCGGCAATACGATCAGTTGAAGAACCTGCCGGAGCGCTCGCCGACCCTGATCAATCCCAACGAGCCCGATCCGATCGGCGCGATGATCGACACCACCGATCCCGACCTGTTGACCGGCTCGATCCCGCAAACGGAGGGCGCGCGATGAGCGATGACACCGGCATCGCGCGCGGCCCGGCGCGCTCGTTCTCGGCGTGGCGGCAGCGCATGATCCGCAGCCTGCTCTACGGGCAGAACGTCGATCGCGCGGCGCGGGCGCGGGCGCGCGTCGGACTGACCATGCTGATTTTCTCGCTGGTCTATGTCGTCATCGGGGCACGGCTGGTGATGTTCGCGACCTTCGGCGAAGGTCACGGGTCGCGCCGCGTCACCCAGGACGCCACCGCCACCGCGCGGCCGGATATCGTCGATCGCAACGGCCAGATCCTCGCCACCGACGTCAAGACGCCGTCGCTGTTCGGCGAGCCGCGCCGCCTGATCGACGTCGACGAGGCGGTCGAGATGCTCACCGCCGCCTTGCCCGATCTCGACGCCAAGGAAGTGCGCGACCGCCTGTCGTCGAAACGGGGCTTTGTCTGGCTCAAGCGTGAAATCACGCCGCGCCAGCAGCACGACATTCATCGCCTCGGCCTGCCCGGCATCGGCTTCCTGCGCGAGAACAAGCGCGACTACCCCAACGGCGTCGACGTCTCGCACCTGATCGGCCTCGTCAACATCGACAACCAGGGCATCGCCGGCATCGAGAAATGGCTCGACAACAACGGGCTCGCGGACCTGCATCGCGCCGGCTTCGCCACCGACCGCTTGCAGAAGCCGGTCGAGCTCGCGGTCGATCTGCGGGTCGAGCACGCGCTGCGCGACGAGTTGATGAAGGCCAAGGAACATTTCAAGGCCAAGGCCGCCTCCGGGCTGGTCTCCAACGTCAGGACCGGCGAGATCGTGGCGATGGTGTCGCTGCCGGACTTCGATCCCAACAACCCAAAGGAGGCCAACGACCCCGACCGCATCAACCGCCTGACCACCGGCGTCTATGAGATGGGCTCGACCTTCAAGGCGTTTACGCTGGCGATGACGCTGGATTCCGGCAAGGCGACATTGAACTCGATGTGGGACGCGCGCGGGCCGCTGCATTTCGGCCGTTTCAAGATTCACGACGACCATCCGCTTGGTCGCTTCATCAACACCAAGGAAGTCTTCACCTACTCCTCCAACGTCGGCGCGGCGCGCATGGCGCTGGGGCAGGGCGTCGAGGCGCATCAGGCGTTCCTGCGCAAGATGGGCCAGATGACGCGGCTGCGCACCGAACTGCCGGAGAGCGCGTCGCCGATCCTGCCGCGCCGATGGGGCGAACTCAACACCGTCACCATTTCCTTTGGGCACGGCATGGCGGTGGCGCCGTTGCAGGCGGTGATGGGGATCGACGCGCTGGTCAATGGCGGCTACCTGATCCCGCCGACCTTCCTCAAGCGGTCCGAGGAGGAGGCGATGAAGCTCGCCAAGCGCGTCATCAAGCCGGAAACCAGCGACAAGATGCGCTTCCTGATGCGGCTCAACGCCGAGGTCGGCACCGCGCGCAAGGCCGACGTCAAGGGCTACTATGTCGGCGGCAAGACCGGCACCGCCGAAAAGGTCATCAACGGCCGCTACGCCAAGAAAAAGGTGCTCAACAGTTTCACCGCGATCCTGCCGGCGGACAATCCGAAATATCAGATCCTAATCATGCTCGACGAGCCGCAGCCGCTGAAGGAGACTTATGGCTTCATCACCTCCGGCTGGAACGCGGTGCCGACCGGCGGCAAGGTGATCGCCCGCATCGCGCCGCTGTTGGGAATCGAGCCGCGTTTTGATCTGCCGCCGTCCGAGCGCCTTATTCTTGCGACATCGAGATAGGCGGATGTATTTGCGTTGGCGTGTGACGACCCGATTCCGATTCTGCTGAGACGCGGCCGGGTGAGGCCACGTCAGGCCGGGAAACCATGAAACTTTGCGATCTGTTCAGCGCTGACGTTGCGATCGATCCCTCGACCGATTCCTTGGCGCGGGAGATCGCGGTGACCGGGATCGCCGTCGACAGCCGCGCGGTGAGGCCCGGCGATCTGTTCTTCGCGCTGGCCGGGGTCAAGACCGACGGCGCGCGATTCATCGATCAGGCGATCGCCTCCGGCGCGGTGGCCGTCGCCGGCGACGGCGCGGCGGCGGCCTCGGTGCGCGTGCCCTTCGTGGCGGTGAACAATCCGCGCCGCGCGCTGGCACAGGCCGCCGCGCGCTTTTATCCGCGCCAGCCGGCGACCGTCGCCGCCGTCACCGGCACCAGCGGCAAGACCTCGGTGGCGGCGTTCGCCCGCCAGATCTGGCAGCGCCTCGGGTTCGAGGCGGCCAGCATCGGCACCGTCGGCGTGGTGAGCGAGAAGCGTAATGTCTACGGCTCGCTGACGACGCCGGACCCGGTGGCGCTGCATCGGACCATCGATCAACTGGCGGGCGACGGCGTGACGCATCTGGCGCTGGAAGCCTCGTCCCACGGGCTCGATCAGTTCCGTCTCGACGGCGTGCGGGTGAAGGCCGGCGGCTTCACCAACCTGTCGCGCGATCATATGGATTATCATCCCGATGTCGCGCACTACCTCGCGGCCAAGCTGCGGCTGTTCACCGATCTGATCGTTGACGGCGGCGCGGCCGTGATCGCCGCCGATCACGATGTGTCGGCTCAAGTGATCGACGCCGCGCAAGGACGCGGCCTGCGCGTTGTCACGGTGGGACGCCAAGGCGACGGCGAGGGCATGGGCATTCGCCTGCTCGATGTCGTGGTCGATGGTTTCGCGCAGCAACTTGGCCTCGAACATCGCGGGCGACGATACGCGGTGCGGCTGCCGCTGGTCGGCGAATTCCAGATCGAGAACGCGCTGGTGGCGGCGGGGCTTGCGATCTCAACCGGCAGCGACGCCGCGCGGGTGTTCGCGGCGCTGGATCATCTCGAAGGCGCCAAGGGCCGGCTCGAACGGGTCGGCGAGAAGAACGGCGCGCCGATCTTCGTCGATTACGCCCACAAGCCCGACGCGCTGGCGAAAGCGCTGCAGGCGCTGCGGCCTTACGTCAGGCGGCGGCTGGTCGTGGTGTTCGGCGCCGGCGGCGACCGCGACGCCGGCAAGCGGCCCCTGATGGGCGAGATCGCCGCGCGCAACGCCGACGTGGTGATCGTCACCGACGACAATCCGCGCAGCGAGGACCCGGCCGCGATCCGCGCTGCCATCATCGCCAGCGCGCCGGCTGCGCGCGAGATCGGCGACCGCGCCGCGGCGATCCGCGCCGCGATCGATGATTTGCAGGACGGTGATGTGCTGTTGATCGCCGGCAAGGGCCACGAAACCGGCCAGATTATCGGCGATCGCACACTGCCGTTCAGCGATCACGACGCGGTCGCGGACGCATTGAAGGTGAAGGTCGCATGAGCACGCAGCCCCTCTGGACCCCGGAAGCCATGGCGCAGGCGATGCGGGCCGAGGCCGGCGGCGCGCTGCCCGCCGCGGTCCACGGCCTGTCGATCGACAGCCGCACCATCGCGCCGGGAGACGCTTACTTCGCCATCAAGGGCGACGTCCATGACGGCCACGCTTTCGTCGCGGCCGCGCTTGCGGCCGGTGCGGCGCTCGCCGTCGTCGCCCGCGACAAGCGCGATCAATTCGCGGCCGACGCGCCGTTGCTGGTGGTCGAGGACGTGCTCGCCGCGCTGGTCGATCTGGCGAAGGTTTCGCGCGCAAGGCTCGGCGCGAGGGTGATCGCGGTGACCGGCTCGGTCGGCAAGACCTCGACCAAGGAGATGCTGCGGCAGGTCCTGGACAAGCAGGGCAAGACCCACGCCTCGGTGGCTTCGTTCAACAATCACTGGGGCGTGCCCTTGTCGCTGGCGCGCTGTCCGGCCGATGCCGCCTACGCGGTGTTCGAGATCGGCATGAATCACACCGGCGAGATCACGCCGCTGGTCAAGCTGGTGCGGCCGCATATCGCGATCATCACCACCGTCGAGCCGGTGCATCTGGAGTTCTTCGGCAGCGTTGAAGCGATCGCCGACGCCAAGGCGGAGATTTTTTCAGGGCTTGAGCCGGGCGGCACGGCGGTGCTCAACCGCGACAACGATCAATTCGCGCGGCTGAAGCGGCAGGCCGCGAAGGCCGGCGTCGCCCGTGTCGTCACCTTCGGCGCGCACAAGGCCGCCGACGCGCGGCTGCGCGATGTCGCCCTGCACGCCGCCTGCTCGGCGATCCATGCCGACATTCTCGATCACGACATCACCTACAAGTTGGCGATGCCGGGCCGTCACATGGCGCTGAATTCGCTGGCGGTGCTGGCGGCGGCCTCGCTGGCGGGCGCGGATCTGGCGCGCTCGGCGCTGGCGCTGTCGCAGGTTCAGGCGGCGGCGGGGCGCGGCGTGCGCAAGGCGCTTGAACTCGGCCATGGCAGCGTCATGCTGATCGACGAAAGCTACAACGCCAATCCGGCGTCGATGGCGGCGGCGCTGAACGTGCTTGGCCGCGCGGCGGTCGGCCCCCAAGGGCGAAGGATCGCGGTGCTCGGCGACATGCTGGAACTCGGGCCGCAAGGCCCCGACCTGCATCGCGCCCTGACCGAGGCGGTGACCGCCAACGGCATCGACGCGGTATTTTGCTGCGGGGCGTTGATGCGAAACCTGTGGGATGCCCTTCCATCCGGCAGGCGCGGCGGCTATGCCGAAAGCTCAACCCTGCTTGAGTCGCAGGTGGCGGCGGCGTTGCGCGCGGGCGACGCCGTCATGGTCAAGGGCTCGCTCGGCTCGAAGATGAAAGTCATCGTCAGCGCGCTGGAGAAGCGCTTCCCCGACAAGGCCGCGCACGACGACGCAGCGGTGTAAGGCGGATTGCATGTTTTACTGGTTGATCGACGCGGCGCCGACCTTTCCGGGCCTCAACGTGTTTCGCTACATCACGTTCCGGACCGGCGGTGCGATGGTCACCGCGGCGCTGTTCGTATTCCTGTTCGGCCCGTGGATTATCGACAACCTGCGCATCCGGCAGGGCAAGGGCCAGCCGATCCGCAGCGATGGCCCGCAGAGCCACCTGACCAAGAAGGGCACGCCGACCATGGGCGGGTTGATGATCCTGTCCGGCCTCGTGGTCTCGACGCTGCTGTGGGCCAATCCGGTGAACCCCTATGTCTGGATCGTGCTCGGCGTCACGCTCGGCTTCGGTCTGGTCGGCTTCTACGACGATTATCTGAAGGTCACCAAGCAGAGCCACAACGGTTTCGGCGGCCGCAGCCGCCTGGTGATCGAAGGCGTCATCGCGGCGCTGGCCTGCTATGCGATGATGCGGATCGGCCGCGAGCCGCTGTCGAGTTCGCTGGCGATCCCGTTCTTCAAGGAAGTCGTCATTAACCTTGGCTGGTTCTTCGTGATTTTCGGCGGCTTCATCATCGTCGGCGCCGGCAACGCGGTGAACCTCACCGACGGCCTCGACGGCCTCGCCATCGTGCCGGTGATGATCGCCGCCGCGAGCTTTGGCATGATCTCCTATCTCGCCGGCAACGCGGTGTTCTCCGACTACCTGCAGATCAACTACGTCGCCGGCACCGGTGAACTGTCGGTGCTGTGCGGCGCGGTGCTGGGGGCCGGGCTCGGCTTCCTGTGGTTCAACGCGCCGCCGGCCTCGATCTTCATGGGCGACACCGGCTCGCTGGCGCTGGGCGGCATGCTGGGCTCGATTGCGGTGGCGGTGAAGCACGAGATCGTGCTGGCGGTGATCGGCGGATTGTTCGTGCTGGAGGCGGTGTCGGTGATCGTGCAGGTGGCCTCGTTCAAGCTGACCGGCAAGCGCGTGTTCAAGATGGCGCCGATCCATCATCATTTCGAACAGAAGGGCTGGACCGAGCCGCAGGTGGTGATCCGGTTCTGGATCATCGCGGTGATGCTGGCGCTGCTCGGCCTGTCCACGCTGAAGCTGCGGTGACGGCGTCATGATTCCCGTCACCTCATTCGCCGGCAGGCGGGTCGCCGTGTTCGGGCTCGGCGGCTCCGGCCTTGCGAGCTGCGAGGCGCTGCGCGCCGGCGGCGCCGATGTCGTCGCCTGCGACGACAACGCCGAGCGCATGGCGCAGGCCGCGCGCGCGGGCTTCGTCACCGCCGACCTGCGTGACGCGGCATGGCAAAATTTCGCCGCGCTGGTGCTGACGCCGGGCGTGCCGCTGACCCATCCGCAACCGCACTGGACCGTGCTCGCCGCGCAACGCGCCGGCGTCGAGGTGATCGGCGACATCGAACTGTTCTGCCGCGAGCGCCGCCGCTTCGCGCCGAACGCGCCGTTCGTCGCCATCACCGGCACCAACGGCAAATCCACCACCACCGCGCTGATCGCGCATCTGATGCGCGAGGCCGGGCACGACGTGCAGATGGGCGGCAATATCGGCACCGCGATCCTGTCGCTGGAGCCGCCGCGCGCCGGCCGCGTCCATGTCATCGAGATGTCGTCGTACCAGATCGACCTCTGCCCCTCGCTCGACCCAAACGTCGGCATCCTGCTCAATGTCAGCGAGGACCACATCGATCGCCACGGCAGCATCGATCACTACGCCGCGGTGAAGGAGCGGCTGGTCGCCGGCGTGCAGCCGGGCGGGGCGGCCATCGTCGGCGTCGATGATGGCTGGTGCCGGGCCGTGGCCGACCGGCGCGAACAGGCGGGCCGGCCGGTGACGCGGATCTCGGTCCGCCAGCCGCTCGCCGACGGCATCTATGTCGAGCACGAGACGATCGTGCGCGCGGCGGGCGGCGCGCGGACAGACATCGCGCGGATCGGCGGCATCGGCTCGCTGCGCGGCGTCCACAACGCGCAGAATGCCGCCTGCGCCGCCGCCGCCGCGCTGGCGCTCGGCGTGAGCGGCGACGTGCTGCAAAAGGGCTTGCGCAGTTTTCCCGGCCTCGCGCACCGCATGGAGCAGGTCGGGCGGCAGGGCTCCGTGCTGTTCGTCAACGATTCGAAAGGCACCAACGCCGACGCCACGGCGCGGGCGCTGGCCTCGTTCGGCGACATCTTCTGGATCGCCGGCGGCAAGCCCAAGACCGGCGGCATCACCTCGCTCGCCGAATTTTTCCCGCGCATCCGCAAGGCCTATCTGATCGGCGCCGCGGCCGAGGCGTTCGCCGCAACCCTGGACCAGTTCAAGGTGCCTTACGAGATCAGCGGGACGCTCGACGTCGCGGTCCCCAACGCCGCGCGGGACGCCGGGGCGGCGGGGCTGGCGGAGGCGGTGGTGCTGCTGTCGCCGGCCTGCGCCTCGTTCGATCAGTTCCCCAACTTCGAAATTCGTGGCGCGCGGTTCGGCGAACTGGTGCGGGCGCTGGACGGCGTCGCGCCGGTGGTCTAGAGGCTTTCCGCCGTCGACGGAATTATCAGTCGTCATGCGCGGACTTGATCCGCGCATCCATCCACTCAAAAGAATGATGGATTGCCGGGTCAAGCCCGGCAATGACGCCTCCGGGTGTTTCCGTCAAAGCATGAAACGCTATAAGTCATCACGATAATTGTTCGCGGTCCGTTAACGGTTCGGCAACCATGATGGGGGACCAATGGGCGGTGATCCGCCCGCAGGACCCGCCATGATTTCACGCGAACAACGCACGCCGCTTTCCGAATGGTGGTGGACCGTCGACCGGCTGTTGCTCGGCGCGTTCGTGCTGCTGATCCTGTGCGGCGTCATCCTGTCGCTGGCGGCGAGCCCGTCGGTGGCGACCCGCATCGGGCTCGATCCGTTTCACTTCTTCAACCGCCATGTGATGTTTCTGCTGCCGTCGCTGATCGTGATGCTGACGGTGTCGTTCCTGTCGCCACGGCAGATCCGGCGCAGCGCGCTGATCGTGCTGGTGATCAGCGTCGCCTTGATCGTCGTCACCCTGATGTTCGGCGCGGAAGTGAAGGGCGCGCGGCGCTGGATCACCATTCTCGGCGTCAATATTCAGGCGTCCGAATCCGCCAAGCCGGCCTTCGTCGTGGTGGTGGCGTGGCTGTTTTCGGAATCGGCGCGGCGGCCCGAGATGCCGGCGACCTCGATGGCGCTGGCGGCGCTGCTCGGATTGGTGACGCTCCTGGTATTGGAGCCGGATTTCGGCCAGACCATGCTGATCCTGATGGTGTGGGGCGCGCTGTTCTTCATCGCGGGCATGCGGATGGTCTGGGTGTTCGGCCTCGCCGGCTCTGCCGCGGCCGGACTGTTCGGCGCTTATCTCCTGGTGCCGCACGTCGCCGCGCGCATCAAGCGGTTCATGGACCCGGCCTCGGGCGATACGTTTCAGGTCGACACTGCGATGGAATCGTTCCTGCACGGCGGCTGGTTCGGCGTCGGTCCGGGCGAGGGCACGGTGAAACGCATCCTTCCCGATAGCCATACCGATTTCGTCTTCGCGGTGGCCGCCGAGGAATTCGGCATCATCTTCTGTCTGGCGCTGGCCGGGCTGTTCGCCTTCATCGTGCTGCGCACGCTGTCGCGCGCCTATGCCAACGAGGATCTGTTCACGCGGTTCGCGGCGTCGGGCCTGGCGATCCTGTTCGGCGTGCAGGCCGCGATCAACATCTCGGTGAACCTGCACCTCATTCCCGCCAAGGGCATGACGCTGCCGTTCATTTCCTACGGCGGTTCGTCGATGGTGTCGCTGGCCTACGGCGTCGGCATGATGCTGGCGCTGACGCGGCAGCGGCCCTCGACCGAAATGGCGTCGATCGGCGATATCAACGCGGCGCAAGCCTATGCGTAGGGACATGGATCGTCATTGCGAGCGATCATGAGCGACGCCCCTCTCATCCTGCTGGCGGCGGGCGGCACCGGCGGCCATCTGTTTCCCGCCGAGGCGCTGGGCGCGGCGCTGATGCGGCGCGGGCTGCGCGCGCAACTCGTCACCGACGACCGCGCGCTTCGCTTCAGCGGACTGTTCTCCGGGGAAACGCTTCACGTCGTGCCGAGCGCGACGGTGCGCGGGCGCTCCCCTCTGGCGCTGGCGAAAACCGGGCTGACGCTCGCCGCCGGCACCATGGCCGCGCTCAAACTGATCCGCCGCTTGCGTCCCGCCGCGGTGATCGGCTTCGGCGGCTATCCGACCCTGCCGCCGCTGTTCGCGGCGCGCCTCATTGGCGTGCCGACGCTGATTCATGATTCCAACGCCGTGCTGGGTCGCGCCAATCGCCTGCTGGCGGCGCGGGTCAACGCCATCGCCACCTCGCTGCCCGGCGTGCTGGATCGCGACCCGACGCTCGCGGCGAAAACCACCGTGACCGGGACGCCGCTGCGGCCGGCGGTACTCGCGGCGGCGATGCCGTTCGAGGCGCCCCGGCCCAACGAGCGCCTGCGCCTCTTGGTGGTCGGCGGCAGCCAGGGCGCGCGGGTGATGTCGGATATCGTGCCCCCCGCGATCGAGCGGCTGGAGCCGGCGTTGTGGCCGCGGCTCAAGCTGACGCAGCAGGTGCGCGAGGAGGACATGCCGCGCGTGCGCGCCATCTATGACCGGCTCAAGATCGATGCCGAACTGGCTCCGTTCTTCGCCGACCTGCCGTCGCGGCTGGCTTCGAGCCATCTGGTGATTTCACGCTCCGGCGCGACCACCGTGGCGGAACTCGGCGCCATCGGGCGGCCGTCGATCCTGGTGCCGCTGCCCGGCGCGCTCGATCAGGACCAGTTCGCCAATGCCGGCGTGCTGGCCGAGGCCGGCGGCGCGATCCGGATTCCGCAGTCCGAATTCACGCCGGACCGGCTGGCGGCGGAGATCTCCGCGCTGGCGGCGGAGCCGGCGCGCCTCGCGGCCATGGCCGCCAGCGCGCGCGGCATCGGCAAGCCGGACGCGGCCGAACGGCTGGCCGATCTGGTGACGAAGGTGGCGGGAATTTAGTCCTCCGGTTCGGACAATCCCTTGACTTGGACGTCGTGGCCGGACACAGCCGTTCGAAGAACGGCGTCGCTTCGCTCGCCTATGTTCCGGCCATCCACGTCTTGGCTGAATCAGATAGAAGGCGTGGATGCCCGCGACAAGCGCGGGCATGACGCAAACTGACGGGTTAAATGACATGAGACTGCCGCGCGAGATCGGACCCATCCACTTTGTCGGCATCGGCGGCATCGGCATGAGCGGTATCGCCGAGGTGCTGAACAATCTCGGCTATACCGTGCAAGGCTCCGACGCCGCCGAGGGGGCCAATGTCGTTCGCCTCCGCGACAAGGGCATCAAGGTCACCGTCGGCCACAAGGCCGAGAATATCGCCGGCGCCGACGTGCTGGTGGTCTCCACCGCGATCAAGCGCGACAACCCCGAACTGCTGGCGGCGCGCGCGCAGCGCATTCCGGTGGTGCGCCGCGCCGAAATGCTGGCCGAACTGATGCGGCTGAAAAGCTGCGTCGCCATCGCCGGCACCCATGGCAAGACCACGACGACCTCGATGGTGGCGACCCTGCTCGACGCCGGCGATTTCGATCCCACCGTCATCAACGGCGGCATCATCAACGCCTACGGCACCAATGCGCGGCTCGGCAGCGGCGACTGGATGGTGGTGGAGGCCGACGAGAGCGACGGCACCTTCCTCAAGCTGCCGGTCGACGTCGCCATCGTCACCAATGTCGATCCCGAGCACCTCGATCACTTCAAGACTTTCGAGGCGGTGCAGGATGCCTTCCGCAATTTCGTCGAGAGCCTGCCGTTCTACGGCTTCGCGGTGATGTGCATCGATCATCCGGTGGTGCAGGCGCTGGTCGGCAAGATCGAGGATCGCCGCATCATCACCTACGGCGCCAATCCGCAAGCCGACGTCCTGCTGATCGACCTCAAGGCGTCGAATGGCGGCTCAAGCTTCAAGGTCGCGTTCCGCGATCGCAAGGCCGAGACCACGCATGAGATTACTGATCTGGTGCTGCCGATGCCGGGCCGCCATAACGCGCTGAACGCCACGGCGGCGATCGCGGTGGCGCACGAACTGGGCATTTCCGACGCCGCGATCCGCACCGCGCTGGCCGGCTTCGGCGGCGTCAAGCGGCGCTTCACCCGCACCGGCGAATGGAACGGCGTCACCATCATCGACGATTACGGCCATCACCCGGTCGAGATCGCCGCGGTGCTGCGGGCCGCGCGCGACTCCACCGCCGGCAAGGTGATCGCGGTGGTGCAGCCGCATCGCTACACCAGGCTGCAATCGCTGTTCGAGGATTTCTGCACCTGTTTCAACGACGCCGACACGGTGGTCGTCGCCGATGTCTATGCCGCCGGCGAGGCGCCGATCCCCGGCATCGACCGCGACAGTTTCGTGCTCGGCCTGCGCGCGCACGGCCATCGCGAGGTGATCGCGCTGCCGAGCGCGGCGGCGCTGGCCGCCGTGGTGCGCGGCGTGGCGAAGCCCGGCGACTATGTCGTCTGCCTCGGTGCCGGCAACATCACGCAATGGGCCTACGCGCTGCCGGGTGAACTGAAGGCGCTGGACAATCCGCGATGACGACTTGTCTGGCGCTGCGCCATCTGGCTTTCGAGGACGCCGGTCTGCTGGGCGATCTTCTCGCGGCGCGCGGCGTGGATGTGTCCTATCTCGATGCGGGCATCGATCCGCTGGATGCGCGGGCGCTGAACGAGGCCGGGCTGGTTGTGGTGCTCGGTGGTCCCATCGGCGTGTATGAAGCCGACGAGTATCCGTTTCTCGCCGGTGAGATCGCGATGCTGCGCGCCCGTTTGGCGGCGCGCCGGCCGACGCTTGGGATCTGCCTTGGCGCGCAGTTGATGGCGGCGGCGCTCGGTGCGCGCGTCGCGCCCGGTCCCGCCAAGGAGATCGGCTACGCGCCGCTCGAATTCACCGACGCGGGCCGGCGCTCCGTTCTCGCGCCGCTCGCCGGGGTGGACGTGCTGCACTGGCATGGCGACAATCTCGACCTGCCGGATGGCGCGGAGCGGCTCGCCTTCACCCGGGCTTGCCCGGTGCAGGCGTTCGCCGTCGGCGCACACGCGCTCGGCCTGCAATTTCATATCGAAACCGAACCGGCGCAACTGGAGCGCTGGCTGATCGGTCATGCCGTCGAACTCGCGAGGGCGGGACTGGCGCCCTCCATGCTGCGCGCGCAGGCCGCGCGCAGCGGCGCGGCGACGGCCGCCGCCGGCCGGCGCGTGCTCGGCGACTGGCTCGCGCAGGTGGTCGCATGACTTTCCCCGATATCGTTCCCGACCTGCGCGCGGCGATGCCCGAGCTGCGCGGGCGGCTGCTCGGTAACGAGCCGCTGGCGCCGCTCACCTGGTTTCGCGTCGGCGGGCCGGCGCAGGCGCTGTTCACGCCGGCCGATGCCGACGATCTCGCTTACTTCCTGGCGCGGTTGCGCGCGGACATTCCGGTCTATTGCATCGGCGTCGGCTCGAACCTGATCGTGCGCGACGGCGGCCTGCTCGGTGTGGTGATCCGGCTGTCGCCGCGCGGTTTCGGTGAGGTTCGTGTCGAGGGTGACATCGTCCACGCTGGCGCTGCGGCGCTCGACAAGCGGGTGGCGGAAGCGGCGGCGGCGGCGGGTCTCGGCGGCCTCGAATTCCTGTTCGGCATCCCCGGCAGCATCGGCGGCGCGCTGCGGATGAACGCCGGCGCCAACGGCGGCGAAATCCGCGACAGTCTGGTCGAGGCGACGGCGGTGGCGCGCGACGGCGCGCGGCATCGCTTTGACAACGCCGCGATGGCCTTCACCTATCGCAATAGCGGCATCGACCCGTCATTCGTGTTCACCTCGGCGCGGTTTCGCGGCGCGCCCACGGATGCCGAGACGATCCGGGCGCGGATGCAGGCGGTGCAGGCCCATCGCGAGACCGCGCAGCCGATCCGCGAGAAAACCGGCGGCTCGACCTTCAAGAACCCGCCGGGTCACAGCGCCTGGAAACTGATCGACGCCGCCGGCTGCCGGGGCTTGCGCGTCGGCGGCGCGCAGGTCTCCGAAATGCACTGCAACTTCCTCATCAACACCGGCGAGGCCACCGCGCAGGACATCGAGACGCTGGGCGAGACGGTGCGCGCGCGGGTGAAGGCGCATTCGGGCATCGACCTGCACTGGGAGATCAAGCGCGTCGGGGTGGCGCGGGCGTAGATCAATCACTCAATTTCTGGATATTCTCGATCGGTAAGGGCGAGACCCGGAATGTGCCGCTGAACGGATATTCCTGGAGCGCGATGATGCCGAGGGTAATCACCACCGCGCTGGAAAAGACGACCAGCGCCGCGACGAAGGCGCGCGGACGTTCGAGATGCACGAGACCGATCGCCACTTGCGTGAACAGGCCGAGCACGATCACCACCAGCCATTTGAGGTCGTTGGTCAAGTCGCCGGCCACCGCCAGCCGGGCGTTGCGTAGCGTGCCCGCATGCACCGTCGCGTTCAGCAACGCCGAATGCACGGCCTGTCCCGACGCGCGCGAGAGTCCCGGCTGGCTGACCTCGCGCAGCAGGTTGTCATAGGCCGTCGCGGTGCCGGGCGCGGATTTGAAGTCGTGCATCGCCGGCCATTCCTCCGCGACGATGGAGGCGGCATAGGTTTTCAACGCGACGCGGATGGTCTTCATATCCGAAGCCGCGGCGACGCTCAGCGTATGGATGTTGCGCAGTTCGCCAGCCTCGGAGTGGACGGTGCGGTTCGCCATACGGCTGCGGTCGCCGATGTCGTTGGCGAGAAAGCCGGTCAGCAGCGCGAACAGGATCGCGACCGCGTTGAAAAACGGCGCGACTACGCCGTGCAGCATCTGGATCGGCCGCCGCGCCGGCGAGGCGAAAGCCACGCCCGCCAGGATCGCCGCCATCCCGAAATAGAGGACGGCGAGCGTCACAAAGATTCCCGCCGGCGGCATGTCGAGCCAGGCTCTGATCATCGAAAATTCCTTATTCGAGGCCCGACCCTCGAATCGTCTTATCTGGCTTCGACCATAGCGCGCCATGCGCGATTTGGTCACGAACGCAAATCAGCGTAAGGAGGATTCTCCGGCAGGGAGGTGGCGAATGAGCGGTTCGAAACATGTGGCGGTGTTGCTCGGCGGCTGGTCGTCGGAGCGCGAGGTCAGCCTGCGGTCGGGCAAGGCGTGCGCCGACGCGGCCGAGCGGCGCGGCTATCGCGTCACCCGCATCGACGTCACTCGCGACATCGCGTCGGTGTTGACGGCGGTGAAGCCCGATGTCGCGCTGATGATGCTGCACGGCCGGCCCGGCGAGGATGGCACCATCCAGGGCATTCTGGAAACGCTCGCCATCCCCTACAGCCACTCCGGCGTGCTGGCCTCGTCGCTGGCGATGCAGAAGGATCTCGCCAAGACGGTGATGGCCGCCGCCGGCATCCCGGTGGCCAAGGGGCTGACGCTGTCGCGCGCCGAGATCGCCAAGGGCCACGTGATGGAACCGCCCTATGTCATCAAGCCGGTGGCGGACGGTTCCAGCGTCGGCGTCTTCATCGTCACCGAGGCCCACGCCCATCCGCCGCAGGAATTGTTCCGCGAGGACTGGCCGCATGGCGACCGGCTTCTGGTGGAGAAATACGTCGCCGGCAAGGAACTGACCTGCGCGGTTGTCAAGGGGGAAGCGACCGGCGTGATCGAGATCGTGCCGCAGGTCCGGTTCTACGATTACGAGGCAAAGTATTCACCGGGCGCGTCAAAACACATCCTGCCCGCGCCGATTTTACCATTTGTTTACCAGGAAGTCCGAAGGTTAACGCTGGCGGCGCATGTTGCGCTCGGCTGCCGGGGCGTGAGCCGGGCGGATTTCCGCTACGACGATCGCATCGAGGGAACGGGGGGCCTCATCTGTCTTGAGGTGAACACCCAGCCCGGCATGACCGAGACGTCACTTGTGCCGGAGCTCGCGGCGCACGCGGGCACAACCTTTGACGAGCTCGTGCAATGGATGGTGGAGGACGCCTCGCTCGGTCGGTGAGACTGCCGAGGCCCCAAACTGATCTGAAAGCCGCCGCCCTCGGCGCGGCCATCCTGCTGCGCGCATGGCTGGCCGGCGCGATGCGGCGGCGGACACCGCCCCCGGCGGCGCGCAGGCCGCCGCCGTCGAGCCATCATCCGCTGTTCGTTTTCATCGAGCGGCGCGTGCCGCGCCGGGCCGGCATCGCCGCGACCCTCGCCATCCTGTGCGGCAGCGCGGTGTTCGGCGTCGTCAAGGGCGGTCATCTGGAAGAAGTCACCACCGGATTGAGCGACGCGCGCAACGCGGTGGCCAACGCCGCCGGCTTCCGCATCACCGGCGTCGCCATCAACGGCCGCAAGCAGCTCAGCCAGGACGAAGTGCTGGCGATCGGCGGCGTCAACGGCCGCTCCTCGCTGTTGTTCCTCGATGCCGCCGTGGTGCGCGCGAAACTGATGGCGAATCCGTGGATCGCGGACGCCACCGTGCTGAAGTTCTATCCCGGCACGTTGCAGATCGACGTCACCGAACGTTCGCCGTTCGCCTTGTGGCAGCAGGACGGCAAGGTCTCGGTGATCGCCGAGGACGGCGCGGTGCTGGAACCTTATGTCGCCAAGAAGTTCGCGACGCTGCCGCTGGTGGTGGGCAAGGGCGCCGAGACCCGCGCGAAGGATTTCCTCGCGCTGTTGGATCGCTACCCGCGGATCAAGCCGCTGGTGCGCGCCGCGGTGTTCGTCGGCGAGCGCCGCTGGAATCTGCGTCTGCACAACGGCCTCGATATCCGCCTGCCGGAGCGTGACGTCGGCATCGCGCTGGCGACGCTGTCGAAGTTCGACAAGGACGACAAGCTGTTCACCCGCGATATCGTCGCAGTGGACGCGCGGCTGCCGGATCGCCTGGTGGTGCGGCTGTCGGAAGACGCCGCCAAGGCGCGCGACGAGATGCTCAAAGACAAGAAGCCCAAACGCAAGGCCGGCGACGCATGACGACTCTCGATCGCCATCAAACGCCCAAGACGCGCCCGATGCCGCAGAACCGGACGGCGCTGGTCGCCTCGCTGGATATCGGCACCAGCAAGATCGCCTGCCTGATCGCGCGGCTGAAGCCGTGCCCGCCGAGCGAGGCGCTGCGCGGCCGCACCCATGCGGTGGAATTGATCGGCTACAGCCACATTCAATCGCGCGGCGTCAAGGCCGGCGCGGTGGTCGACATGACCGAATGCGAGCAGGCGGTGCGCCACGCGGTGGCGGTCGCCGAGCGCATGGCCAAGGTCCGGGTCGAATCGGTGCTGCTGTCGGTCTCCGCCGGCCGTATGCAGGGGCAGTTGATCGAGGCGGCCTCTGATATTCGCGGCGGCTCGGTGGCGCCGGACGACGTCGTCCGCATCACCGCGACCGGCATGCGCCACGCCACCGCCGCCGGCCGCACCGTGCTCCATGCGTTGCCGGTCGGCTACGCGCTCGACGGCGTCAAGGGCATTCGCGATCCGCGCGGGATGGTGGCGCGGCAGTTCGGCGTCGACATGAACGTGGTCACCGCCGACGCCACCGTCGCCAAGAACCTGATGCTGGCGGTGGAGCGCTGTCACCTCAACGTCGAGGCGATGGTGGCGAGCCCCTACGCGTCGGGGCTCGCGGTGCTGACCGACGACGAGGTCGATCTCGGCGCCGCCGTGGTCGAGATGGGCGCGGGCACCACGACGATGTCGATCTGGTCGGGCGGCCGCTTCGTGCATGCCGGCGGCTTCGCGGTCGGCGGACAGCACGTCACCATGGATCTTGCGCGCGGCTTGGGTGCGTGCATTGCGGACGCCGAGCGAATCAAGACGTTATATGGCACGGTGTTGACCGGCGGTTCGGACGCCCGCGAGTTGATGTCGGTGCCGACGGCGGCCGAGGACGAGCAGGATTTTCCGCAGGTGGTGTCGCGCGCGACGATCGCCAACATCATCCGGCAGCGCGTCGAGGAGATTTTTGAAATGGTGCGCGACCGGCTGAAGGCTTCGCCGCTTGCCGCCGAGCCCCGCGCCAGAGTCGTGCTGAGCGGCGGCGCCTCGCAACTCACCGGCGTGCCGGAACTGGCGACGCGGATTCTCGGCCGCTCGGTGCGGGTCGGCCGTCCGCTCGGTTTCGGCCGGCTGCCCAACGAAGCCAAGGGCGCGTCCTTCGCGGTGCCGGCCGGGCTTCTGGTCTATCCGCAATATGCTCACCTCGAATTCGTCGAGCCGCGTCACGTGCGGCCATTGAAAACCGGAACCGGCGGCTATTTCGGCAAGGTCGGTCAATGGCTGCGCGAGGGCTTCTGATGAATTCGTTCCGCCCCGTGTCTCAACCACTCACTTCTCCGGCCGCGTGCCGGGGGTATCGCAAAAGCAAGCGCGCGTAATCGAGAGGCAACCATGACCATCAATCTGACACCCCCTGATGTTCGCGAGCTGAAGCCGCGGATCACCGTTTTTGGAGTCGGCGGCGCCGGCGGCAACGCGGTCAACAACATGATCACCGCCGGCCTCGAAGGCGTCGACTTCGTGGTCGCCAACACCGACGCGCAGGCGCTGTCGATGACCAAGGCGCAGCGCATCATCCAGATGGGCACCCAGGTCACCCAGGGGCTCGGCGCCGGCTCGCAGCCGGACGTCGGCGCCGCCGCCGCGCAGGAAGTGATCGACGAGATCCGCGATCACCTGTCGGGCGCCAACATGGTGTTCGTCACCGCCGGCATGGGCGGCGGCACCGGCACCGGCGCGGCCCCGGTGATCGCGCGCACCGCCCGCGACCTCGGCATCCTCACCGTCGGCGTGGTCACCAAGCCGTTCCACTTCGAGGGCCAGCGCCGGATGCGCACCGCCGAGTCGGGCATCACCGAACTCCACAAGGTGGTCGACACCCTGCTGATCATCCCGAACCAGAACCTGTTCCGGGTCGCCAACGAGAAGACCACCTTCGCCGACGCCTTCGCGATGGCCGACCAGGTGCTGTATTCGGGCGTCGCCTGCATCACCGACCTGATGGTCAAGGAAGGGCTGATCAATCTCGACTTCGCCGACGTCCGCGCCGTCATGCGCGAGATGGGCAAGGCGATGATGGGCACCGGCGAAGCCTCCGGCGAAAAGCGCGCGCTGACCGCCGCCGAAGCCGCCATCGCCAATCCGCTGATCGACGATTCCTCGATGAAGGGCGCGCGCGGCCTTCTGATCTCCATCACCGGCGGCAAGGACATGACGCTGTTCGAGGTCGATGAAGCCGCGACCCGCATCCGCGAGGAAGTGGATCCGGACGCCAACATCATCGTCGGCGCCACCTTCGACGAGAATCTCGACGGCGTGATCCGGGTTTCGGTGGTCGCCACCGGCATCGAGCAGGCGGCGCTGGCCCGCGCCGCTGCGCCCGCCGCCGCGGCGAGCGTCCCGCAGGGCGGCACCGTCGACACCCGCCTCGCCGATCTCGCCGCGCGTCAGCGCACCGCCGCCGCCGCCGCGCCCCGCGCCGAGGCGCCGCGTCAAGCGGCCCCGGCCGCCGCCGCGTCGCAGTCGGCCAATCACGAGCGCGCCACGCTGGCGGCGATCGCCGCCGCCGTCGCCGAGCCGCCGCAGGCCGCGCCGGCGCCGATCCAGCCGGCGTCTTACGGCGACGTCACCGTCCGCCCGATCGCGCAGAAGCCGTCGCTGTTCCCCGAGCACGACGCGCCGCGCGCCGAGGCGCACGAACCGCCGGTGCCGGAATCCTTCATTCCGAAGACCGCCGAGCGGATTCCGGCGCGGGCGCCGCGGATGCCGAATTTCGATGAACTGCCGCTCCCGGCCCAGAACGAGATCCGGCAGGCCAGCGGCGAGGTCGATCAGGACCAGCCGCAAAAGGTCCGGCTGTCGCTGTTGCAGCGCCTGGCCAATGTCGGGCTGGGGCGGCGCGACGAGGAGCATGAGCCGCCGATCGCCGCCCGTGCCTCGGGTCCCGCCATCGACCAGATGCCGCCGCTGCCGGAGCGCAAGCCGCAGCGCACCGTCGCCCAGCAGATGGCGGCGCATGAGCCGGTTTCGGAATATGCGCGGCGTCCCGCGCCGCAGGGTCTCGACCCTCACGGTCGCCCGGCACCTGTTGCGCCGGCGCCACAGGCGGACGATCATCTTGATATCCCCGCGTTTTTGCGGCGGCAGTCAAATTGATTGATTGTGACCAGCGTTAACGATTGGCAAACCCCGGCGGCTTCCGCCGGGGTTTTTGCTTGCCCGGAGGGCATGGTGAAGGATTATTTAAGTATTTGATTCCAAGTATAATTTAATCCCGTCGGCGAAACGCCGATTGCACCTTTGCCAAAGCCGCGCCGAAATATGGTTAACGCGCGGCGCCAGTGCGGCGAAATGGGGTAACAATACGTAAAGAAGCGTGAGTTGCGGGCTTTGTGGCAACCAGTATGGTTTCCGCGTGTTTTGGGGACACCCGGATCGAGTCGCGCCGCTTTCGGCCAATTACGATCCTGAGGTGTTAGATTTTGGGCGCTTTAGGCATGAAATTCAGCCGACAGACCACGCTTCGGTCGCAAGCTACCGTAACGGGTGTCGGCGTCCATTCAGGCGCTCCTGTCCAACTGACCCTCGGGCCCGCGCCGGTCGATGCGGGCTTTGTTTTTATCCGTGTCGCGCCGGATGGCACCGAGCGCGAGGTGCGGGCGACCGCCAAGGCCGTCACCGCCACCGCCTTCGCCACCGTGCTGGGCGACCGCGAGGGACCGGTGGTATCCACCGCCGAGCACGTGCTGGCCGCGCTGCGCGGCATGGGCGTCGATAACGCCATCATCGAGGTTGACGGCCCCGAAGTTCCGATCATGGACGGCAGCGCCGCCGCCTTCGTCGCCGCCATCGATCAGGCCGGTGTGGTCGAGCAGGCCGCTCCCCGCCGCTTTCTTCAAGTCCTGAAGCCGATCCAGGTCAGAATCGGCGAGAGTTTCGCGGAATTGCGGCCTTACGCCCACGGGTTCCGCGCCGAGGTCGAAATCGACTTCGCCAATCCGGTGATCGGCCGGCAGAATTTCTCCCTCGACCTCGATCCCGAAAGCTTCCGCCGCGACGTCGGCCGCGCCCGCACCTTCGGCTGCATGAGCGATGTCGCCAAGCTGCTGGAAGCCGGTTTTGCCCAAGGCGCATCGTTCGAGAATTCGCTGGTGTTCGACGACACCCGCCTGCTGAATGCCGAGGGTCTGCGCTTCGCCAACGAATGCGCCCGCCACAAGGTGCTCGATGTCATCGGCGATCTGGCGCTCGCCGGCCTGCCGCTGCTGGGCGCCTATCGCTCGGTGCGGGGCGGCCACAAGCTCAACCACGCGGTGTTGACGGCGCTGTTGGCCGACCGCAGCGCGTGGCGCGTGGTGGAGGGCGAGCGGGCACGCCGCGCGCGGCCCGCCATGGATGCCGTGGGAGGCATGGTCGGAGGCCTGGTCGCGCCGGCCTACGGCCCGGACGTATCCTGATCCGCTTGTCCTGATCTTCCTCGTCTTGACTGAATCGCTCCGCTTCCGTTGTTCGGGGGCGCGAACCCTTTTGCTTTGCGCATAAGCCCGACATCCATTAACCACCGCCGGGCGCTTGGATTGCGGACCTGTGCGTCAAGTGCGCGCATCTTGGAATGACGGTGGCGTGGGCTTCCCGGTGATCCGCCTTAATCCGGGCGAAATGGCTCCGTATCCGGTTGGTCGCGCGCGTTTTTTCCGATACAGAAACGCGATTGCGCGCATGCGGTCCGGAACGGCGTGGGGGCCGGTTTCCGGGGCTCGCGGCCTGCGTCGCGGCAAGGTTATTCCACAAGGGCATTTGCAGACGTCAGGGTCTTATTTGATGGCGGCACCACGTTCGACGTTTGAAACGCGCGGCTCCTCGCTCCGCCACGGCCTGCGCGGCCGGATGCTGCTGGCTGTCGGCATGGTGGCGCTCGCCGCCGTCCTCGGCGGCTGCAGCAACATGGGCAGCATGGGCGACATGTTCGACAAGCTCAAAGGCAACAAGGACGACAGCTTCGTCGATGAGCCGGCGGACAAGCTCTACAATGAGGGCTTGTACATCATGAATAAGGAGAACGATCCCAAGGCCGCCTCGAAGAAGTTCGAGGAGGTGGATCGTCAGCATCCTTATTCGGACCTCGCGCGCAAATCGCTGCTGATGTCAGCCTATGCCTATTACAGCGCCGGCGATTACGACAATTGCATCGGTGCGGCGACGCGCTACGTGACGCTGCATCCCGGCAGCCCGGACGCCGCCTACGCGCAATATCTGATCGCCAGCTCCCAATACGACCAGATCCCCGACGTTTCGCGCGACCAGGGACGCACCGAAAAAGCGATCGCCTCGCTTGAGGAAGTGATCCGCAAATATCCGAACTCGGAATACGCCACCAACGCCAAGAAGAAACTGGAAGGCGCGCGCGACCAACTGGCCGCCAAGGAAATGGCGATCGGCCGTTACTACATGGACAAGCGCGACTTTACCGCGGCGATCAACCGCTACAAGACGGTGGTGACGCGCTATCAGACCACCCGCCACGTCGAGGAGGCGCTGGCGCGGCTGACCGAAGCCTATATGGCGATCGGCATCGTCAGCGAGGCGCAGACCGCCGCCGCCATTCTTGGCCACAACTTTCCTGACAGCCGCTGGTATCAAGACGCTTACAATCTAGTAAAGTCCGGCGGTCTCGAACCGAGCGAGAACAAGGGGTCCTGGATCAGCCAGGCCTTCAAGAAGATGGGTCTCGGCTAACTCATTGTAGGACCGCCTCATGCTGGCCCGTCTTTCGATCCGTGACATCGTCCTGATCGAACGGCTCGATATCGAATTCGCCCAGGGGCTCGCGGTGCTGACCGGCGAAACCGGCGCCGGCAAGTCGATCCTGCTCGACGCCTTCGCGCTGGCGCTGGGCGGGCGCGGCGACGCCGCGCTGGTGCGCCACGGCGCGGAACAGGGCCAGGTGACCGCCGCCTTCGAGGTGCCGAAAGGCCATCCGGCGGCGGACATTCTTCGCGCCAACGACCTCGACGACGACGCGGGCGAGATCATCCTGCGCCGCGTGCAACTGGCCGACGGCCGCAGCCGCGCCTTCATCAACGATCAGCCGGTCAGCGTCCAGACCCTCAAGGCGGTGGGCGGCGCGCTGGTGGAAATCCACGGCCAGCACGACGAGCGGGCGCTGGTCGACGCCGCCACCCATCGCCGGCTGCTCGACGCCTTCGCCGGGCTCGACAGCGAGGTGGCCGCGCTGGAAACGCTGTGGGCGGCGCGCCGCGCCGCGCGGCAGGCGCTCGACGACCATCGTGCCGGCATGGAGCGCGCCGCGCGCGAAGCCGATTACCTGCGCCACGCCTCGGATGAATTGCAAAAGCTCGCGCCGCGCGACGGCGAGGAAACCGAACTGGCCGAACGCCGCGCCGCGATGATGCAGGGCGAGAAGATCGCCGGCGACCTGCGCGACGCCCAGGAGGCGGTCAGCGGCAACAACTCGCCGATCGCGGCGCTGGCGGCGGCGGTGCGGCGGCTGGAGCGCCGCGCCGGCAGTTCGCCGACGCTGGTCGAGCCGGCGGTGAAGGCGATCGACGCCGCGATCAACGCCCTGGAGGAAGCCGACCAGCATCTCGCCGCGGCGCTTGCGGCCGCCGATTTCGATCCGGCGGAACTGGAGCGCATCGAGGAACGGCTGTTCGCGCTGCGCGCTGCCGCGCGAAAATATTCGACGCCGGTCGACGGCCTGGCGGCGCTGGCTTTGCGGTACGCGGCCGATGTCGCGCTGATCGATGCCGGCGTGGAACAGTTGCAGGGGCTGGAGCAGGCCGCCACCGAGGCCGTCAAGCGTTACGACGCGGCCGCTGCGAAACTCTCGGCGGCGCGGGCGAAGGCTGCCGACAAGCTGAACAAGGCGGTGAACGCCGAACTCGCGCCGCTGAAGCTCGAACGCGCGAAATTCATCACCCAGGTCGAGGCGGACGCGGCCGCGCCGGGGCCGCACGGCATCGACCGCGTCGCGTTCTGGGTGCAGACCAATCCCGGCACCCGGCCCGGGCCGATGATGAAAGTCGCCTCCGGGGGCGAGTTGTCACGCTTTCTGCTGGCGCTGAAGGTGGTGCTGTCGGATCGCGGTTCCGCGCCGACGCTGGTGTTCGACGAGATCGACACCGGGGTCGGCGGCGCGGTGGCGGACGCCATCGGCGCGCGGCTGGCGCGCTTGGCCTGCAAGGTGCAGGTGATGGCGGTGACCCATGCGCCGCAGGTGGCGGCGCGGGCCGACCAGCATCTCTTGATTTCCAAGGCCGCGCTCGACAGGGGCCGGCGCGTCGCCACCCGGGTCGACGCGCTGGCGGACGAGCATCGCCGCGAGGAGATCGCGCGCATGCTGGCGGGCGCGGAGATCACCAAGGAAGCCCGCGCGGCCGCGGAGCGGCTGTTGAAGGCGGCGGGATAGGGCGGGCTGCGCCAGTGCGTTCCCTCACCGTCATTGCGAGGAGCGAAGCGACGAAGCAATCCAGTCCTTGCTTTGTTGCCTCTGGATTGCTTCGCTTCGCTCGCAATGACGAGGATATGGATCGCATGGAATAACCAATGCCGAGATCGACCAAACCGCTCCCCGCTGTCGAGACGCTGACCAAGGCGCAGGCGAAGCGCGAATGGAGGCGGCTCGCGCTGGAGATCGAGGCGCACAACGAACGCTATTATCAGAAGGACGCGCCGACGATTTCGGATGCGGCCTATGACGAATTGCGCCGCCGCGTCGAGGCCATCGAGGCGCGGTTCCCGGAACTGGCCACGCCCGATTCGCCGACGCAGACCGTCGGCGCCGCGCCGGCGCGCGGTTTCGCCAAGGTGCAGCACGCCGTGCCGATGCTGTCGCTCGGCAATGCCTTCAGCGACGAGGAGGTGCGGGAGTTTGTCGAGCGCGTGCGCCGCTTTCTCAAGCTCGACGCCGATGAGCATCCCGCCGTTGTCGCCGAGCCGAAAATCGACGGGCTGTCGCTGTCGCTGCGCTACGAGCACGGCGAACTGGTGCGCGCGGCGACGCGCGGCGACGGTTTTACCGGCGAGGACGTCACCGCCAACGTCCGCACCATCAAGGACGTGCCGCTTCACTTGAAAGGCCGCAAGATTCCGTCCGCCTGCGAATTGCGCGGCGAGGTCTACATGCTGAAGCAGGATTTTCTCGCGCTCAACGCCCGGCAGGCGGAAGCGGGCGAGACGGTGTTCGCCAATCCGCGCAATTCGGCGGCGGGCTCGTTGCGGCAGAAGGACGTCGCCATTACCGCGTCGCGGCCGCTGAAATTTTTCGCCTATGCCTGGGGCGAGATGGAAGGGCGGCCGGCGGACACCCAGCACGGCATGCTGAAATGGCTGAGCGAGGCCGGCTTCACCGTCAACCCGCTGATCGAACTGTGCCACAGCGTCGAGGCGATGCTGGCGTTCTATCGCCGCATCGGCGAGGAACGCGCGGCGCTCGGCTACGATATCGACGGCGTGGTCTACAAGATCGACCGGCTCGACTGGCAGGAGCGGCTCGGCTTCGTCTCGCGCTCGCCGCGCTGGGCGATCGCCCACAAGTTCGCCGCCGAGCAGGCGACCACGGTGCTGGAGAAGATCGACATTCAGGTCGGCCGCACCGGTGCGCTGACGCCGGTGGCGCGGCTCGCGCCGGTCACGGTCGGCGGCGTGGTGGTGCAGAACGCCACGCTGCACAACGAGGATTACATCAACGGCGTCGGCAACGACGGCCAGCCGATCCGCGACGGCGTCGATATCCGCGAGGGCGACACCGTGGTGGTGCAGCGCGCCGGCGACGTGATTCCGCAGATCGTCGGCGTGGTGCTCGACAAGCGGCCCGCCGGCGCCAGGCCGTTCGCGTTTCCGCATCGCTGTCCGGTCTGCCACAGCCATGCGGTGCGCGAGAACGGCGAGGTGGTGCGGCGCTGCACCGGCGCGCTGGTCTGCCCGGCGCAGGCGATGGAGCATCTCAAGCATTTCGTCTCGCGCCTCGCCTTCGATATCGAGGGTCTCGGCGAGAAACAGATCCAGCAATTCTATCAGGACGGGCTGATCAAAACGCCGGTCGATATCTTCACCTTGCAGCGGCGCGACGCGCGGGCCGCCTCGAAGCTCGCGATGCGCGAAGGTTACGGCGAGGTGTCGGCGCGCAACCTGTTCGCGGCGATCGATGCGCGCCGCCGGATCGAACTCCACCGGCTGATCTTCGCGCTCGGCATCCGCCATGTCGGCGAGGGCAACGCCAAGCTTTTGGCGCGGCACTACGGCGCGATCGACGCCTTCCGCGAGGCGATGCTGGCGGCCGCCGCCGCAATGACGCCCGAGGGCAATACGTCGGAAGCCTATCAGGATCTCAACAACATCGCCGGCATCGGCGATATCGTCGCCGATGCCGTTGTCGAGTTCTTCGCCGAACCGCGCAACGTCACGGCGCTCGATGCGCTGCTGCGCGAGATCGAGGTGCTGCCGGCGGAAAAGCCGCGCCAGACTTCAAAGGTGTCCGGCAAGACCGTGGTGTTCACCGGCTCGCTGACGAAATTCACCCGCGACGAGGCCAAGGCGGTGGCCGAGCGGCTCGGCGCCAAGGTCGCCGGCTCGGTGTCGAAGAAGACCGACTACGTGGTGGCGGGCGAGGAGGCCGGCTCGAAACTCACCAAGGCGCGCGACCTCGGCGTCGCGGTGCTGAGCGAGGATGAGTGGCTTGAGCTGATCGAGGGATAAACCTCTCCGTCGTCCCCGCGCAGGCGGGGACCCATAACCCCTGGCGTTGATTGTGATCATAAGCGTGAGCAGCCGGCGTTATTCATATCACCGCTGCTCCGGAGTCTGGGTCCCCGCCTGCGCGGGGACGACGATAATTGCCTTGCCGGAGCGAGACGAATTTAAGTTCGATTCCTCATCTTGTCGTCATTGCGAGGAGCGAAGCGACGAAGCAATCCAGTTTTTCCTTCGTCGTCCCTGGATTGCTTCGCTGCGCTCGCAATGACGCAAACGACGAAGTTCGCCTCACCCCGGAAAGTGATCCTCATATGGAATCGGCGCGGTGGCGGCGTCGAGCCAGACGCGCGTCGCCTCGTCGACATGCGGCCGCACCGTGTCCCTGACCCGCACGTGATAATCGTTGAGCCACTTCACTTCTTTCTTGCTGAAGCGGCGGTCGATCAGGCGGCGGTCGATCGGCGCGAGCGTCAGCGTCTCGAAAGCGTTCATCGGCTTTTCCGCGCCGTCGATTGCGGCGGCCACCACCAGTTCGAGATTTTCGATGCGGATGCCGAATGCGCCGGTCTTGTAGTAGCCCGGTTCGTTGGACAGGATCATGCCGCGCTTGAGCGGCGTCGCGCCGAGTTTTGAAATTCGCGCCGGCCCTTCATGCACCGACAGATAGCTGCCGACGCCGTGGCCTGTGCCGTGCTCGAAATCGAGGCCGGCCTGCCACAGGAATTGCCGCGCCAGGGTGTCGAGCTGCGCGCCGGTGGTGCCGTCGGGAAACACCGCGCGGGCGATGGCGATGTGACCGCGCAGCACGCGGGTGAAGCGGTCGCGCATCTCCTGCGTCGGCTCGCCCACGGCGATGGTGCGGGTGACGTCGGTGGTGCCGTCCTCGTATTGCGCGCCGGAATCGATCAGCAGCAGGTCGCCCGGCATGATGCGGCGGTTACTCTTGCGGGTAACGCGATAGTGCACGATGGCCCCGTTCGGCCCGGCGCCGGAGATGGTGGGGAACGAGACGTCCTTCAGCGCGCCGGTGTCACGGCGAAATGTTTCCAGCGCCTCCACCGCGTCGATCTCGGTGAGCTTGCCGCCAGGTGCCTCGCGGTCCACCCAGGCGAGGAAGCGCGCCAGCGCCACCGCGTCGCGCTGATGCGCGCTGCGGGCGCCGGCGATCTCGGCCGTATTCTTCACCGCCTTCAACAGGCTGACCGGATCGTTGCCGCGCACCGCCTTGCCGCCCGCGCCGGTGATAAGACGACTGAGCGCGTCGGCGGCGGTGGCGCTGTCGAGGGCGATGGAAGCGCCGCCTTGCGCAAGCTGCGTCAGGCGCGATGTCATCGCGTCGGGCGCGGCGACCTCGGCCTCGCCTTCAAGCGCGTCGCGCACGCTGTTGGAGAGTTTTCGCGGATCGATGAAGATCGTGGGCCGCCCGTCCTTCGGCACCAGCGCGTAGGACAACGGCAGCGGCGTGTGCGAAACGTCCGCGCCGCGAATGTTGAAAGTCCAGGCCACGGCGTGCGAATCCGACAGCACCAGCGCGTCGGTGCCGAGGCGGGCGATCTCGCCGCGGATTTGATTCAACTTGTCGGCGGCGGAAACCCCGGCGAATCGGGCGTCGTGAATCGACACCGGGCCGAGCGGCGGCGCCGGGCGTTCGCGCCAGATCGCGTCGATCGGATTGCGCTCCACCGCGACCAGCTCCGCGCCGGCCTTGGCGCAGGCGGCCGCCAGCCGCTCCGCCGCCGCGGTGGTGTGCAGCCATGGATCGAAGCCGATGCGGTCGCCGGTCGCGACATGGGCGGTGAGCCAGCTTTCCGGCGGCGGATCGATCAGCGATTCGACGCGCCACGCCTTGGTGTCCACCTGGGCGGCGGCTTGCAGCGTATAGCGACCGTCGACGAACAACGCCGCGTCATGCCGCAGCACGATGGCGAGGCCCGCCGATCCGGTGAAGCCGGTCAGCCACGCCAGCCGTTCCTCGGAGGGCGCGACATATTCGTTCTGCTGCGCGTCGGCGCGGGGAATGACGAAACCCGTCAGGTTCCGCTGCGCGAGTTCGGCGCGCAACGCCATCAGCCGCGCGGCCAGCGCAACGCCGCTTTCCGGGTCCTCGAAGGTCTGGAAGTGAGCCTCGAACATGATTCCTCGATGGTTTGACGCGGCTGCGGACAACGGTTGCGGAAAGACGGGAAAGTCAGGATGTCATGTTGTAAAAGCAGTCCAATTTAGAATAGATTGATCTGCCCGCGCCAGACGGGCAGGGCATCGCCGCCAGTGACCAACGCATCATGGCGACCGCGCCCGCAACCCAACAACATGCGACTATATCGGGAAACGTCGGGAGTGTTTCAACTCGGTCCGAACGATAGGGGATGATTTTGCCCGCCTTTACGTTTGAGAAGTTGTCCTCCCCCGCGCCGCGCGCATCCGCCTCGCGCGCGCCGGAGCCGTCCGTCGAGACGGCGAAGCCGCGCGGCCGACTGCGCCGGATGCTCGATCGCTTCACCGCGCGCAGCCGCGTGACGACGCAGGGCTCCGACCTGTCGAAACCGAAACAGGCCGGGCAACGCTAAGATCGTCTCGGCCCGTCATTGCGAAGATCCAGTCCTTGCGTCGTGGCTTTCTGGATCGCTTGGCTTTGCTCGCCATGACGATTCAGCGGCGCTAGACCGGCCGCCGCAGCAGCAGGCTGCACCAGCCATCCACCTGCATGCGCCGGGCCAGCACCAACCCGACCGCGCGATAGGCCGCGATCACGCCGCGCGTGTGCGCCGGCAGCAAGCCCGACAGGATCACCTGCCCCCGGGGCGCAAGATGCGCCGCCATCGCCGGCGCCATTTGTCGCAGCGGATTGGCGAGGATGTTGGCGAGGATCAGGTCGAACGGCGCGTATTGGCGGAATTCTGGCGCGGCGAAACCGGTGGCGCGGACCGCCTCGATCAGCGGCCCGACATCGTTCAGTCGCGCGTTGTCGCGGGCGACGATGACCGCCTGCGGATCGATGTCGCTGGCCAGCACCGGCGTTCGCAGCGCCTTGGCGGCGGCGATCGCCAGCACGCCGGTGCCGGAACCGAGGTCCAGCACGCGCGCCGGGCGGCGGCGTTTCAACGCCGCGTCGAGCAGCAGCAGGCAGCCGCGCGTCGTGCCGTGATGGCCGGTGCCGAACGCCAGCGCCGCCTCGATCTCGATGCCGAGTTTGTTGGTCGCGATCCGGGCGCGATCATGCCGGCCGTGGACGACGAAGCGCCCGGCGGGCACCGGGACCAGCCCTTCGAGGCTGGCCGCGACCCAGTCTTTCGCCTCCACCGTCCGGAACGCCAGCGCCGCCGCCGCGTCATCGCCGGCGGCGAGGCCGACCAGATGGCGGATCGCGTCCTCGTCGGGGGGCGCGGAGAAATGCAGCACAATCTCCCAGACGCCGTCAGGGTTCTCGAACGCGGCGACCGCGACCTCGCCGGGGTCGAGGCTTTCCTCCATCACGTCAACAATGGCCCGCGCGCGACGTTCGTCGCCAATGGCGAAGGTGGCGCTGGTGCTGGGCGGTGTCACGGTGGCGGTCATGAGAGGATTGTCATGGGAGAGACAAAGGCTGCTGTGAAGCCTCCTTGTTCACATGCGGCCCACCGGCAATTCAAGAGTTTTCCACCTCATGACGGAGTAGTTGCACACCGGGTCGCCGCCGCTTTGTCCAGGCCCGCTTCCCCAGCCTGTCGAGAGGGTAGTCCACAGACTCGCAGGCGATTTTTCAACATCTTGCCCACAAGGTTGTCCCCAGGATATCCCGGCCGGGCGCGATCAGGGCCGAGCGGTCGATCGCGCGACGCTGCGCGGAGCATTCAGCGCCGGGGCGGCGGGCTTGCGTCGCGATACCGGTGTTGCAGCCACAGCAGGACGAAGCCGGCGAGCGGCAGAAAAATGTCGGTATAGAGAATGATCCCGGCGTTGCCGGAGGCGAAATTGCCGGCATGGACAATCTCGTGGATATGGCCGGCAGCCGCGCCCCACAGGAATGCGGCAATGCCGGTGACCGCGGCGAGGCGTATCTCGAAGCCGCCGCGAAAGGCGAGGAAGCCGATCAGCGCGAAGCCGAGACTGGCATAGCCGACTTCGGCCTGGAACGGGCTGTCGGCCCAGCCGATGAACGCCGCGCTCATCTCGCCGAAGAACGTATGCATGACGAAATTGTAGAAAAAGCTGACGCCCACCGAGAACAAGATGAAGTAGGACAACAGCGCCTCGACGACGACCGGCGCGGTCAGCGGTTTCGGCGCTCGGGCAAGCGCGATGGCTGAGGCGACAAGGCCGAGGATGACGAATGTCAGCGTAAAGTTGCTCAGCGCGAAGCGAATGATCGATTCCATGTGCGCCCCCTTGCGATGTGTGCCTGCGGTGTGTGCTCCCTTGCGACCTCGCCGGTCGCTTTTCCGCGGAGAGGACGGCGCGCCGGCGGCAGCGCACCTCATCAATCAGAACCGCGCGCTCCTGGGCCTGACGGCGACTCTCTGCCGTCCGCGTCGTGCCCTCGGTCGTTATCAGCAAGGATATTGCCGGACTTGTCCAGCCACCGGAGAGGTGCTTTTCGCCGCATGGAGAGTGAACGAAGCCTCAGCCGAACAAGGCGCGGTGATCGCGCAGGATCGCGCGGGCGGCGTTGTGGCCCGGCGCGCCGGTGACGCCGCCGCCGGGATGGCTGCCCGAGCCGCAATGGTAGAGCCCCTTGAGCGGTCCGCGATAGTCGGCATGGCCGAGCATCGGCCGTGCCGAGAACAGCTGGTTCAGCGTCAGCGCGCCGTGGAAGATGTCGCCGCCGAGAAGGCCGAACTGGCGTTCGAGATCGAGCGGCGACAGCACCTGCCGGCCGATGACGCTGGCCGCGAAGCCGGGCGCGTAAGCGTCCACCGTGGCGATCATCAGGTCGGCGACCGCCTCGCGATGGTCGTCCCATGACCCGCCGTCCGGCAGCACCAGCGCGACATGCTGGCAGAACAGACTGGCGACGTGGCGGCCGGCCGGGGCCAGCGAACCATCGAGGGTGGACGGAATCAGCATCTCCACCACCGGCGCGCGGCTCCAGCCGTGGTCGCGGGCGTCGCGCCAGGCGCGGTCCATGTAGCCCAGACTCGGGGCGATGATGATGCCGGCGCTGAGATGGTCGCCGTCGCCGGGCAGCGCCGTGAACGAGGGCAGCGCCGCCAGCGCGACGTTCATCCGGAAGGTGCCGGAGCCGTTGCGCCAGCGTTCGATGCGGGACAGAAACGCCGCCGGTAGCGCATCCTTCGGCACCAGCCGGGTATAGAGCAGTTTCGGATTGACGTTGGCGGCGACATAGCGGGCGCGGATGCGACGGCCGTCGTCGAGCACGACGCCGGTGGCGCGGCCCGCCTCCACGGTCACCTCGCGAACGCCGGCCCCGGTTTCGATTTCCGCGCCATGGGTACGCGCGGAAGCCGCCATCGCCTGGGTGATCGCGCCCATGCCGCCGATGGCGTGGCCCCACGCGCCTTTCCGGCCGTTCACCTCGCCGAAAGCGTGGTGCAGCATGACGTAGGCGGAGCCGGCGGCATAGGGGCTGGCGTAGTTGCCGACGATGGCGTCGAAACCGAACAGCGCCTTGACCAGGTCGCCCTCGAAGGTCTCGTCGAGCATCTCGCCGGCGGAGCGGGTGAACAGGTCGAGCAGCCACCGTTGGCGCTCGATCGGCAGCGCGCGCAGCACGTTGGCCGCGCCGAGCGCGTTGAGGCCTTCGCGGATCGCGCCCGCGCCAAACCCCGCGACCAGATTGGGCGGCGCGCGCAGCACCAGTTGCCGCAGCACGTCGGCGATGGCTTCCAACTCGCGCGTGAACGTATCGTAGCGTTCGACGTCGCGGGCGTTGAGGCGGGCCAATGAGGCCGCCGTGCGGCCCTCGCCGGTCAGCAGATAGTCACCGCCGGGCGTCGGCAGGAAATTTTGCGCGCGGCGCTCAACGATTTTGAGGCCGTGATCGTACAGCTTGAGGTCGGCGATTACCTTCGGGTTGAGCAGGCTGACGGTGTAGGCCGCCACCGAATTGCGGAAGCCGGGATGAAATTCCTCGGTCACCGCCGCGCCGCCCACCACCGCGCGACGCTCCACCACGCGCACGGTGAGGCCCGCCATCGCCAGATAGGCCGCGCAGGTGAGGCCGTTGTGGCCCGCGCCGATGATGACAACGTCGGTATTCAATTCGGCCATATTGTTGTTATGAAGCAGGGATGTCTGGCGCTCACTGTACCGGGATCGCGGGGCCGGTTGCAGCCTTTTCTCGCGGCGCTCGCCGTAACCTTGCTGAGGGAGATCGAACTTGCGCCAGGAGCCCGCCGACACGCGTCACCGCGTTATCCTGATCCTGTACACCGCCGCGATCTTCCTGAGCGCGCTATTGCTGTTCTCGGTGCAGCCGCTGTTCACCAAGATGGTGCTGCCGCGGCTCGGCGGCTCGCCGGCGGTGTGGTCGGTGGCGATGGTGTTCTTTCAGTCGCTGCTGCTTGGCGGCTATCTTTACGCGCATTATCTGACGCGGCTGCCCGGCCGCGCCGCCGTCGCCATTCACCTGATGCTGCTGATCGTCGCGCTGACGGCGCTGCCGCTGGCGATCGCGAAGGGGTGGGGCGAACCGCCGGGCGGTGGCTACGCGGTCTGGCTGCTCGGCCTGTTCGCGGCCTCGATCGGCCTGCCGTTCTTCGCGCTCGCCGCCAACAATCCCTTGTTGCAGGCGTGGTTCGTCCGCACCGGCCACCCCGGCGGGCGCGATCCGTATTTCCTTTATGCCTCGTCGAACATCGGCAGCTTTCTGGCGCTGTTGTCCTATCCGTTCCTGCTGGAGCCCGTGCTGTCGCTGCGCGACCAGAACCTGCTGTGGACCGTCGGCTACGGGCTGCTGGTCGTGCTGATCGCCGGTTGCGGCGTGGCGCTGCTGCGCTCGCCGCGGGCGATCGCGGCTGAGCCGGTGGCGGACGCGGCGGACGATCGTCCGCCGCCGTCATGGCTCACCCGCCTGCGCTGGATTTTCCTCGCGGCGGTGCCGTCCGGCCTCCTGATCGCGGTGACGGCGCACATCTCCACCGACGTCGCCGTCGCGCCGCTGTTGTGGGTGCTGCCGCTGTCGCTCTATCTCTTGACCTGGGTGCTGGTGTTCCAGTCGCGGCCGCTGCTGCCGCACAAGTGGATGTTGGCGTTGCAGCCATTTGCGATCGCCGGCGCCGTCGTGCTGCTGGCGATGGGCGGCGAACGGAACCTGCTGCTGATGCTGGGCGGTCATCAGCTTTGCTTCTTCGTGATTGCGATGGCCTGCCACGGCGAACTGGCGCGCACCCGCCCGGCGCCGCGCCATCTCACCGGGTTCTATGTCGCGCTGTCGTTCGGCGGCATGGTCGGCGGCCTGTTCGCCGGCCTGATCGCGCCGTTCACCTTCTCGTGGATCGCCGAATATCCGATCCTGATCGTTCTCGCGGCGCTGTGCCGGCCGCCGCTCCGCGAGCGCTGGCCGAGGCTCGCCCGCTGGTACTGGGCAGTGCTGGCGCTGCTGGCGGCGGCGCTGGCGTTGCCGGCGGTCAGCGGCGGCGCGTGGTTCGACTGGCTGGATGAACGGCGCATCTACGTCATCGGCGCGCTGGGCGTGCTGGCGGCGCTGGTCGCGCTGGTGCCGCGCGGCAATCGCTGGCAGGTCGCGGCCACCGTGGCGCTGGCGTTGCTGCTGCTGCGGGTCTATTCGGCGGACGAGGGGCGGGTGACCACGGTGCGCAGCTTCTTCGGCGTCCACAAGATCGTGGCGACCCCCGACGGCCGCTTTCACGTGCTGATGCACGGCACCACGATCCACGGCGCCGAGCGGATGCTGAACGACGACGGCACCAGGGTCACCGGCCGTCCCGAGCCGATTTCCTACTACGCCCAGGACGGCGGCATCGGACGGGCCATCGCCGCGATCCGCGCCCGCAAGAACGGGCCGATCCGCGTCGCGGTGATCGGTCTCGGCGCCGGGACGCTGGCCTGCGCCGCCGAGCCCGGCGAGGATTGGCGGTTTTTCGAGATCGACCAGACCATGATCGACACCGCGCGCGATCCGCGCCACTTCACCTTCATGGCCAAGTGCATGCCCGAGATGCGGCCGGTGCTGGGCGACGCCCGGCTCACCTTCGCGCGCGAGCCGGATGGCGGATATGACCTCGTCATCGTCGACGCCTATTCGTCCGACGCCATTCCGGTCCATCTCGCCACCCGCGAGGCGATGGCGATCTACCGCGCCAAGCTGGCGCCGCGGGGCGCGGTGCTGATGCACGTCTCCAACCGGCACCTCGATCTCGCCGGCGTCGCGGCCGGCATCGCCGACGCCAACGGGCTGACGAGCTGGCGTTTCAACGAGGATTCCGGCCGCGACGATGCTTACGTGTTCACCACCGATGTGGTGCTCTCGGCGCGGGATGTGGCCGATATCGGCGACCTCGCGGCGGACGAGAAATGGGTCAAAACCACCGCGCCCGCCGATCAGCGGGTCTGGACCGACGATTATTCGAACATCCTCGGCGCGGCGTGGCGACGGCTGCGCGACGGCGACGATTGAGGTGATGGAATCACTCCTGCCCGTCGTTGCGAGGAGTGCAAGCGACGAAGCAATCCTGATTTTTCAAGGAAGACTGGATTGCTTTGCTACGCTCGCAATGACGGCTGATAGGTCTGACGTATTTCAATCCATGTCGGAAAACAGCCCGCGCGGCCGCAGGTAGGGGCGCGGCGGGGCGTAATAGCCCTGCTGCGCGCCATAATAGTCCGGCGTGGCGTAGCCGCGCGGCACCGCGTATTGCTGGCCGTACTGATCGACGTAGACTTGTCCCTGGGCGGGGCGACGATAGGGGCGCGGCGATGGATAGCGCCGGTCGCTGCTGCTGCCGTCGGCGGGATAGATGTAGCCGTCGTCGTCGCGCGTGATCTGCTGCTGCGGCAGCGGCGGGCGCGACGGCCGGGGCGCCGGCGGTGTCAGGTCGACCGGGTTGCCGGCGGCGTCGTAGCCAGTCTGGAAGTCGTCCGCAGCCGGATCGCGGCGCGCCACCGCGGTCTTCGATTTGCCCTTGCCATGGGCGAGGGCGACGCGCGACGAGCCGGTCAGCGTTACCGTGGTGGTGAGCAGGCCGTCGCGCTTCACCAAGTCATAGAGCGTCGCGGCATTGGCGCGCGAAATCCGGACGCAACCGTGCGACACCGGCGCGCCGAGGCTCTTTTCCGAAAACGTGCCGTGGATCGCGTGACCCTGCTTGGTGAAGAAGATCGAATGCGGCATCGGCGCGTCGTCGAACTCCTTGGAGTAGTGGTCTTCCTCCATGCGGAAGGTCCGGAAATTGCCGTTGGGCGTCTCGTGCGACGGATTGCCGGTCGACACCGGCCATTGATAGCGCTCCACGCCATCGACGGCGACCGTCATGATCTGATTGTCCTTGTCGACGGTGATGGAGACCTTGGCCAGCGCGGCGGCGGGAGCGGCCATCAGCATCAGGGCGGCAACGGGAACGAGCAACGAACGCCTGTGTTGCGAACTCATGTGTATCCTGGCCTCCAGATCCGATTCCTGGCCTGCCGCCCGAAATCGCAACTCGCTCGCCCGTCCCCGCCGACTATATGCCCATGATCCGGCACCGGCACCAGTCCCATGCCTGATCAATCTTAACGGCGCGGCAACCAATCGCGATCTCGTGCGTTACCGTGGACAATCCGTCCCGATGCGCCGGCATTTTCCGTTCGGCCAACCGCATGGAGTCCCGATGATCGTTCGAGCCGCGACAACCCAGGCCATTGCCTTGCCATCCCGAGTCTCGCCGCGCCTGTATCTGGCGATGGCCGCGCTGACGGCGGCGCTGTTCGCCGCGCCCGGTCTGGCGCACGCCCAGGGGGTGATCAGGGGCATGGAGCGCGGCGCCAATCAGGGCGCGTATGAAGGCAATCGCGCCGCCGGCCCGGTTGGCGGCGCGGTCGGAGGCGCCATCGGCGCCGGCGTTGGTGGCGTAGTGGGCGGCGTCAACGGCGTTCTCGGCATCCCGGACCGCGGTCCCTATCGCGGCAAGCGTTGCCATGGATATTATGACAGGCATCACCGCTTCCATTGCCATCGCCGTTGAGACGCGCGCGACAATCATGAAGGCCCGGAGACAACTCCGGGCCTGAACTATGCCCGCTGCACGAAACTGTCGACCACCTTTTTCTCGCCGGCCTTGTCAAAGGCGATGGAGAGCTTGTTGCCGTCGATCCTGACGATGCGGCCATAGCCGAACTTCTGGTGAAACACCCGGTCGCCAGTCGAATACTCCGACGTGGTGCCGGTCGATTTCGCGATCAGTTCGCCCTCGATGGTGAGCGGCGCGCGGGCGCGGCGCGCGCCGCCGCTGCCGTAGGCCGCGCCGCTCTCGTTGAAGCCGCCGCGGGTGCGGTTGGCCTGCGCGCGCTGCCAGCCCGGGGTCGCGTAGTGCGAGCCGAACGCTTCCAGATTGTCGAACCGCGAAGCGCCGTAGTGGCTCGTCCCGCCCCAGCCGGCGCCGCCTTTCGACTCGGTGATCTCGACATTGTCCGCCGGCAGTTCGTCGAGGAAACGCGACGGCACCGTGGTCGACCAGGTGCCGTGGATGCGGCGGTTGGTGGCGAAGTAGAGCTTTGCACGCCGCCTCGCGCGCGTGATGCCGACATGGGCGAGGCGGCGTTCCTCCTCAAGCCCGGCGCGGCCCTGTTCGTCCAGCGCGCGCTGGTGCGGAAACAGCCCTTCCTCCCAGCCCGGCAGGAACACGTTGTCGAATTCCAGGCCCTTGGCGGAATGCAGCGTCATCAGCGACACCGCCTCCTCGTCGGGGCCGCCGTCGCGGTCCATCACCAGCGCGATGTGTTCGAGAAAACCTTGCAGGTTCTCGAATTCCTCCATCGAGCGCACCAGCTCCTTGAGGTTTTCGAGCCGGCCGGCGGCGTCGGCCGAGCGGTCCTTCTGCCACATCTCGGTGTAGCCGGACTCATCCAGCACGATTTCCGCCAGTTCGGTGTGCGGGATCGCCTGGCTGCGCATCCGCCAGCGATCAAAGCTGTCCATCAGCGCGCGCAGCGCGCCGCGCGCCTTCGGCTTCAACTCGTCGGTCTCGGCCACGGCGCGCGCGGCCTCCGACAGCGGCATGCGGCGCTTGCGGGCGTGATCGTGCAGCAACTGCACGGTGGCGTCGCCGATGCCGCGCTTCGGCACATTGACGATGCGCTCGAAGGCGAGATCGTCGGCCGGCGAGTTGATGACGCGCAGATAGGCCAGCGCGTCGCGGATCTCGGCGCGCTCGTAGAAGCGCGGGCCGCCGATCACGCGATAGGGCAGGCCGAGGGTGACGAAGCGGTCCTCGAATTCGCGCATCTGGAACGAGGCGCGCACCAGGATGGCGATTTCATTCAGTCTGTCGCCGGCGCGCTGCAACTGCTCGATCTCCTCGCCGATGGCGCGGGCTTCCTCCTCGGAATCCCACGCCCCGGTGACGGTGACCTTCTCGCCCGCGACATCCTCGGTGCGCAGGGTCTTGCCGAGGCGGCTCTCGTTGTGGGCGATCAGGTGCGAGGCGGCGGCGAGGATGTGGCCGGTGGAGCGGTAGTTGCGTTCCAGCCGGATGATCTTCGCGCCGGGAAAATCGTGGTCGAAGCGCAGGATGTTGTCGACCTCGGCGCCGCGCCAGCCGTAGATCGACTGGTCGTCGTCGCCGACGCAGCAGATGTTTTTCTGCCGGATGTCGAGCGTCGCCACTGGCGCGGCCTGCTCCTTCTCCCCGTTGGGGAGAGGGATGGGGTGAGGGGAGATCGACCTGTCGAAAGCCGGCTCCCCCTCACCCGGCTCGCTTCGCTCGCCGACCTCTCCCCGACGGGGAGAGGTTTGAGACGTCTGCGCCAGCAGCCTGAGCCACAGATATTGCGCGACGTTGGTGTCCTGATATTCGTCCACCAGGATGAATTTGAAGCGGTTCTGATAGCCGCGCAGCACGTCCGGGTTGTCGCGGAACAGCCGGATGTTCTCCAGCAGCAGGTCGCCGAAGTCGGCGGCGTTGAGCGTCTTCAGCCGCTCCTGATAGGCGGCGTAGAGCTTGCCGCCGCGGCCATTGCCGAACACGGCGGCCTCGCCGGGGGGCACCTGCGACGGCGTCAGCCCGCGGTTCTTCCAGCCGTCGATCAGCCCGGCCAGCATCCGCGCCGGCCAGCGCTTGTCGTCGATGCCGTCGGCTTGCAGCAATTGCTTCAGGAGCCGCACCTGATCGTCGACGTCGAGCACGGTGAAGTTGGATTTCAGCTGCACCAACTCGGCATGGACCCGCAGGATGCGGCCGCCGATCGAATGGAAGGTGCCGAGCCACGGCATGCCCTCGACCGCCTGGCCGAGCATCTGGCCGAGCCGGGTCTTCATCTCGCGCGCCGCCTTGTTGGTGAAGGTCACCGACAGGATTTCGTGCGGCCGGGCGCGGCCGGTGGAGAGGATATGGGCGATCCGCGAGGTCAGAACCCGCGTCTTGCCGGTGCCCGCGCCCGCCAGCACCAGCACCGGGCCGTCGAGCGTCTCCACCGCCTCGCGCTGCTCGGGATTGAGCGCGGCGAGGTAGGGCGGCGCGGCGGCGGCGCGGGCGCGCGCGGCGATGCCGCCGGCCACCGGCCGATGGTCGGGCAGGTCGTGACGGGGAAGTTTGTTCGGCTCGGTCATGCGAATCAATCTCAAGCTCACGATGGCATCGCGAGCCCTTGAAGGGGAGACTCCTGCGGCAGGATTCGACCAGATATAGGGCGGACCGGTGGGTTTTCCCACCTTAAGCCGTGGAACCGGCTATTTCGCCGGCATCCCGATGCCGCGGCCGAGCCCCTCGGGACGCGGGCAGGCGTCATGGGCCTTGGTCACCGCCGCGATCCGTGCGCGGATGTCGGGCGGAAACGGCGCGGTCTTGCGCGCCGCCATGTCGACATGAAGTGACATGTTCTCCGAGGTGGCCGACAGCCAGCCTTCGGTGGCGTGGCGCAGTTCCTGGAACGTGTGCAGGCGCTTGTCGTCGGCCGCCACCAGCAGGATCGAGACCCGCACCGGATCGTCGAGATGCACCTCGCGCAGGTAGCGCACATGACATTCCGCCGTGAACGTCGAGCCGCCGCGCGTCGCGAGATAGTCCGGGCCGATCCCCAGTTCGGCCCACAGCGCGTCGACCCCGCGATCGAACAGCACATGATAGTAGGCCATGTTGAGGTGGCCGTTATAGTCGATCCACGCCGGCTCGATCCGCATCACCGGTACGAGGAAAGGGACCTGTTCCAGCGGCGACGCTGCGGCGGCATTGATCGTCATGGCGAATCCTTGGTTAAGCGCATGGCCGTCCGGTTCGACTATGCTATGGGTTTGTGGGATCGTCGGATCGATTGTACATCCTTGCCACGATCGCGTCGCCGGAAAGACCGGGAGGAAAGTTTGAATGAACGTCCATAATCCGTTCGATCTGCCCCATGCCGACCCCGGCGCGCTGGCGAAGGCGCTGGCGGCGCTGGCGGCGCGGTTCGGCAACCGGCTGGTGACCTCGCAGGCGGTGCGCGAGCAGCATGCCCACACCATGACCTGGCTCAAATCGCAGCCGCCGGACGCGGTGGTGATGGCGCAGGAGACCGCCGACATTCAGGACACGGTGCGGATTTGCGCCGCCAACGGCGTGCCGGTGATCGCGTTCGGCACCGGCACCTCGCTGGAGGGGCAGATCAACGCGCCCGCCGGCGGCGTGTGCATCGACCTGCGCGACATGAACAAGGTGCTCGCCGTTCACGTCGAGGACCTCGACTGCGTGATCCAGCCCGGCATCACCCGCAAGGCGCTGAACGAGTACTTGCGCGATCAGGGAGTGTTCTTCCCGATCGATCCGGGCGCGGACGCCTCGATCGGCGGCATGACCGCGACCCGCGCCTCCGGCACCAACGCCGTGCGCTACGGCACCATGCGCGATAACGTGCTGGCGCTGAAGGTGGTGCGCGGCGACGGCGAGATCATCACCACCGGCACCCGGGCGAAGAAGTCGTCAGCCGGTTACGACCTGACGCATCTGTTCGTCGGCGCGGAGGGCACGCTCGGCATCATCTCCGAACTGACCATCCGGTTGCGCGGCATTCCGGACACCATCGCCGCCGCCTCGTGTTCGTTCGAAACCGTGGCGGGCGCCTGTCAGGCCACCATTCTGGCGATCCAGACCGGGATTCCGCTGGCGCGCATCGAACTGCTCAACGCCGCGCAGGTGAAAGCCTGCAACGCCTATTCGAAACTGTCGCTGCCGGAGACGCCGCTGCTGCTGCTGGAATTCCACGGCAGCGAGGTCGAGGTCGCCGAGCAGACCCGCCGTTTCGGCGAGATCGCGCGGGAGTGTCGCGGCGGTTCGTTCGAATGGACCACGCGGCCGGAGGACCGCACCCGGCTGTGGCAGGCGCGGCACGACGCCTATTGGGCGGTGCGGGGCCTGCGTCCCGGCGCCGGGGTGGTCGCGACCGATGTCTGCGTGCCGATTTCGCGGCTGGCCGATTGCGTCACCGAGACCGAGGCCGACCTGATCCGGCTCAACCTGCTGTCGCCCATCGTCGGCCATGTCGGCGACGGCAATTTCCACTGTTCGCTGTTGTGCGATGTCGACGATCCCGAGGAAATGGCCCGTGCCGACGAGTTCATGCACCGGCTGGTGGAGCGGGCGCAGTCGATGGACGGCACCTGCACCGGCGAGCACGGCATCGGCCAGGGCAAGCAAAAGTATCTGCTCGGCGAGCTGGGCCCCGAGGCGCTCGACGCCATGCGGGCGCTGAAGCGGGCGCTCGATCCGCAGAACATCTTCAACCCCGGCAAGATCGTGCCGCCGGCATGATTGACCCGCGAGGTCATTGACCGAACCTTCCCGGTCGCCTCAAATCGAACGCCGTCCGGAATTTTTTGGGGGCGGATTGACATCGCGACGCCGAGGGTGTTCGAGCCTTCGCGACGAAAAGGATCGCCACTCGATGCGCGTGCGCTTCTTCTACGGCTGGGTGATCGTCGCGATCACGTTCGTGACGATGGCCATCGGTGTCAACGCGCGCACGGCGTTCTCGCTGTTCTACCCGTCGATCGTCGATGAGTTTCATTGGGAGCGCGGCCTGACGGCGGGCGCGTTCTCGTTCGGCTTCATCGTGTCCGCGATCTTCAGCCCGCTGATCGGCCGCATGATGGACCGCCTCGGTCCGCGCGTGGTGATGGAAACCGGCGTGCTGCTGATGGCCGGTGGTCTGCTGCTGGCGCCGCTGACCACCGAGGTCTGGCACCTCTATCTCACCATGGGGCTGATGGTCGGCGGCGGCAGCGTCTGCCTCAGCTATACCGGACAGTCGCTCTATCTGCCGAACTGGTTCGTCCGGCAGCGCGGACTGGCGATGGGCCTGGCCTTCGCCGGCGTCGGCATCGGTTCGATCATCATGTTCCCATGGGTCGGCTATGTCATCGCGCAATCGGGCTGGCGGTCGGCCTCGACGGCGCTCGGCATCACGATGCTGGTGGTGCTGGTGCCGATCAACCTGATGGTGCGCAAGCGCCCGCAGGACATGGGGCTGATGCCCGACGGCGACGACCACGGCGGCGGCGGCGCGGCGGCGCAACTGAGGCGGCCGACGGTGGTGGTGGTCGATGCCGCCTGGGCCGCGACCGACTGGACCCTGTCGCGGGCGTTGCGCACCGCCCCGTTCTGGTGGCTGTCGCTCGGGTTCTTCTGCGGGCTTTATTCATGGTACGCGGTGCAGGTTCACCAGACCAAATATCTCATCGAGGTCGGCTTCAGCTCCAACGTCGCGGTGTGGGCGCTGGGCGTGGTCAGCCTGCTCGGCATCCCGAGCCAGATCGTGCTCGGTCATCTCTCCGACCGGATCGGGCGCGAGTGGATCTGGATCATCAGCGGGCTCGGATTCATCATTTGCCTGCTCGCGCTGATCGGACTGGCCTATGTTCCCAGCATGGCGCTGGTCTATCTCATGGTGCTCGCGCAGGGCTTGATCGGTTATGGATCGACGGCGGTGATGGCCTCGGTGGTGGTCGAGATTTTCGAGGGCAGGCAGTACGGCAGCATCTTCGGCACGATCATGCTGGCGGGACTGGCGGGCGGCGCGGCCGGGCCCTGGATCACCGGTCTGCTGCATGACTGGTATGGCGACTACACCGCCGCCTTCCTGCTGGCCATCGCCTTCAGCCTGCTCGGCTGTGCGGCGGTCTGGTTCGCCGCGCCCCGCAAGGTGCGTGCCGTCGCCGGGCGCGCGCATCTGGTCAAGCGCGGGCGTGCCGAGGCCATGACATCCGACGCCGGATAACGCCATGGTTTGGTCCGCGCGAAAGGCTGCAAAGCCGTCATTGCGAGGAGCAAAGCGACGAAGCGATCCAGCCTTCGCTTCGCTCGCAATAACGGCAATTTGACGCGCTGCTGTGACTTTGCCGAACTTGTTGTTATAAATCTGCTCCCGCCGGATCGTTGACAGGGAGAGAAGGACGCCGTGCAGACAACCCTGCTCGGATTGGCAATCGCTTTTATCATCGCGCTGGTCGCGGCCCTGATCGGTCCTTACGTCATCGACTGGACCCGGTTTCGCCCGCAGTTCGAGCTTGAGGCGAGCCGCGTTCTGGGCGCGCCGGTGCGCGTCGGCGGATCATTCGACGCAAGGTTATTGCCGACGCCGTCGCTGCGCCTGCAGTCGGTCGTGGTGGGCGGCCCGAACGATCCGGGCCGCATCCGCGCCGACGATCTCGCCGTCGAGTTCAGCCTCGGCGCGTTGATGCGCGGCGAGTGGCGCGCCACCGAACTCACCGTCAACGGTGTCGCGCTCGATCTCGGTCTCGACCGCAACGGGCGGATCGACTGGCCGCTGTCCGCCGGCAACGCCAACCTCGCCGCGCTGTCGGTCGATCGGGTCAATCTCACCGGCCGCGTGGCGCTGCACGACGCCCAGAGCCGCAGCACGCTGGAACTGAACGACATCGCGTTCAGCGGCGACGTCCGCGGCCCCGCCGGATCGATTCGCGGCAACGGCAACTTCACGGTGTCGGGCACGCGCTTTCCGTTTCGCGTCTCGTCCTCGCGGGATGGCGACGGCGCGCGGGTCCGGCTGACCCTCGATCCCGGCCTGCACGGCTGGACGGTCGATCTCGACGGCGCGATGGCGTTCGAGGCGCGGGTGCCGCGCTTCGACGGCGTGCTGACGCTGGCGCGGGCGGCGCCCGACGGCACCGCGCCGGATTCGGTGACGCCGCTGCGGCTGTCCGCCAAACTGAAGGCCGATCCGGCCAAGGCGTCGCTGGCGCAACTGGATATCGGCTATGGCGCGGACGACGCGGTGATGAAACTGACCGGGCTTGCCGACTTTCATTTCGGCGCGAAGCCGATGCTGCAGGCGTTGTTGTCGGCGAAGCAACTCGACGCCGACAAGCTTCTGGCGCGGCAGAGCGGCTCCGCCGAGCCGGCGCGGATGATGCCCGGTCTGCGCGCCGTGCTGGCCGCGCTGCCGCCGGCGCCGCTGCCGAGCCGCATCGACGTCAACGCCGAGCGCATCATCCTTGGCGGCCGCGCGGTGCAGGATCTCGATCTGACGCTGCGCGCCGCGAGCGGCGCGTGGAGCGTCGACCGACTGGAGGCGCGCGCGCCGGGCGCGACCGACATCAGCATTCAGGGTGCGCTGGCGTCGTCCGGCGGCGCGAACGATCGATCCGACGCCGACGACAGCTTCAAGGGCGCGCTCAGGATCGACTCCTCCGATCCCGGCGCGTTCACCGCGTGGCTGTTGGGGCGCGGCGACGCGCCGGCGCAAAAGCAGAAGCCGCTGCATGTCGCAGGCAATGTGCATCTGGCGTCGGATCGCATCGCGATCGACGATCTCAAGGCCGAGGTCGATGGCGGCGCCATCACCGGGCGGATCGCCTGGACGGCGCGCAAGGACGGCAATGCGTCCAGCTTCGAGGCCGATCTCGCCGCCGACCGCCTCGATCTCGACGCCGCCACGGCGCTGGCGCGCGGCATCGGGATTCCGCAACAGGATTGGCCGGATCGCGGGCAACTCACTTTTGATGTCGCGCGGGCGATCATGTCCGGCCAGGAACTGCGGCCGTTCGCCGGCAAGATTCGCTACGACGACAAGACGGTCGCGCTGGACGGGTTGCGGCTCGGTCAGGCCGGCGGTCTCTCGCTGGAGGGCGCGGGCGCGTTCCACCGCGATACCGCGACGGGTCATCTGGCGTTGCAGGCCGCGGCGCCCGCGGTGTCCGGTCTCGCCGGATTGATCGCGCCGTGGGCCCCATCGTTGGCCGAGCGGCTGCGCGCGGAGGCCGCACGACAGCCGGGCGGCGCGCGGGCGAAACTGACGCTCGCGCTCGACCAGGATGCCGCCGCCGCCGACCGCGCCAGCGCGCGCGCGACGCTGGAATGGACCCTGCCGCAACTCGGCGGCACGCTCACGCTGCGCGCCTCGCCGTCGCGTGAGGCGTTGCGCGCGCGCGACGGTGAGGCGCTGGTGAAAACCCCGCTTGATCTCGCCATTGATGCGTCGGCGGACAACGGCGCGGCGGCGCTCGGCTGGCTCGGGCTCGACCGTGCCATCGCTGCCGGTCCCGGCGCGGCGCGGCTGACCGGCTCGGCGCGCGGGACATGGGACGCGGCGTGGCAGGTCAACGCCGCGCTGTCGGCAGGTCGGCTCGCCGCCGACGTGCGGGGCAGCGCGGCGCAAAACGCCGCTGATCTTGTTATCAAGCTGCAAGGCGCCAACGTCGCACCGTTGCTTGGCCTCGACGCATCGAACCCGCTGGCGCAAGGCGTGAATCTGTCGTCGCGCGTCATCCGCGATGGCGATGCCGTTCAATTCAACGATATCGACGCCTCGGTCGCCGGCACGCGGCTGCGCGGCCGCGTCAAGGTCAGGCTCGGCGACGACGGCGGTTTCGACGGCGAGCTTGGCATGGAGCGGCTCGACCTGCCGCAGGTCTTCGCGCTTCTGATCGGCGCGACCGGACGCAACAAGGGCGCGCCGCTCGGCGGCAGCCCGCTGGAGGGCTGGCGCGGCCAGATCGGTTTTCAGGCGGCGCGCGGCGAGTTGCCGGCCGGGCTCGAACTGCAACCTTTGAGTGGGGTGCTGAAAAGCGACGGCCGCGCGATCGCGATCAGCGCCCTGAAGGGCGGCATCGGCGGCGGCGCGGCAAGCGCCGACATCGACGCGCGGCAAACGGCGGACGGGCTGGCGTTGAGCGGCGAGGTGCGGCTCGACGGCGTCGACGGCGCGGCGCTGCGTTATCGCGGCCTGGCGATGCCGTCCGGCAAGGCGTCGATGCGGATGACCTTCGCGACCCAGGGCCGCAGCATCGCGGCGCTGACCGGCGCGCTGACCGGGAGTGGTACGCTGACCCTCGACGCCGCGCGGATCGCCGGCCTCAATCCGGATGTATTCGACATCGCGATCAAGGCCGGCGACGCCGGCAAGGCCGAGAACGAGGATCAGCTTCGACGCATCGTCGCGCCGGAATTGCAGCGCGGCGACCTCGCGGTCCGGCAGGCGCAGATTCCGTTTCTGCTGCGGGACGGCCGCTTCAGCGTCGGGGCCACCACGCTGGAGGCGGAGAGCGCCCGCGCGGTGGTGTCCGGCGGTTACGACATCATCGCCGATCAGGTCGACATCCGGGCCAATCTCACCTCGCGCGCCGCCGAAAAGAATGGCCCGCCGCATCTCGATATCTTCGCGGTCGGCACGCCGGACGCGCTGACGCGCAGCGTCGATGTATCCGGCCTGTCGTCGTGGCTGGCGTTGCGGACGATCGATCGCGAAACGCGGCGGCTGGATGCGATCTCGCGCGGCGAGGCCACGCCGCCGCCGGCGAAGCCGCAGACGCCGCTGCCCGCCGAGCCGCCGGCGAAGCCGAAGGAGGTCGCGCCGGCCCGGCCTCCGACACCTCCGCCGGTCGCGGATGCGCCGGCCCCGCAGGGCGTTCCGCCGCTGCCGCCGCCGGTCGAGGTGCGACCTCCGCCCGCTCCCAAGGCCGCGCCGAAGCCGCACGCCCCGCTGATCCTGACGCCTGCGCCCGCGCGATAGCCGCGCGAGACGCCGTCATCGCGCGTTCGCGACAGAATCCCGGCGGCCGCTCAGGCGGAGGGGCGGATTTCACCGTTGACGACCGGCGGCGGCGGGCGATTTCTGAAGTAATCCAGCACGAACAGCCGGATCGCCGATGACAGGTTGCCCTGCTGGCGATTGCTGTCGATCTCGCCGACCAGTTCCGACAGGGTCATGTTGCGTCGCGCGGAAATTTCCTTCATGCCATTCCAGAAGGCTTCCTCCAGGCTGACGCTGGTCTTGTGTCCGGCAATTACAATCGAACGCTTCACCACCGGCGATTTCATGTTTCATCCTTGTCGATGCGATGCTGGTCCAGCAGGGCGTTGTCCCTGCGCGCGCGGTCGTCGGTGATCGCGCGCTCCGATTTGCTGCGGCCGAAGCGCGCGCGGTTCTCCTCCGCCTGTCGGGCGGATCGCTCGCGCGCGACGCGTTTTCTGTGCCGATTGAGGTTGACGAGATCGCCCAATTCAGCCCCCGCGTTCCGAAAACAACGGACCGGATATCAAACCCGAAACTTCAAGAAAATCTCGCTGCTGCGAGTGGCCCTGTAATTCCGGCATCTTCATCGACGTTTGCTGAAACGGAGGTGAATGGAATCGCGCCGCTGGAGGCGATAACGCGATGTTGAACTGTTGGTTTCCCGAATCTATCAGTCCTTCATGCGTATGATTCATAATTGTTCAGGGAACTAATCGCCACCGAGCCGAAAGGTCGCGGGGTTTTTTGCGGCCAATCAGCCGGGGCGGACCATCTTCTCGGGCCGCACCAGGCGGTCGAATTCGGCGGCGGTGACGAAGCCGAGCCGGATCGCCTCCTCCTTCAAGGTGGTGCCGCGACCGTGGGCGGTTTTGGCGACCTTGGCGGCGTTGTCGTAGCCGATTTTCGGCGCCAGCGCCGTGACCAGCATCAGCGAGCGCTGCATCAATTCGCCAATGCGCGGTTCGTCGGCGCGAATGCCGTCGACACAGTGGTCGGTGAATGACCGCACCGCGTCGGACATCAATTGAATCGAATTGATCATGCAATAGGCCAGCACCGGCTTGTAGACGTTCAACTCGAAATGACCCTGGCTGCCGGCGACGGTGATCGTCGCCTGATTGCCGAACACCCGGCAGCAGACCATGGTCATCGCCTCGCACTGGGTCGGGTTGACCTTGCCGGGCATGATCGAGGACCCCGGTTCGTTTTCCGGCAGGATCAGTTCGCCGAGGCCGGAACGCGGCCCCGAGCCAAGAAAGCGGATGTCATTGGCGATCTTGAACAGCGCGGTTGCGATCGAATTGATCGCGCCATGCACCGAGACGTAAGCGTCGTTGCTGGCGAGCGCCTCGAATTTATTCGGCGCGCTGGTGAACGGCAGCTTGGTAATCGCGGCTGCATGCTTGGCGAATGTTTTTGCGAATTTTGGCTTGCTGTTGAGGCCGGTGCCGACGGCGGTGCCGCCCTGCGCCAGCGGATAGAGTTCGCGCAAGCCGACGCGCAGTCGTGCGAGGCCGCTTTCCACCTGCGCGGCGTAGCCGGAAAATTCCTGTCCGAGCGTCAAGGGCGTCGCGTCCTGGGTGTGGGTGCGGCCGATCTTGACGATTTTCGAAAACGCCTTCTCCTTTTTGCGCAGCGCCTTGGCGAGGGCGCCAAGCGCCGGGATCAGATCGGCGACGATGCACTGCGCGGCCGCGATATGCATCGCGGTCGGAAACGAGTCGTTCGACGACTGGCTCATGTTGACGTGATCGTTGGGATGCACCGGCGCCTTGGCGCCGCGCGGCGCACCGAGCAGTTCGTTGGCGCGATTGGCGATCACCTCGTTGAGGTTCATGTTGCTCTGGGTGCCGGAACCGGTCTGATAGACCACCAGCGGAAATTCGCCGTCATGCTGGCCGTCGATCACCTCCCGCGCGGCGCGCGCGATCGCGTCGGCGCGGCGCTTATCGAGCAGGCCGAGCTGCCGGTTGGTCTGCGCCGCCGCCAGCTTGACGATGCCGAGCGCGCGCACCACCGGCATCGGCATCCGGTCGGCCCCGATGCGGAAATTCTGCCGCGACCGCTCGGTCTGCGCCCCCCAATAGCGCTCGGCGGCGACCTCGATCGGGCCAAAACTGTCGGTTTCGGTGCGGGTGGCGGCACGCGGCGCGCGCGCGGTCTTGCGGGAAGGGGCCATGATCGATGTCCAATGCCGGAATGAAAGGTCGGCACTGGGATAACGCGTTTCGCGCCACCTTGCCATCGGACAATGGCGCGCGTCTTCCGAGATCACGCGGCGCGACGCGACAAAGCCGCGTCGATTGCGGCGCAATCGGAGATCTGGAAGTCCTCGAAATCCGCGCGCTTACTTCTTGCGGAAGCGATCGAGCCGGACCACCTCGGCGCCGTCGCCCGGCTTCGGCTTGTCGCTGTCGTCGGCCGTCGTCTCGGCGGGCGTCGACGGCGCGGCGATCGGCGCCGGCGCCTCGGGCTGACCGGCGACGGGCGGCGCGGCGCTTGCGCTGTCAGCGGTTTCGAACTGCAAGCCGAACTGCACCGACGGATCGAGGAAACTCTTGATGGCGCTGAACGGAATCACCAGCCGTTCCGGCACGCCGCCGAACGACAGCCCGACCTCGAAGCGGTCCGGCGTCACCACCAGATCCCAGAACTGGTGTTGCAGGATGATGGTCATCTCCTCCGGATACTGCGCCAGCAGCCGGGGCGACAACTTCACTCCCTCGGCCTTGGAGAGGAAGGTGATATAGAAATGGTGGTCGCCGGGCAGGCCGTGCTCGGCCGCGTCCGTCAGCACCTGCCGCAGCACGCCGCGCAGCGCGTCGCGAGCCAGGACGTCGTATCTGATGTGATCGGTGGCCATCGGTCATTCTCTTGAGGTTGCCGCGCGCCAACCGGACCCGCGGACACCCCGCCGCCCGACTCGCTGCTTGAGCCATGCTACTCCCGCCGTTGGCGCAGGTCAGCAGGGCAGCGTGACTCGATAGATTAACATTATGGCGGAACGCGCCCGCCACCCGGAAGCGTCCGCCGGACAGGCGGGACGGATAATTAAGAAGGAGCCGGATCGGCGAATTTCAAGGTTGAGTGGAGGCTTCTGTTGCCAGGTGCCTCCGAACCCCGCCTGACGGAGCTTAACCCATCAGGACTTTAGATTTGGTCTTTCAAACTGCGTTACGCAGCCTGAGCAACCGGAGCAAAGTTGTCGTTGGCAACTATTGCATTAGCCCGATAACGGCGGAACCATACCGAGAAAAAACGCGCCCTTTACGCCCTCGTCGATCCTGTTTCGCCCCCGCCGAAATTCCGGGTCCGCTCCGGAGGGAATTTTGGTGGAGGCGCCGGGTGCTGCCCCCGGGTCCGAATGGTTTATTACGACGGTCATTTATTTCCATAGCCGGCGAACCGGCCTGCTCAATATAGGGGGCCGGGCGGCCGGGCGAAAGCCCCGCGTCGGTTTGTCCGTGGGGTCATGGGGCAGGCGGCGGCGGTCCCGCGCGCGGCGCAGGCGAGGCCGCCGAAAACGCGGCTTGGTGGCGATCCGCGAAGGCGTTAAGTCTCCGCGCCGATGTCGCCCGATTCCCCCGCCGCCGGGCTCCCGCCCGATCCGCCGCCGCCGGCCCTGCCGGGCCGGTTCGCGTTGTTCTTGGCGTTCGCGAAAATGTCGCTGGCGGGTTTCGGCGGCGTGCTGGTGTTCGCGCGGCGCGCCATCGTCGACCGGCACCGCTGGATGACCGCCGACGAGTTCAACGAAACCTTCGCGCTCTGCCATTTCCTTCCCGGCCCCAACATCGTCAACCTGTCGGTGGTGTTCGGCGCACGGATTCGCGGCTTCAGTGGCAGCATCGCGGCCTTTGCCGGACTGCTGGCGCCGCCGTTCCTGATCGTGACGACGCTGGCGCTGCTTTATGCGCATTACGGCGATGTCCCGGCGTTGCGGCGGGTCCTGAACGGCGTCTCATGCGCGGCGGTCGGGCTGCTCCTGGCGGTGACCTGGCGGATGATGCTGCCGCTGTTGAAGCGGCGCGAGCCGGTCGCGCTCGCCATGCTGGTCGCGGTCTTCATCGCGGTCGGCGTGGTGCGCTGGCCGCTGCCGCAGGTGCTGCTGGCGACGATCCCGCTCTCGATCGCCGCGACCTGGCTGATGCGGCGGAGGCGCGCGGCATGACCGGCATCGGGACGCTGTTCACCATCGCGCTGGCGTTTGGCTGGCTGTCGCTGTTCGCGGTCGGCGGCGCGGCCGCCGCCATCCCCGAAATCCACCGCATCGCCGTCGAGCTCAATCACTGGATGACGGAGGCGCAGTTCGCCGACGCCTTCGCCATCGCCCAACTGTCGCCCGGCCCCAACGTGCTGATTGTCACGCTGGTCGGCTTCCATGTCGCCGGGATCGCCGGCGCGCTGGTGGCGACGCTGGCGATGTGCGTGCCGACGGCGGCGCTGGCCTACGCGGTCAGCCGGCTCATCAACCGCGCCGGCGATTCGCCATGGCCGGCGCTGGTGCAGGCGGCGCTGGTTCCGCTCTCGATCGGGCTGATGGCGGCGAGCGGCCTGATCCTGGCCTTTGCCGCCGACGGTTCCGTCGCCGCCGTGGCGCTGACGCTGGTCGCGGCGGTGCTGGCGGCGGCGACCTCGCTCAACCCGGTGTGGCTCCTGGTGGCCGGCGGCGTGCTCGGGCTGTTGGGCTGGATTTGAGGGAAGTTGATCGGCTGGCCGGAACCTGCACATTGTCCCCAGCATATTACCCGGCCGGCGGTCGTGTCGCCCGGCGTCGGGCGCTAGATTGGGCGGAACGAGACGGACCTCCCATGCACCAGTATCAGGACCTGCTTGAACGCATCCTCGCCGACGGCGTGGAAAAGCACGACCGCACCGGCACCGGCACGCTGTCGGTGTTCGGCCATCAGTCGCGCTACAATCTCGCCGCGGGGTTTCCGCTGCTCACGACCAAGAAACTGTCGCTGAAGTCGATCATCCACGAGTTGCTCTGGTTCCTGAAGGGCGACACCAACATCAAGTACCTCAAGGACCACGGCGTCTCGATCTGGGACGAGTGGGCCGACGCGAACGGCGACCTCGGGCCGGTCTACGGCTCGCAGTGGCGCTCGTGGCCCGCGCCCGACGGCCGCAGCATCGACCAGATCGCCAACGTCGTCGCCATGATCCGGCGCAATCCGGATTCGCGGCGGCTGATCGTCTCGGCCTGGAACCCGGCCGAGGTCGACAAGATGGCGCTGCCGCCGTGCCATTGCCTGTTCCAGTTCTATGTCGCGAACGGCAAGCTGTCGTGCCAGCTTTATCAGCGCTCGGCGGACGTGTTTCTCGGCGTGCCGTTCAACATCGCCTCCTATGCGCTCTTGACCATGATGGTGGCGCAGGTCACCGGTCTCAAGCCGGGCGAGTTCGTTCACACCCTGGGCGACGCGCATCTCTACTCCAATCATCTGGAGCAGGCGCGATTGCAGCTGACCCGCGCGCCGCGCGCGCTGCCGACGATGACGCTCAATCCCGACGTGACGGACATTTTCGCCTTCCGCTACGAGGATTTCACGCTGACGGGCTACGATCCGCATCCGCACATCAAGGCCGAGGTCGCGGTGTGAGCGGATTCACGCCGGCGCACCCTGAAATCGTGCTGCTCGTCGCGATGGCCGAGAACGGCGTGATCGGCCGCGATAACGCCATTCCATGGCGGCTGAAAGCCGATCAGCAGCGCCTCAAGCGGATGACGATGGGCAAGCCGATCGTGATGGGGCGCAAGACCTTCCTGTCGCTGCGCCGCCCGCTGCCGGGCCGCACCAACATCGTGATCACCCGCGACCCGGCGTTTCAGGCCGCCGGGGCGGTGGCGACGGATTCGCTGATTCGCGCCTTTGAGGTCGCGCGGGGTGACGCGCTGCGGCGTTTCGTCACTGAAATCGCGGTGATCGGCGGCGCCGAGATCTACGCGCAGGCGATGCCGCTCGCGGACCGGCTGGAAATCACCGAGGTTCACGCCGCGCCCGAGGGCGACACGCGATTCGCCGCCATCGATCCGGCGATCTGGCGGGAAACGGCGCGGGAGCGCCACGCGGCCTCAGGCGACGACAGTACCGATTTCTCCTATGTGACCTATCGGCGGCCTGCCCGCGATTGAGCCGCTCGCGCGGTTTCCGCATTGACAATCGTCGCCGGAAGCATAGCTCAGCACAGTGTTCCGCAGAGCGTCCCGTCCGCCGGGGCGTAGGCCGCGCAACGCGCTGACACGCCGCAATCAAGCTGCGTTGTAAGGGCCGGGGGCGTCCCCTATAAAGCCGTGCAATTCATTGCTGGGGCCGGAAACCGAAGTCCGGCCAGCGCCGAGGAGGTTGTCGATGCCGTGGAAGAATCAAGGCGGGGGACCGTGGGGCTCGGGTCCGAAAGGGCCATGGGGTTCCGGTCCTCAATCCTCGGGACCGAAGCCGCCTGATCTGGAGGACCTGTTGCGGCGCGGACAGGACCGCCTGCAATCGATCCTGCCCGGCGGTCACATGAGCGCCATGGGCATTCTCCTCCTCATCGTCGCCGGCCTCGCGATCTGGGGCGTGTCGGGTTTCTTCCGCGTGCAGCCGAACGAACTCGGCGTGGTGCTGCGCTTCGGCAAGCATGTCCGCACGGTGCAGCCCGGCCTGAACTACCATCTGCCGTATCCGATCGAGACCGTGCTGCTGCCGACGGCGCTGCGCGTCAATACGTTGAATATCGGCATGACGATGTCGAGCGATCCGGCGCGGCGCGGCAGCGTGATGCGCGACGTGCCCGAAGAGAGCCTGATGCTGACCGGCGACGAGAACATCGTCGATGTCGATTTCACCGTGCTGTGGCTGATCGCCCCTGACGGCGTCGGCAAATATCTGTTCAACATCCAGAACGCCGAAGGCACCGTGAAGGCGGTGGCCGAGAGCGCGATGCGCGAGGTGATCGGCCGCTCGGACATCCAGCCGATCCTCACCGGGGCGCGCTCGACCGTCGAGAACGCGGTGCATCAATTGATGCAGCGGACGCTCGACAGCTACGGCGCGGGCGTCCTGATCCAGCAGGTGCAGATGCAGAAGGTCGATCCGCCGCAGCAGGTGATCGATTCGTTCCGCGACGTGCAGGCGGCGCGCGCCGACCTCGAACGCTTGCAGAACGAGGCGCAGACCTACGCCAACCGCGTGATTCCCGATGCGCGCGGCCGCGCCGCGCAGATCCTGCAAAACGCCGAAGGCTACAAGGAGCAGGCGATCGCCGAGGCCAGGGGCCAGAGCTCGCGTTTCCTGCAAGTCTATCAAGCCTACAAGCTCGCGCCCGACGTGACGCGGGAACGCATCTACCTGGAAACCATGGAGCGCGTGCTCGGCGGTGCCGACAAGCTGATCTATGACGGCGGCGCCTCGCGCGGGCAGGGGATCGTGCCCTACCTGCCGCTCAGCGAATTGTCATCGCCGCGTCGCGGCGCGCCGCCGTCGGCGGCCACTCAGCCCAACAAGCCGAACGGGAGCGCGCGATGAAGGCCGGGGTTTCAGGAATCGTCGCGCTGCTGTTGCTGCTCGTCGTGGTGGTGATCGGCTACAGCTCGCTGTTCACCGTGCGCGAGACCGAGCAGGTGCTGCTGGTCCGGCTGGGTGAGCCGGTCCGCGTGGTCACCGAGCCGGGGCTGCATTTCAAGGCGCCGTTCGTCGATTCGGTCATCAGCATCGACAAGCGCATTCTCGATCTGGAGAATCCGTCGCAGGAAGTCATCGCCTCCGACCAGAAGCGGCTCGTGGTCGATGCCTTCGCGCGCTATCGCATCAAGAACCCGCTGCGCTTCTATCAGAGCGTCGGCAACATTCCGGCCGCCAACCTGCAATTGACGGCGCTGCTGAACGCCGCCATGCGCCGCGTGCTCGGCGAGGCTACCTTCATCCAGGTGGTCCGTGACGAGCGGGAGGCGTTGATGGGCCGGATCCGCGACCAGCTCGACAAGCAGGCCGACGCCTACGGCATCGGGGTGGTCGACGTCCGCATCCGTCGCGCCGACCTGCCGGACCAGAACAGCCAGGCGGTGTATCAGCGGATGCAGACCGAGCGCCAGCGCGAGGCCGCCGAGTTCCGCGCCCAGGGCGGACAACGGGCTCAGGAAATCCGCTCCAAGGCGGATCGCGAGGCCACCGTGATCGTGGCGGAGGCCAATTCGCAGGCGGATAAGGTCCGCGGCGAGGGCGACGGCGAGCGCAACCGGATCTTCGCGGACGCCTATAATCAGGATCCGGCGTTCTTCTCGTTCTATCGCTCGATGTCGGCCTACGAGACCGGCCTCAAGCACAACGAAACGCGCTTCCTGTTGCAGCCCAATTCGGATTTCTTCCGCTTCTTCGGCACCCCCTCGGGCACGGCGCCGAATGGCGGTCCGCGGGCGGACAGCGCGGCCGGCGCCAAGCCGGACGCCCAATAATCCGCGTTCGCGGGGGCGCCGATCCGGCGTGAGGCGGAAGCGGTTCGCCGCTGGCAAAAATCGGTGCCAGCGCCCGCGGATCGTGCTCTATAGTCGCGCTCCGTGATTTGTCCGAGGGAAGCGGCCGGAGCCGCCGGGCGGCCTGGCCGTTCCGGCCCCGCCTCGCGCCCGGCGGCGACGCGGCCGGGACGATAATGCAGGCGAGGGGAGGTTGCCATCCGATGAGGCCTATTGCGTTCGCCGACTTCCTCATCGGCGTGGGGATGCTGCTCGTGATCGAGGGTCTGATATTCGCCGCCGCCCCCGGATGGATGCGGCGGGCCATGGAGAGCGTGCTGCACACGCCGGACCACATTCTACGGCTCACCGGCATCGGGACCGCCATTTTCGGTCTGGTGATGATCTGGCTGATCCGCTGGTAGACGGGCGGGGCGGGTCACCCGTCAATTTGCCGCAATCCCCACCGCTGATAGGCGGCGGGATAACGGCGGCTTGATCCTTGGGTAGCCTCGGGACGCTTGCGCCGGGATCGCATTCAGGCACAGTGCGCCCAGCAAGAGGGCCGATTCACGTCGTCCCGATGGTTCAGGAGATATCGCGACAATGATCGATGCAGTTCCAGCTCCGGGTCGCCGGTTCCGCCAACGGCTGACCGCGATCTGTCTAGGTGTCGGTCTCGGCGTGGCGACGCTTGCGGCGAGCGTGCCGGCGCAGGCGCGCGGGCCGGAGGGGATCGCCGACGTCGCGGAGAAGGTGATCGACGCCGTCGTCAACATCTCGACCACGCAGAACGTGCAGGCGAAGGGCGACGGCAACCGGCAGGCGATACCGCAACTGCCGCCGGGATCGCCGTTCGAGGAATTTTTCGAGGACTTCTTCAAGAACCGGCGCGGGCCGGGCGGCGACAAGGGCGCAAGCCCGCGCGCCCACAAGGTCAATTCGCTCGGCTCCGGTTTCATCATCAGCCCCGACGGCTATGTCGTCACCAACAACCACGTCATCGCCGACGCCGACGAGATCAACGTCATTCTCAATGACGGCTCCAAGGCGCGCGCCGACATCGTCGGCGTCGACAAGAAGACCGACCTCGCGCTTCTGAAGTTCAAGCCGGAAAAGCCGCTGACGGCAGTGAAGTTCGGCGATTCCGACGCGCTGCGGCTCGGCGAATGGGTGATCGCCATCGGCAATCCCTTCAGCCTGGGCGGCACCGTGACGGCGGGCATCGTCTCGGCGCGCAACCGCGACATCAATTCCGGCCCCTATGACAGCTACATCCAGACCGACGCCGCGATCAATCGCGGCAATTCCGGCGGCCCGCTGTTCAACCTCAACGGCGAAGTGGTCGGCGTCAACACCGCGATCATCTCGCCGTCCGGCGGCTCGATCGGCATCGGTTTCGCCGTGCCGTCGAAGACGGTGGCCGCGGTGGTCGACCAGTTGCGCGAGTTCAAGGAAGTGCGGCGCGGCTGGCTCGGGGTGCGCATCCAGCAGGTCACCGACGAGATCGCCGAAAGCCTCAACATCAAGCCGGCGCGCGGCGCGCTGGTGGCCGGCGTCGACGACAAGGGGCCGGCCAAGCCCGCCGGCATCGAGCCGGGCGACGTCATCGTCAAATTCAACGGCAAGGACATCAAGGAGCCGAAGGACCTGTCGCGCGTCGTCGCCGAGACCCCGAGCGGCAAGACGGTGGACGTCGCCATCATCCGCAAGGGCGCCGAGCAGACCAAGTCGGTCACCATCGGCCGTCTCGACGATCTTCCCCAGCCGGTGCAGGCGTCGGCCAAGTCCGACGGCGGCACCGTCGAAAAGCTGCCGGCGCAGAAGGCATTGGGTCTCAACCTTGCCGACATCAGCAAGGAACTGCGGGGCCGCTTCAAGATCAAGGACAGCGTCAAGGGCGTCGTGGTCACCGGCGTCGACGACGGCTCCGACGCCGCGGAGAAGCGTCTCGGCGTCGGCGATGTCATCGTCGAAGTCGCCCAGGAGGCGGTGACCAACGCGGCCGACGTCAAGAAGCGCGTCGATCAGTTGAAGAAGGACGGCAAGAAGTCGGTGTTGCTGCTGGTTTCCAATGGCGAAGGCGACCTGCGCTTCGTCGCGGTCAGCCTGAAGTAGCGTTTCGCGTCATCGCTTTCTCGTCATTGCGAGCAGCGTCAGCGACGAAGCAATCCAGTCTTCCTTGGGCCCTTTGGATTGCGTCGTTTGGCTTGCAATGACGACGATTATGGCAACAAATCCAGCACCCGCTCGGGCGGGCGGCAGAGCCGCACGCCCTTCGGCGTCACCACCAGCGGGCGCTCGATCAGCACCGGATGCGCGGCCATCGCGTCGAGCAGGGCTTCGTCGTCGGCGGCATCGAGATTGAGGTCGCGATAAAGCGCTTCCTTGGCGCGGATCGCCTGTCGCGGGGGCAGCCCGGCGCGCCGCAACAGGTCCTTGAGTTCGGCGCGGCTCGGCGGCGTCGCCAGATATTCGATGACGGTCGGCGTGATGCCGGCGGCGCGGATCAACTCCAGCGCGCCGCGTGAATTGCTGCATTTCGGGTTGTGATAGATGGTGACGTCCATCGCTCGCCCTCAGACGGTGACGAATTCGTCGCGTGCAAAACCCTGGGCGTAGAGCAGGGCGGTGAGATCGCCGTGATCGATCCGCGCGTGCGCGGCGGCCGCGACCGCCGGCTTGGCGTGATAGGCGACGCCGAGCCCGGCGTCCTGGATCATGCCGAGATCGTTGGCGCCGTCGCCGACCACCAGCGTATCGACGCCGTCGAGGTCGAACGCCTCGCGCAATTCACGCAATGTCGAAAGCTTGGCCTCGCGGCCCAGGATCGGTTCGGCCACGGCGCCTGTCAGCTTGCCGTCCTCGGCCAGCAAGGTGTTGGCGCGGTTCTCCTGAAAGCCGATCATCGCCGCCACCTTGGCGGTGAAGGCGGTGAACCCTCCGGACACCAGGCAGGTATAGGCGCCGGTCGCGCGCATGGTGCCGACCAGTTCGCGCCCCCCGGGCGTCAGCCGGATGCGCTCCTTCAGCACCTGATCGATGACGCTCGTGGGCAACCCTCTCAACAGCGCCACGCGCTCGCGCAAAGCCGGCTCGAAGGCGATCTCGCCGCGCATGGCGCGCTCGGTGATGGCCGCGACATGTGCCTTCAGCCCGGCGAAATCGGCCAGTTCATCGATGCACTCCTGGCCGATCATGGTGGAATCCATGTCGGCGAGAAAAAGTTTCTTGCGCCGGTTGGCCTGAGGCTGCACCACGATGTCGATCGGCAGATCGCCGCGCGCCGCGCGCAGCCGTTCGGCGATGGCGGCGGCCGGCGCGTCGCTGGTAAAGGGAATATCGGCGGCTACTTCGTCGAACAGCCAGCGCGCCGGACCTGCGGCAGGCAGCACGGCGCGCGCGCCGTCGATGATGGTGGAGTCGAGCGCCGGATTGGCGGGATGGCAGATCAGCGTGGCGATGAGGGACATCATGAATTCGCGGTGCGACGGCGTGAAGGCCGTGCTTATCGCAGGCCCGACCGCCAGCGGCAAGTCGGCGCTGGCGCTGGCGCTGGCCGAGACCTGCAACGGTGTCGTCATCAACACCGATTCGATGCAGGTCTATCGCGATCTGCGCATCATCACCGCGCGGCCGACGCCGGGCGAGGAAGCGCGCGCGCCGCACCGGCTTTATGGTCATGTCGATGCGTCAGTGAATTATTCCGCCGGCATGTGGGTGGCCGATGCCGCGCATGTGCTGGCGGAAGCGCGCGCCGAGGGCCGGCTGCCGATCTTCGTCGGCGGTTCCGGGCTGTATTTCAAGGCGCTGACGCGTGGCTTGTCGGCGGTGCCGCCGGTACCGTCCGGGATACGGGACGCGGTGCGGGCGCGGCTCGACCGCGACGGCCCCGAGGCATTGCACGATGCGTTGCGGCGGCGCGATCCTGTCGCGGCGGAACGCCTGAAGCCGCGCGACCGCAGTCGCATCGCGCGCGCGCTGGAAGTGATCGAAGCCACCGGACGGTCGCTGACCGACTGGCACCGCGACGCCCTGCCGCCGCTGCTGCCGCCGGAGCAGGCGATCGCGGTTTTCCTCGCGCCGGAGCGGGAGACGCTTTACGCGCGGATCGACCACCGTTTCGGGACGATGCTGGCGAGCGGCGCCCTGGAGGAAGTGGGGCGGCTCATGGCACGCCGTCTCGATCCGCTGCTGCCGGCGATGAAAGCCCATGGCGTGCCGGCGCTGATCCGCCATCTTGCCGGCGAATTGTCGCTGCAAGACGCCGCCGCCATCGGCCGGCTCGATACCCGCCGCTACGCCAAGCGACAGTTCACCTGGTTCCGGCACCAGCTTCCGGAGTTCGCCTGGGTGGCGCTGGAACAAGCGCTCACCGATCTGAGATGGCGAATCTTCGCAAAGCCATGAATTTGGCGCGGAGCCTGCCGTCGCGGGCTCCCCCACTCGAATCCGGCTCAATCTGAAGCCGGAGCGTCAGACGCGATGCCACTCGCCATGCTCTTGACGGGTGCTGAGAGCAACACTGATTTCCTTGGCGCGGTCGCCAATCTGGGGAACGAGGCACGCCATGAAGGCGGCCTTGAAGGTCGGCAATGCCGCCGCCGGGCTTGCGATGATGGCAACCAGTGTCGCCGTCACCGCAGCGCCGGCCGCGCAACTGGTGATGTCGCCCCAAATATCGTTGAGGTTCGGCGCCGCGAACTCGGCATAGGCCGTCAGTTTCGAATCCCGATGGTAGATGACGGGGTATTTGATCAATCCGCCTTCCCATTCGACCTTCACTTCCGGAACGCCGTTAATGTGACCGATCTCGACTTTTCTCGTTTCGTAGAACAGCGCCGGGTCCAGCGACTTGCTCTGTCGTGCGGTTTCTTCCCGCTTGAGAGCGCTCGCCTTTTCCTCAACCCACCATTCCGGGAACGGCTTGCAGTTGAAGCTGATCCATTCCGAGCACTCCCAGAAGCTCCTGGGGCCGTAGGCCACCCGGTAGATCATGATGTAGGGGTCGCCTTCCCGCGCGATCCGGCAGCCGAAATGTTGATTGGGATCCGCGGAAATCAAAGACAGTACGACATATTTGGTCATCTGATATTCCCCCATAAGTTGTTAAAATATATTTTCTCAACTTATGAGAGATTGCAAGCTCTAAGACGGACCCCGGACAATCCTCGTTCCGGACGGCGGCCTATGATTTTGCTCGCGTGAGGGTGCGGAGATGGGTATCTTTCATTCTGCCTTCTTGACTTCCAGCCTTTGCGTCGTATAAGTCCGCGCAACCTTTGGGAAATTGCGGCGAGTCATGCGCAATAAAGTTACCGACCTTCTGATTATCGTCGTCGTACCCTGGCACACCGCCGGGGGTGGCTGACGTCACCCTGAAGTCGGGCGGTGTGCGCGGGGCCTCTTGGGCCCTTTTTTATTTTCGAACTTCGCTAAATCGAGCCGCGCCAGCCGGCGCATCCGGAGACAGCCATGAGCGACAGCAACAGCCACGATGCCAACCAGATGACCGGAGCCGCGATGATCGTCCGCGCGCTGGTCGATCATGGCGTCCAACACATCTTCGGCTATCCGGGCGGCGCGGTGCTTCCGATCTACGATGAGATTTTCCAGCAGAGCGACGTCGAACACATCCTGGTCCGGCACGAGCAGGGCGCGGGACACGCGGCCGAGGGCTACGCCCGCTCCACCGGCAAGCCCGGCGTCGTGCTGGTGACCTCCGGCCCCGGCGCCACCAACATGGTGACGCCGCTCGCCGACGCGCTGATGGATTCCATCCCGCTGGTGTGCATCACCGGGCAGGTGCCGACCCATCTGATCGGCAATGACGCCTTCCAGGAATGCGACACCGTCGGCATCACCCGGCCCTGCACCAAGCACAACTGGCTGGTCCGCGACATCAAGGATCTGCCCAAGGTGCTGCACGAGGCGTTTTATGTCGCAACCTCCGGCCGTCCCGGTCCGGTCGTGGTCGATGTGCCCAAGGACGTGCAGTTCGCCACCGGCACCTATCATCCGCCGCGCAAGTCCGACGTGCATGTCTCCTACAAGCCGCGGACCAAAGGCGATCCGGGCCAGATCCGCAAGGCCGTGGCGCTGATGGCGGGGGCCAAGCGGCCGGTGATCTACACCGGCGGCGGCGTCGTCAACGCCGGCCGCGACGCGGCGAAGACGTTGCGCGCGCTGGTGGAAGCCACCGGCTTTCCGATCACCTCGACGCTGATGGGGCTCGGGGCCTATCCGGCCTCGGGCAAGAACTGGCTCGGCATGCTGGGGATGCACGGCACCTACGAGGCCAACATGGCGATGCACGATTGCGACGTGATGCTGTGCATCGGCGCGCGCTTCGACGACCGCATCACCGGCCGCACCGATGCGTTCTCGCCCGGCTCGAAGAAAATCCATATCGATATCGACCCGTCGTCGATCAACAAGAACATCCGCGTCGACGTGCCGATCATCGGCGATGCGGGCAGCGTGATGGCCGACCTGTTGCAGGCGTTCAAGGCGGAAGGCAAGAAGCCGAAGATCGATCCGTGGTGGTTCGAGATCGGGCGCTGGCGCGCGCGCAACTCGCTGGCCTACAGGAAGAACGACGACATCATCCTGCCGCAATACGCGATCCAGCGCCTGTATGATGCGACGCGCGGTCATGACACCTACATCACCACCGAGGTCGGCCAGCATCAGATGTGGGCGGCGCAGTTCTTCGGCTTCGAGGAGCCGCACCGCTGGATGACCTCGGGTGGGCTCGGCACCATGGGCTACGGCCTGCCGGCGGCGCTCGGCGTGCAGGTGGCGCATCGCGACAGCCTCGTCATCGACATCGCCGGCGACGCCTCGGTGCAGATGACGATGCAGGAAATGTCATGCGCCGTGCAGCACGAACTGCCGATCAAGATCTTCATCCTCAACAACCAGTACATGGGCATGGTGCGGCAGTGGCAGCAGCTTCTGCACGGCAACCGGCTGTCGCATTCCTACACCGAGGCGATGCCGGACTTCGTCAAGCTGGCGGAGGCCTATGGCGGCGTCGGCATGCAGGTGATCAAGCCGGCCGATCTCGACGGCGCGCTGCATGAGATGATCAAGGTGAAGAAGCCGGTGCTGTTCGACTGCCGCGTCGCGGCGCTGGAGAACTGCTTCCCGATGATCCCGTCCGGCAAGGCGCATAACGAGATGCTGCTGCCGGCGGAAGCCAACGACGACGCCACCGCCAAGGCCTTCAGCGGCGGCAAGGCGCTGGTGTGAGAACCGACGCTGATGAATGGCACAATGCGCTCCGGTGGCGCGGCGTCATCGTCCGGCTTGAGCGGACGATCCAGTACGCCGCGGCCACCGCGCGCGATCACCAACGGCAATGAATACCGGATGCCCGCCTGCGCGGGCATGACCCCAAGCGAGAGATTGCAATGAACCAGCCTGCCTCCGCCTATTTCATGGAAGAACGCCGCGATCCCAACGAGACGCACACCTTGTCGGTGCTGGTCGCCAACGAGCCGGGCGTGCTGGCGCGGGTGATCGGCCTGTTCTCCGGCCGCGGCTACAATATCGAAAGCCTCACGGTGTCGGAGACCGAGAGCCAGAAGCACGTCTCGCGCATCACCATCGTCACCACCGGCACGCCGATGGTCATCACCCAGATCAAGCATCAGCTCGACCGCATGATCCCGGTCTATCAGGTGGTGGACATGACGCTGACCGGCAAATCCATCGAGCGCGAGCTGGCGATGGTCAAGGTCAAGGGCTCCGGCGATCAGCGCATCGAGGCGATGCGGCTCGCGGAAGTGTTCCGCGCCCGCGTGGTCGACGCCACCAACGAGAGTTTCGTGTTCGAGATCACCGGCGCGACCTCGAAAATCGACCAGTTCGTCAACCTGATGCGGCCGATCGGCCTGGTCGAGGTGTCGCGCACCGGCGTCGCCGCGATCTCGCGCGGCCCCGAAGGGTTGTGAGCCGCGCTCCCGCATGAAGCCGGTCGACATCTTCCTGGCGGTTCTGGTCGCCGTCATCTGGGGGTTGGGGTTCATCGCCAGCCGGCTGGTGCTCGACGAACTGTCGCCGTCGATGATGACGACGCTGCGCTTCGCCATCGCCGCGGTGCCATGCCTGTTCATCCGCAAGCCGGACGTGTCGTGGCCGGTGTTGATCGCCATCAGCCTGACGCTGTTCCTGTTTCAGTTCCTGGCGCAGTCCTACGGGATCGCGCAGGGCGTGCCCGTCGGCCTGACCAGCGTGATCGTGCAAAGCCAGGCGCTGTTCACGATCGCCTTCGCCGCCATCGCGTTTCATGAAACGCCGACGCCGATGCAGGTGCTGGGCATCGGCATCGCCACCGCCGGACTGTTGATGATCTGCGGCACGGTGGGCTTCGATTTCTCGGTCGGCGCGTTCGCCGTGCTGATGATTTCGCCGATCAGCTTCGCGGTCGGCAATCTGCTGCTGCGCTTGGCGCCCCACACGCCGATGTTCGATCTGTTCGCGTGGCTGTATCTGATCCCGCCGCTGCCGCTGTTCGCGCTGGCATTGGCCGTCGACGGGCCGCGGGCAACGTGGCACGACCTGACCCATATGAGCGTGACCGGGATCGTCAGCATGCTGGCGATCGGCATCGTCACCACCAGTTTCGCCTACTGGCTGTGGGGGCGGCTGCTGCGGAGCTATCCGGCCGCGCAGGTGACGCCGTTCGCCTTGCTGGTGCCGTTCGTCGGCGCGGCGGTGTCGGCGGTGGTGTTTCACGAGACGTTCGGATCCCTTCGGCTCGCCGGCATGCTGACGGTGGTATTCGGAATCGCGGTGATGCTGTTGTCGCGGCGGCCGCCGGCTGCCGCCGGCATGGGGTGAGCGGGCCATGGGGCAGACGTTTCCGGCCCGGAACGGGGCCATGCCGAAAACCGGTTTCCCCTTTGCGGCAAAATGTTTTAGAGAACCAGGGAATTTTCGCCCCTGCGGCGCGCGCCGCGGGGCCTGACTTCATCCGAAAGCATCCGAACAGGCCAATGGTGGCCAACCGAAAAGGAAAAGGATTATGCGTGTTTACTACGATCGCGACGCCGACCTGAACCTGATCAAGGGCAAGAAGGTCTGCATCGTCGGTTACGGCAGCCAGGGCCATGCCCATGCGCTGAACCTGAAGGATTCCGGCGTCAAGGAGGTCGCGATCGCGCTGCGCAAGGGCTCGGCCTCGGCCAAGAAGGCGGAAGCCGCCGGCTTCAAGGTGATGGAAGTCGCCGAGGCCGCCAAGTGGGCTGACGTCATGATGATGCTGACGCCGGACGAATTGCAGGCCGACATCTATCGCGACCACCTGCACGACAACATGAAGAAGGGCGCGGCGCTGTTGTTCGCCCACGGCCTCAACGTCCACTTCAACCTGATCGAGCCGCGCGGCGATCTCGACGTGCTGATGGTGGCGCCGAAAGGCCCCGGCCACACCGTGCGTTCCGAATATCAGCGCGGCGGCGGCGTGCCGTGCCTGATCGCGATCGCCAAGGATTCGTCCGGCAACGCCCACGACCTCGGTCTGTCCTATGCGTCGGCGATCGGCGGCGGCCGCGCCGGCGTCATCGAGACGTCATTCAAGGAGGAATGCGAGACCGACCTGTTCGGCGAGCAGGTGGTGCTGTGCGGCGGTCTGGTCGAACTGATCAAGGGCGGCTACGAGACGCTGGTGGAAGCCGGCTACGCGCCGGAGATGGCCTACTTCGAATGTCTCCACGAGGTGAAGCTGATCGTCGATCTGATCTATGAAGGCGGCATCGCCAACATGAACTACTCGATCTCCAACACCGCGGAATATGGCGAGTACGTCACCGGTCCGCGCATCATCACCGCCGAGACCAAGGCCGAGATGAAGCGCGTGCTGGCCGACATTCAGGGCGGCAAGTTCACCCGCGACTGGATGCTGGAAAACAAGGTCAACCAGACCTCGTTCAAGGCGACCCGCGCGCGCCTCGCCGAGCATCCGATCGAGCAGGTCGGCGCCAAGCTGCGCGACATGATGCCGTGGATCAAGAAGGGCGCATTGGTTGATAAGACCAAAAACTGAGGCTTGATCCACGGTTTTCCGTGCGGGATCGCGCAAGCGCGATCCCGATGACCAAGAAGGGCGCGCTGGTCGACAAGACCAAGAACTGAGGCTTACTCAAGCGTCATGCGCGGACTTGATCCGCGCATCGTCCCCACCCTTTATTCCTCCGCCGCTTGCGGGGGAGGGTCGGGAGGGGACGACGAGTGGAGGTCCTTTCAACGAAGGCCCGCGCCTGGCGCGGGCCTTCGTTATTTGCGCCCGGCAGCAATCCTCTCCCACAGCCATTTCGCGACCTCGGTGGCCGACTGGCCGTCGCTGGCGCGCAGGTTGGCCTCGCGCATCGTCGCGATATCGATGCGGCCGAGCAGCGGTTGCAGCGCCGCGCGTAGCGCCGGATCGGTCTCGCGCCGCGGCGACAGCAGCACCACGGCGTCGTAGGGCGGGATCGCGCCCTTGGGGTCGTCCAGCACCACGAGGTCGTATTTCGCGATCAGGCCGTCGCTGGTGTAACCGGCGATGACGTCCACTTCGCCGCTAGCAACGGCGGCGTACATGAAATCCGGTTGCATCTGGCGCTGTTCGCGGAAGGCGAGGCCATAGGCGTCGCGGATGCCGGCCCATTCCGGGCGCGAGAAGAACTCGTAATCGCCGGCGATCGCCATCGTGCCGGCATGGCTCGCGAGATCGGCGATGGTGCGGATGCCGAGGGCTTCGGCGCGGGCGCGCGGCATCACCAGCGCGTAGGCGTTCGCGAAGCCGAGTTCGCCCAGCAGCGTGACGTGCTGTTGCGCCAGCGCGGCTTTGAGATCGTCCAGCAGTTTTTCGCGCGGCCTGATATCCGTGCGGTGCAACTGATTGGCCCACAGCGTGCCGGAGTAGTCGACATAGGCGTCGATGTCGCCGCTCACCAGCGCGTTGTAGATGACGCTGGAGCCGAGCCCCTCGCGCGTCCGCGCCGGCAGCCCGGCCGCGTCGAGCCGTTCGCTGAGCAGCGCGGCGAGGATGTATTGCTCGGTGAAGGTTTTCGCGCCGATGACGTAGGTCTGCGGCGCGCGCGATAGCGACGGCGCGACGGAGGCCGCGATCAGCACCAGCACGCCGAGGGTACCGGCCGCGACGCGCGCGCGGCTGCGGCGCTGTAATCCGCTCTCGATCAGCGCCAGCATCTGATCGACGATCAGCGCCAGCGCGGCCGCGGCGGCGCAGCCGAACAGCACGAACACCCAGTTCTGGGTCTGGAGTCCCGCGAAGATGTAGTTGCCGAGACTGGTCTGGCCGATCGGCGTCGACAGCGTCGCGGTGCCGATCACCCACACCGCGGCGGTGCGGATGCCGGCCATGATGACCGGCAGCGCCAGCGGCAGTTCGACCCTCCATAGCGATTGCCGTGGGGTCATGCCGACGGCCTGCGCGGATTCGAGCAGCGCGGGCTCGACGCCTTGCAGGCCGGTGACGGCGTTGCGCAGCACCGGCAACATCGAATAGAGCGCCAGCGCCAGCATCGCCGGCAGGAAGCCGAACGCCGAGAAGCTGGCGCCCAGCCACCGCATCGACAATGCCGCGAGCGCCAGCAGCAGCGGATAGAACAGCGCCAGCAGCGCCAGTCCCGGTACCGTCTGCACGATCGCAGCGAAGCCGATCAGGGCCGCGCGCAAGCGCGGACGGCGCCGCGCCCACACTGCCAGCGGCAGGCTGACGGTGAGGCCGAGCGCCAGCGCGGCGAGGCTGACCCGCACATGCTGGCCGAGATAGTCCGGCAGATGCGCCAGCGCGTCGCTCCAGCGCGGATCGGACCACGGGCTCATGCGCGGGATCGCTCCGGCAGCAGCGCGCGCAGCCGCTCGGCCTGCCGTCGCGGCGTTTGCAGCAATGTCACGACGTCGGCGTCGTCGCTTTGCGACAACTCCGCCGCCGTACCCTGCGCGACGATGCGCCCCTCCCGCATCACCGCGATCCGGTCCGCCAGCAGCACCGCTTCCGCCATGTCGTGGGTGATCATGACGGTGGTCAGGCCGAGGTCGCGATGCAGCGCCCGATAATCCTCGCCAAGCGCGTCGCGGGTCAGCGGATCGAGCGCGCCGAATGGCTCGTCCATCAGCACGATGCGCGGCCGCGCCGCCAGCGCGCGGGCGACGCCGACCCGCTGGCGCTGGCCGCCGGACAACTGTTGCGGCAGACGGTCACGATGCGCGGCAGGGTCGAGCCGCACCAGCGCCATCAGATCATCGACCCGCGCCGCGATCTGCGCGGCCGGCCATCCCATCAGCTTGGGCGTGATGCCGATATTGGCGGCGACGCTCATGTGCGGAAACAGGCCGCCGCTCTGGAATACGGTGCCGATGCTTCGCCGCAACGCGATCGGATCGCGGCTCGCGATATCGGCGCCGTCAATGGCAATCGTGCCGCTGTCGGGTGCGATCAGCCGGTTGGCCAGGCGCAGCAGCGTCGTCTTGCCGGAGCCCGATGCGCCGACGATGGCGAGAAACTCGCCCGCGGCGATGTCGAGCGAGATGTCGTCCACCGCCAGCACCGGCGGCGCGCCGCCTCCGCCGTCGAAGCTTTTGCTGACATGCGCGAAGGCGATCAGGGGCGATGGGGCGCTCATGCTGGATTTGCAGTAACACGGCGGTCCCCGCGCACCAAGCGATGAGCGGCGCTTGCATGTTGCGCGCCGTCGTTGGATTCTGCGTCGGGAACCGGGCGAAACAAACGCAAACAAGGGCGCGATGCAGACGGAAGCAACCACGGCGGCGGCGATCGAATTCGACGAGGCCAGCGTCGCGTTCCGGCTTGCCGACGGGCGGGTCTATACCGCCGTCGAGCGCGCCAGCCTCACCGTCGGCGATGGCGAGTTCATCGCGGTGGTCGGGCCGACCGGCTGCGGCAAGTCGACCTTGCTCAATCTCGCCGCCGGGCTGCTGGAGCCGGCGTCGGGGAAGGTGCGGATTTTCGGCGCGCCGCTGACCGCGCTCAACCGGCAGGCCGGTTACCTGTTTCAGGCCGACGCGCTGTTCCCGTGGAAAACCGCGCTGGACAATGTCGCGATCGGTCTCGACATCACTGGCACGCCGCCCTCGGAGTCGCGCCGGCGGGCGATGGACTGGCTCGACGCCGTCGGCCTCGGCGCGTTCGGCAATCGCTATCCGCATATGCTATCGGGCGGGCAGCGCAAGCGCGTGGGCCTCGCGCAGGTCCTGATCCGCGACCCCAAGATCCTGCTGATGGACGAGCCCTTCGGCCCGCTCGACGCGCAGACCCGGCAGATCATGGGCAACCTGCTGCTCGATCTGTGGGCCAAGGACCGCAAGGCGGTGCTGTTCGTGACCCACGATCTGGAGGAGGCCATCGCGCTGGCGGATCGTGTTGTCATCATGTCGGCGGGGCCGCGATCGCGCATCATCGGCGATTGGCGGGTCGCGTTGCCGCGTCCGCGCGACATTTTCGAGATACGTCTCGATACCGCATTCCATGCGCTTCATCGCGAGATCTGGGGCGTGCTCAAGGCCGAGGTCGCCAAGGGCTATGCGCAAACGCCGTAGCCGGGGACCGGCGGTCCGCCCTAAATGTTCTTGATATGTTCTCATGGCGTGTTACCATTTCCGCCATGAGCAAAACCTCAAGCGCCCTCAAGCGTCCGTCGGTCCCGAACCCGTCCGGGTCGGAGGCGTCGCCGTCGTTTTCCGAGATCGCGATCGCCATCGACCGCGAGCGGCGGCGCGGCCGCGGGGCGCAGTCGAACGCGAGCGGGCGTTTCGAGGCCGAGGCGCGCACCGCCTTCGACGACGGCTGGCAGAGCCTCGACGACCTGCCCCCGTTCAAGACCACGGTGGCGCTCGACACCGCGCGAAAAGTCATCACCCGCAACGACTCGCCCGATATCGGCTTCGACCGCTCGATCAATCCCTATCGCGGCTGCGAGCACGGTTGCGTCTACTGTTTCGCGCGGCCGACCCACGCCTATCTCGGCCTGTCGCCGGGACTGGATTTCGAATCGAAGCTGTTCGCCAAGCCGGACGCGCCGGCGCTGTTGGAAAAGGAACTGGCGGTTCCCGGCTACGAGCCGAAAATGATCGCCATCGGCACCAATACCGACCCCTATCAGCCGATCGAGCGCGAGCGCAAAATCATGCGCGGCATTCTGGAGGTGCTGGAGCGCGCCGGCCACCCGGTCGGCATCGTCACCAAGTCGGCGCTGGTGATGCGCGATATCGATATCCTGTCGCGGATGGCCGCGCGCAATCTGGTCAAGGTGGCGCTGTCGGTGACCTCGCTCGATCCGCAACTGGCGCGCGCCATGGAGCCGCGCGCGGCGACGCCGCCGCGGCGGCTGGAGGCGTTGCGGCAGTTGTCGGCGGCCGGCGTCCCGACCACGGTGATGGTGGCGCCGGTGATCCCGGCGCTCAACGACGTCGAGATCGAGCGCATTCTCGATTCCGCCGCCCATGCCGGCGTCAGGGAAGCAAGCTACGTGCTGCTGCGGCTGCCGCTCGAAGTCCGCGACCTGTTCCGCGAGTGGCTGATGGCGCATTATCCGGACCGTTATCGCCACGTCTTCACCCTGATCCGCGAGATGCGCGGCGGCCGTGACTACGATTCGCAATGGGGCGCGCGGATGAAGGGCACCGGGCCAGTCGCCTGGATGATCGGCCGGCGCTTCGAGATGGCATGCGAACGGCTCGGCCTCAACAAGCGGCGCTTGAAGCTGACCACGGACCATTTCGTCCGGCCGCCGCGCCACGGCCAGCAGTTGAGCCTGTTCTAGCCCCGGTCGCCTCTGGACGCGAATAGCGGGAACATCGAACGGTTCCGGGTTGCGCGCGGGGCAGTGGCTGCCGCACCATCGCGCCATGATTCGCGTGACCCCCGCCAGCGCAAAACCGAGGAAGAAGGCCGACGGCTCCGCCGCGCCGACCTTTGCCCGCGAGCGCGCGCTCATCAAGCGCGGCGTCTGGCCGGTGGCGGGCTGCGACGAGGCGGGTCGCGGCCCTCTCGCCGGGCCGGTGGTGGCGGCCGCGGTGGTGCTCGACCCAAAGCGCATCCCCAGGGGGCTGGACGATTCCAAGCGGCTCACCGCCGCGCGGCGCGAGGAATTGTTCGAGGAGATATGCCTGACCGCCTCCTGCGCGGTGGCCTTCGCGTCGCCGGCGCGGATCGACCGCGACAACATCCTGCGCGCCTCGCTGTGGGCGCTGGCGCGCGCGGTGGGCGCGCTGCCGGAGATGCCGCGCCACGTGCTGGTCGACGGCCGCGACCGCATCGAAACAGCGGGCGACTGCGAGGCGGTGATCGGCGGCGACGCTTTGGTGGCGTCGATCGCGGCGGCCTCGATCGTCGCCAAGGTCACGCGCGATCGCCTGATGTGCCGGCTGGCGCGGGATTGCCCGGGCTACGGTTTCGAGAACCATAAGGGCTATGGCGTGCCGGAACATCTGGCGGCGCTGCGGCGGCTCGGGCCGAGCATCCATCACCGCCGGTTCTTCGCGCCGGTGGTGGCCGCGGCCGAGCGATGGCAGGTCGCGATCGATGAGGATTGCATCGCCGTTGAAACGACGGCGATCACGGTCGAGGCGGCGGCCGGCTGAGGCGGTTGCCCCCTGCGGCGAGGGGCATTATCACTGACCGCTCTCCTGCCGGCCGCGCGACAGCGTCGGAGACAGTTGCCTGACCGAGGGCGGCGGGGCAACGCAGCCGGGACTCATGCGCTTCTCACCCCTGATCGTCGAACTGATCCGCGCCCGGCCGCGCCTGGTGATGTGGCTCGCGGTGCTGGCGCAGGCCGCGCTGTGGCTGGTGACGCCGCTCCTGATCTATCGCGCGCCGCCGGGCGACCTCGCCGGCCTGCTGGTGGTCGGCCGCGCCTATCAGGTCGGGACCGACCTCGGTCCGCCGCTGGCGTTCTGGCTGGCCGATGTCGCCTTCAGGCTGGCGGGCGATCACCTGCTCGGCGTCTACGTTCTGGCGCAGCTCTGTTTCGTGGTGACGTTCGCGGCGCTCTACGAATTGGGCCGCGTCATCGTCGGCGGGCCGCACGCCGTGCTGGCGGTGCTGCTGACCGTCACCGCGACGGCGTTCGGCGCGGCCAACCTCGAATTCGGCCCCGCCGTGCTGGCGTGTCCTTTGTGGGCGCTCATCCTGTTTCACGGCTGGCGGATCATCGGACAGGGCTACCGTCACGCCTGGTTCGCGCTGTCGATCGAGGCCGGGTTGCTGCTGCTGACCACCTCGGCGGCCGGATGGCTGTTGTTGCTGCTGGCCGGTTTCGCGCTGGCGACGGCGCGCGGGCGGCGCGCGCTCGGCTCGCTCGATCCGTGGTTCGCCGCGCTGGCGGCGGCGGTGCTGGCGCTGCCCTACGCGGTCTGGCTGGTCCGCGCCGGCGCCGTGACCTGGCCGGCATGGCCGGATGTGTCCGAGCCGCGCGAGCTGGCGCGGACATGGGGCTGGATGATCGGGGTCCTGCTGCTGGCCTTGCTCGGCATGGCGGTTCTCGTCGCGCTCAATTCGCGCCTCGTGCATCGCAGGCTGCTGCGCGGGCGCGACAGCGCGCCGGGCGTGCGGCGTTCGCCGGTCGACCCGTTGGCGCGGCGCTTCGTCTACTTCTTCGCGCTGGCGCCGGCGCTGGTCGGCAGCGTGATCGCGGTGCTGTTCCGGTTCGATACGATTGCCGGCGGCCCCGGCGTCGCGCTCCTGATGTCGGGGCTGGCGGTGGTGGTGGTGAGCGGCGATCTGATCTATCTGCGCCGTCAGCACGTACTGCGCGCGGTATGGGCGGCGGCGGTTGCAGCGCCCGCGCTGGCGCTGACGGCGATGGCGCTGATTTTGCCATGGATCACGGCGACGCAGACGCCGACGTCGCGACCCGGTCGCGCGATCGCGCAATTCTTCGGCGACAGTTTTCAGCGCCGCGTCAACCGGCCGCTGCCGGCGGTGGCGGGCGATCCGCAACTCGCCGCGCTGATCGCGCTCGGCCCGTCGCGGCCGCGCCTGGTGCGCCTGGATGCGCCCGAGCGCGGGCCGTGGCTCGCGCCGGACAAATTCAACGAAACGGGGGGCGTCGTGGTGTGGCGCGCGTCCGACACCGTCGGCACGCCGCCGCCCGAGATCGCCGGTCGGTTTCCGGGCTTGGTGCCGGAAGTGCCGCAAGGTTTTGACTGGCTGGTGAACGGCCGCGCCGCGCCGCTGCGGATCGGCTGGGCCGTGGTGAGGCCGAAAGGACCTTAATCACGTCGCGGCCGTGGCGTTCAGTTCCTTGGCGATCGCGCGCAGATCCTGCCACGCCAGCCGCTTGTGGATCGGCTGCCGCAGAAGATAGGCGGGATGGAACGTCGCCATGGCGCGGATGGTGCGCCGGCCGGTGTCGTAATGATGCCAGCGGCCGCGCGTGCGCATGATGCCGTCCTTGAGGTCGAGGATGGCCTGCGACGACGGCTTGCCGAGACAGACCAGCACGTCCGGATCGACCAGTTCGATCTGCCGTTTGATGAAGGGCAGGCAGATCTGGGTTTCCTGCGGCGAGGGATCGCGGTTGCCCGGCGGCCGCCACGGAATGACATTGGCGATATAGGCGCTGCTGCGGTCGAGGCCGATCGCCGCGATCATGCGGTCGAGCAGCTTGCCGGAACGGCCGATGAAGGGAACGCCTTCGAGGTCCTCGTCGCGGCCCGGCGCCTCGCCGACGAACATGATTCGCGCCTGCGGGTTGCCATCGGCGAACACCAGCCGGGTCGCGGTCTGCTTCAGCGCGCAGCCGTCGAAGCGATCGAGCAGCGCCCGCAGGGCCTCCAGCGTCGGCGCGGAACGGGCGGCCTCGCGCGCCGAGGCGGCGGCGATATCTGGCGCGGGCGCCGCCGGCGCGCGGTCGACCGTCGCGGGAACAGGAGCCGGCGCACGGACGGCAGCAGATGGGCGCGCGGGCGGCGGCGCGGCCAGCTCGGCGTCGAGCAGCCGGTTCGGCGGCTCGTCCAGCAAGGCGCAGTCGACCCCGGCTTCGAGGTAGAACGCCAGCAGATCGCGCGCGGTCGGCGGCGGTTCGGCGGCCGGAGGGAAGGGGGTGTTCATGAGGGGATATTAGGACATCGCTGGCTCTGGATGAAATATTCTTCCTGCATTTCGGTGGTTGTTCTTCGGGGAAAAATCGGAAACAAAAGGCATTAGAAGTATTCTGGTTTGTCTGGGGTCGGAACATGAGCACCGAAGAACTGCCGCCGCGCGAGTCCATGGAGTTCGATGTCGTGATTGTCGGCGCCGGGCCGTCGGGCCTCTCGGCCGCGATCCGTCTCAAGCAGCTCAACGCCGATCTGTCCATCGTCGTGGTCGAGAAGGGCTCCGAGGTCGGCGCGCATATTCTGTCGGGTGCGGTGATGGACCCGACCAATCTCGACAAGCTGATCCCGGACTGGCGCGAGGACGCGGACTGTCCGCTCAAGACCCAGGTCAAGGACGACCAGTTCTACCTGATGACCAAGACCGGCGGCATCAAGCTGCCGAACTTCCTGATGCCGCCGTTGATGAACAATCATCATTGCTACATCACCTCGCTCGGCATGGTGTGCCGCTGGCTCGGCGCCAAGGCCGAGGCGCTCGGCGTCGAGATCTATCCCGGCTTCGCCGCCGCCGAAGTCATTTATGGCGAGAACGGCGAGGTGCGCGGCATCGCCACCGGCGACATGGGTATCGCCAAGGACGGCACCCACAAGGATTCCTATACGCGCGGCATGGAACTGCTCGGCAAGTACACGCTGTTCGCTGAAGGCGCGCGCGGCAGCCTGACCAAGCAGTTGATCGCCAAGTTCGCGCTCGACAGGAACTGCGAGCCGGGCAAGTTCGGCATCGGCCTCAAGGAGGTCTGGCAGATCGATCCGGCCAAGCACAAAAAGGGCACGGTGCAGCATTCGTTCGGCTGGCCGCTCGACAACAACACCGGCGGCGGCTCGTTCCTCTATCACTACGACGACAACCTGGTGGCGGTCGGCTTCGTCGTGCATCTCAACTACGACAATCCGTATCTCTACCCGTTCGAGGAATTCCAGCGCTTCAAGACGCATCCGATGATCCGCGACACCTTCGCGGGCGGAAAGCGTCTCGCTTACGGCTCGCGCGCCATCACCGAGGGCGGCTATCAGTCGGTGCCGCGCCTGAGCTTCCCCGGCGGGGTGCTGATCGGCTGCGCCGCCGGCTTCGTCAACGTGCCGCGCATCAAGGGCATTCACAACGCGATGGCCAGCGGCATGCAGGCCGCCGAACATGTCGTCGCCGCGCTCGCCGCCGGCCGCGCCAATGACGAACTGGTCGATTACGAGAATGGCTGGCGCTCGTCCTCGATCGGCAAGGATCTTTATCCGGTCCGCAACGCCAAGCCGCTGTGGTCGAAATTCGGCACGCTGCTCGGCAACGCACTCGGCGGTTTCGATATGTGGTGCAACACGCTCGGCTTCTCGCTGTTCGGCACCATGTCGCACGGCAAGAATGACGCCAAGGCGCTCAAGCCGGCGAAGGACTATCAGCCGATTGCCTATCCCAAGCCGGACGGCAAGCTGACCTTCGATCGCCTGTCGTCAGTGTTCCTGTCGAACACCAACCACGAGGAGGACCAGCCGGTCCATCTCAAGGTCAAGGACATGGCGTTGCAGAAGTCGTCGGAACTGGAGGTGTTCGCCGGTCCGTCGAACCGCTACTGCCCGGCCGGCGTTTACGAATGGGTCGAGGAAGCGACCGGGCCGCGCTTCCAGATCAACGCGCAGAACTGCGTTCACTGCAAGACCTGCGACATCAAGGATCCCAACGGCAACATCACCTGGGTTCCACCGGAAGGCGGCGGCGGGCCGAACTACGAAGCCATGTAAGGACACGAAGGCGTGAGCGGGACGGGGCCGGTGCCGGCCACGCTCCCGCCACAGTGCGGGTGCCAGCAGGAACGAGCTGAAGCGGGAGCCGTTAAGCGGCGGGACCGGTTTCGCCGGTTGACGCCGGCGCGCCGCCGTCGCCTTGCGGTTCAAGGCCAAACGCTGCATTGTCGCGCCGTCGGGCGGCCTGCTTCGGTCAACGGGCCGGGCCTGTCCGCAAATTCCAGGAGCTAGGCTGGTCGTGATGTTCTCTCGTTTCAAAAGCCTGACGGTGATCGCGCTCGCCGCCTCCGCGCTGCTGCTGCCCGGGCCGTTGGCGGCGCAGACGCCCGAGCATCCGACCGATTCGTCGGCGACCTTCCCGACCCGCGAGCAGCTTCGCGAGATGAGCGTGGCCGGCAGTTATCTCGCCGCCCGCCATGCCAGCATCGAGCGCGACGCCGCCGCGGCGGCGGAGTTCTATCGCTCGGCGCTGCGCAAGGATCCCCGGAACAATGAGTTGCTGGATCGCGCCTTCATCTCGTCGCTGGCCGAGGGCAACATCGAGGAAGCGGTCAAGCTGGCCGGGCGGGTTCTCAAGATCGACAAGTCGAACCGTGTGGCGCGGCTGGTGATCGGCGTCCACGACCTCAAGCAGAAGCGCTACGAGGCGGCGCGGCGCAATATCAATCAATCGGTGCGCGGGCCGATCACCGATCTGGTGGCGACGCTGCTCGCGGGCTGGGCCGAGTTCGGCGCCGGCAATCCGCGCGACGCGGTCGCCAATATCGACAAGCTGACCGGGCCGGAATGGTATCCGGTGTTCAAGGATCTGCACGCCGGCCTCATCATGCAGCTTGCCGGCAACGAGAAGGAAGCCGGCCTGCGCCTCGAGCGGGCCTACAAGCTCGACGAATCGGCGCTGCGGGTGATGGACGCCTATGCGCGCTGGCTGTCGCGCGGCAAGGACGGCGGACCGGCGGCGCTGGCGGTCTACGAATCCTTCAACAAGAAGCTCGCCCGTCATCCGCTGGTGGTCGAGGGCATGCGCGAAACCAAGGCCGGCGTCCGCTTGCCGCCTTTGGTCGATTCGCCGCAGGCCGGCGCCGCCGAGGCGCTGTACGGCATCGGCGCCTCGCTGACCCGGCGCGGCGGCGAGGACCTCGCGCTGGTCTATCTGCAACTGGCGCTCTATCTGCAACCCGATCACGCGCTGGCGCTGTTGTCGCTCGGCGATCTCTATGAGTCGGTGAAGAAGCCGGAGATGGCGATCAAGGTCTATGAGCGCGTGCCGGAGCGCTCGGCCCTGCACCGCAACGCGCAGGTGCAGATGGCGACCGATCTCGACGCCTCCGACCGCAGCGACGAGGCGATCAAGATCTTGCAGGGCGTGACCAAGGACGACCCGAAGGATATCGAGGCGATCATGGCGCTCGGCAACATCGAGCGCGGCCGCAAGAAGTTCGCCGATTGCGCGACCACCTACGGCAAGGCGATCGACCACCTGACCGGCGGCGAGAGCAACAACTGGGTCTATTACTATTTCCGGGGCATCTGCGAGGAGCGCTCCAAGAACTGGGACAAGGCCGAAGCCGACATGAAGAAGGCGCTCGAACTCAAGCCCGAGCAGCCGCATGTTCTGAATTATCTCGGCTACTCGTGGATCGATCGCGGAATTCACCTCGACGAGGCCATGAAGATGATCAAGCGCGCCGTCGATCAGCGCCCCGACGACGGCTACATCGTCGATTCGCTCGGCTGGGCCTATTATCGCATCGGCGACTATCAGGAAGCGGTGAAGCATCTCGAACGCGCCATCGACCTGAAGCCGGAGGACCCGACCATCAACGATCACCTCGGCGACGCCTATTGGCGGGTCGGCCGCACGCTGGAGGCCCGGTTCCAGTGGGCCCACGCCCGCGACCTCAAGCCCGAGCCGGAGGAACTGCCGAAGATCCTGGCCAAGATTGAAAAAGGTCTGCCGGTGGATGGGTCGCCGGCGGCGGCGGAGGCCGACAAGAAGCCGGATCAGGGCAAGGATGCGGTCAAGGACGAGGGCAAGGGTGGCTGATCGAAGGACGGATCGACCGTGCCGGGGCTAAGCGAAGACGCGCGGGCCAAGGTCAATCTGACCTTGCGGGTGCTGGGCCGCCGCGCCGACGGCTATCATGACCTCGTCAGTCTGGTGGCGTTCGCCGATTGCGCCGACCGCTTGACACTTGAGCCGGGTTCCGATGCCAGCCTCGCCATCAGCGGGCCGGGCGGCCATGACTGCGGCGCGGTGTCGGACAATCTCGTGCTCAAGGCGGCGCGGCTCCTGGCTGAGCGAGTGCCCGGCCTGCAACTCGGCGCCTTTACGCTCGACAAGCGTCTGCCGGTGGCGGCCGGGATCGGCGGCGGCTCGGCGGACGCGGCGGCGGCGTTGCGGCTCCTGGCGCGGCTCAACGCGCTCGCGCCCGACGATCCGCGAATCATGGACGCCGCGCGCGCCACCGGCGCCGATGTGCCGGTCTGCGTCGCGTCGCGAAGCGCGATCATGACTGGCATCGGCGAGCAGTTGTCGCCGGTCTGCGCGCCGAGAATGGCTTGCGTGATGGTCAATCCGCGCGTGCCCGTGGCGACGGCGGAGGTGTTTTCCGCGCTCGGCCTGCGCAAGGGCGAGATCCTGACCGGGGTGGTCGACGTGGTGCGTTCGCGCAAATGGCCGGCCGAGGATTCACCGGTCGAGGAATGGCTGAAGGCGCTCGCCCATGCCGCCAACGATCTCGAAGCCCCGGCGATCAAAATTCAGCCGGTCATCGGCGAGGTGCTGTCGGGCTTGCGCGATCTGGCCGGGGTGCGGCTGGCGCGGATGTCCGGATCGGGCGCGACCTGCTTCGCGCTGTTCGACACCGAGGCGGAGGCGGCCGCAGCCGGTCAGGCGCTGCAAGCGAGCCATCCGCAATGGTGGGTCCACGCCGGGACATTGAATTGATCGTGCGTTCCGCCACGCCGGCGGCGGGGCACGATGCGCGGCTTCAGTGCGAGCGCGCCAGACAGAAGGCGACGACCTGCTCCAGCGCGGCCTTCATCGGCGACGGCGGAAACAGCGCCAGCGCGTCGACCGCCATGGCGCCATAGTGCTGCGCGCGCGACAGCGTGTCTTCCAGCGCCCGATGCTTGGTCATCAGGCCGATGGCGTGATCGAGATCGCCGTCGCCGATTTCGCCGCGCTCCAGCGCGCGAATCCAGAACGCGCGCTCGGCGTCGTTGCCGCGGCGGAACGCCAGCACCACCGGCAGCGTGATCTTGCCCTCGCGGAAATCGTCGCCGACGTTCTTGCCGAGTTTCGCCGCCTTGCCGCCGTAGTCGAGCAGGTCGTCGACGAGCTGGAACGCGATGCCGAGATTCATGCCGAAACTCGCCGCCGCGGTCTGCTCGGCCTTGGGCCGTTCGGCGATCACCGGGCCGACCTCGCAGGCGGCGGCGAACAGTTCGGCGGTCTTGCCGCGGATCACCGCGAGATATTCGTCCTCGGTGGTGGCGGTGTTCTTCGCCGCCGCAAGCTGCATCACCTCGCCCTCGGCGATGGTGGCGGCGGCGGACGACAGAATATCCAGCGCGCGCAATGATCCGACCTCCACCATCATGCGGAACGCCTGACCGAGCAGGAAGTCGCCGACCAGGACGCTGGCCTCGTTGCCCCAGACCATGCGGGCGGACAGCTTGCCGCGCCGCAGTTCGCTTTCGTCCACCACGTCGTCGTGCAGCAGCGTCGCGGTGTGCATGAACTCGACCGAGGCGGCGAGCTTGACGTGGCCTTCGCCGCCGTAGCCGGAGAGCCCGGCCATCGCCAGCGTCAGCATCGGCCGCAGCCGCTTGCCGCCGGAGGAGATCAGGTGGTTGGCGACTTCCGGGATCATGGTGACCTCGGATCCGGTGCGCGACAGGATGGTGGCGTTGACCCGCTCCATGTCGGAGGCGACCAGCGCGACGAGCTGATCGATCGAGGTTGTCGAGGGGGTCTCGAAGGGAACAATCACCGCCACGCCTTAATCTCCACGCTACCTGGTCGATTGGCCGGTTGGATATCGCGGCCAGGGACACGCCCGGCGCGGGCCAATTCGCGCCGGCCCGGAAAGCCGCTATAACCATAGAAAGTGCGGCGAGAGGCGGCAAGGGCAGACGATGCTTGACACGCCGCCCGACGTGGTCATGGCGAGTTTCTTGACGCGGGTCATCGAGGAGACTGTCCGGTGCGCGAACTGGTACGAACCAACGATGTGGTGCTGGTGTCGGCGATCGAGGCGCTGCTGAACGGCGCCGACATTCACCATCTGGTGCTGGATCAGAACATGAGCGTGCTCGACGGCTCGATCGGCGCGATCCCGCGCCGGATTTTGGTCCATGACGACGACAACCGCGCGGCCCGCCAGCTTCTCATCGATGCCGGCCTCGCCCATGAATTGCGGCCCGATGTCTGAGGCGGCGGTCGGCATCACCGAGGATAGGTTTCTCGGCGGCCGGCTGCGCCTGCGCCAGCCGGCCTCGGGCCATCGCGCCGGCCATGACGCGATTCTGCTGGCGGCGGCGACCGAAGCGCGGCCCGGCCAGCGGATCGCGGATTTCGGGGCCGGCATCGGTGCGGCCGGTCTGGCGCTGGCCCGGCGCGTCGGCGGCATCGATCTGCTGCTGGTGGAGATCGATCCCGCGCTCGCGGCGCTGGCATCCGCCAACGCTGCCGCCAACGGCATCACAGCCCGCGCGGTGACGCTCGATGTCGGCGCGAGCGCCGCCGTGTTCGCCGACGCCGGCCTTGCGCCGGACAGTTTTGACGCCGTCCTGATGAATCCGCCGTTCAATGATGTCCTCCGGCAGCAAGCCTCGCCCGATCCGGCGCGGCGGATGGCGCACCAGGCCACGGCGGCGACGCTGGAAGGCTGGATTCACGCGGCGCGGCGGGTGCTGAAGCCCGGCGGCGCGCTGACCCTGATCTGGCGGGCGGAGGGATTGGAGGATATTCTCGCCGGTCTGGCGCGGGGGTTCGGCGGCGTCGCGGTGGTGCCGGTCCATGGCAAGGACGCCGCGCCGGCCATCCGGATTCTGATTCGCGCGATCAAGGGCGGCCGCGCGCCGTTGCGGATCTATCCCGGCCTGATGCTCAATGATTCGGCGGGCGCGCCCACGCCGCAGGCACAGGCGTTGTTATCCGGCGCGGCGGTGTTGCCGCTGGCGATGCCATGAATCGAGTGCGAACCTCAGTTCGGCAGCCGTTCCACGCGCGGTTTCGCGCCCGAAGTGAAGCGAATCGCGGTCCAGAGCGACCCCATCAGCACGATCAGCAGATAGATTTTCATGTCATGCTCCGCTGCAAGCCGGATCAAGGATATTCTTGAAATGCAAATCGCGTTCCACACATCGGATGACACTGTCGTGATCGGGAATGGTCAATTTTTGGTAAAGCGCGCGCGGCGCCCGGTGAGGAGTTTTGGATGATGAGCGTGATGGACGGCATGAAGCGACTATTGCCGCGACGCTGGCGCGGCGGCGTCGTGGTGGTGCCGGTGGTGCGGTTGTCCGGCGCGATCGGCGCGGTGACGCCGCTGCGGCCCGGCCTGTCGCTGGCCGGCGTCGCAAAACTGCTGGATCGCGCCTTCGCCATGCCGAACGCGAAAGCAGTGGCGCTGGCGATCAATTCGCCCGGCGGCGCGCCGGTGCAATCGCGGCTGATCTATCTGCGCATCCGGCAACTGGCCGAGGAGAAGAAGCTTCCCGTGCTGGCCTTCGCCGAGGATGTCGCCGCCTCCGGCGGCTACATGATCGCCTGCGCGGCGGATGAAATCTTCTGCGATCCGTCGTCGATCCTCGGTTCGATCGGCGTGGTCGGCGGCAGTTTCGGGTTTGTCGAGGCGATCCGCAAGATCGGCATCGAGCGGCGGCTTTACACCGCCGGCGAGCACAAGGCGACGCTCGATCCGTTCCTGCCGGAAAATCCCGACGACGTGGCGCGGCTCAAGGCGATCCAGCGCGACATTCACCGAACCTTCATCGAGCTGGTCAAGCGCAGCCGGGGCCCGCGGCTGCGAGGCTCGGACGAGCACCTGTTCAGCGGCGAATACTGGGCCGGGGAAACCGCTGTGGCGCTCGGTCTCGCCGACGGCATTGGCGACCTGCGCTCGGTCCTGCGGGCGCGTTTCGGCGACAAGGTCGAGACGCCGGTGATCGAGCAGCCGCGCGGCCTGCTGAGCGGGCTATTGGGCCGCAAGTCCGGAGCCGGCGGGGCGGGGATCGGCGCGCTGCCCGAGGGGCTGATCGGCGCGGTGGAGGAGCGCGCGATGTGGGCGAAATTCGGGCTGTGATGGCTGGAAAACCGCGCCTTTTGGTCACTTGCGCGCGTCTTCCGGTTGCGCCACATTCAGTCAAGGCGGGCTGATGACCGCGAACCAGAAGGATCGACCGATGCCGCCATTCGTAGCCTTTGCCGGCGCCCTGGGCGGGCTGGCCGTGGTCCGTTGGGCGTATCGCACCGCTCGCCGGATCAACGAGGAATTGGACGAAGCGCGCCGCCTGAGAATGGCGGAAGCGGCCCCCATGCGGGAAATTCCGACCTTGCGTCGCGATCCGCGGACTGGAACCTACCGGCCGGGATAGCGCTTTCCGACCTCCTCCACCGCCGGCTGTCGAGGTGGGGCATCACCTCGAAACCGGCGATTAGACCTTGCGAGCAAGCCTTGAAGTCGCGGAAGCCGCCGGGCCACCATCGGCCGGCGCGCGTTAACGGCTGCTTGCTTCATGGTGCCCGCCGGGCGGCGTGGTTACCTGTTTGCCGATAAAGTCGCCGGCATTGCGCGGATGGCATTTTCCGCAGGTTGCTTGATTCCTGAGGGACCCGCCGATACGGTCCCGCGCGACTCGTGACCTCCATTCCTATCCAGAAGCCGCCCATGGATTCCATGCCGCCTCACATGCGTCCCGAACGCTCGTTCCAGGGACTGATCCTGACGTTGCAACGCTATTGGGCCGACCATGGCTGCGTCATTCTGCAGCCCTACGACATGGAGGTCGGCGCGGGCACTTTTCACCCGGCGACGACCTTGCGGGCGCTGGGGCCGAAGCGCTGGAACGCGGCTTACGTGCAGCCGTCGCGGCGGCCGAAGGATGGCCGCTATGGCGAGAACCCGAACCGCTTGCAGCATTACTACCAGTTTCAGGTCATCCTGAAGCCGTCGCCGCCGGACATTCAGGATCTCTACCTGAAATCGCTCGCCGCCATCGGCGTCGATTCGGCGCTGCATGACATCCGTTTCGTCGAGGACGATTGGGAAAGCCCGACGCTGGGGGCGTGGGGGCTCGGCTGGGAATGCTGGTGCGACGGCATGGAAGTGTCGCAGTTCACCTATTTCCAGCAGGTCGCGGGCGTCGAATGCGCGCCGGTGGCAGGCGAACTCACCTATGGCCTTGAACGGCTGGCGATGTATGTGCAGGGCGTCGAGAATGTCTACGACCTTAACTTCAACGGCCGCGACGGCGACGAGAAGGTCACTTATGGCGACGTGTTCCTGCAAGCCGAGCAGGAATATTCGCGCCACAATTTCGAGCACGCCGACACCGCGATGCTGTTCGAGCAGTTTCGGATGGCCGAAGGCGCGTGCCGCAAATATCTCGACGCCGGCTGGGAGGGCGACGGCAAGGAGCGCCATTTGATGGCGCTGCCGGCCTATGACCAGTGCATCAAAGCGAGCCACGTCTTCAACCTGCTGGACGCGCGCGGCGTGATCTCGGTGACCGAGCGGCAGAGCTACATCCTGCGCGTGCGCGAACTGGCGAAAGCCTGCGGCGAGGCGTGGATTCATACCGAAGCGGGCGGGGTGTAAGCGATGCCCGATCTTCTGCTCGAACTGTTCTCCGAGGAAATTCCGGCGCGGATGCAGGCGAAGGCCGCCGACGACCTGCGCAAGCTGGTCACCGACAAGCTTGTCGCCGAGGGGCTGGTCTATGACGGCGCGAAATCCTTCGCCACGCCGCGCCGCCTCGCGCTCACCGTTCACGGTCTGCCGGCGCGCCAGCCCGATCTGAAGGACGAGCGCAGGGGGCCGAAAGTCGGCGCGCCCGATGCCGCCGTGCAGGGCTTTCTGAAGGCGACGGGGTTGACGTCGCTCGACGAGGCGAAAATCCAGAAGGATCCGAAGAAGGGCGATTTCTATGTCGCGCTGATCGAGAAGGAAGGCCGCCCCGCGATCGATGTGATCGCGGAGATCATTCCCGTCATCATCCGCACCTTCCCGTGGCCGAAGGCGATGCGCTGGGGCGAACGCTCCGCCAGGCCCGGCGCGCTGCAATGGGTGCGGCCGCTGCATTCCATCGTCGCGACCTTCGGCATGGAGACCGAGGAAACCGACGTCGTGACGTTCGATGTCGCCGGCATCAACGCGGGGCAGGTGACGCGCGGCCATCGCTTCATGGCTCCAGCCGAATTCAGCGTGCGCCGCTTCGAGGACTACGAGGCAAAGCTGTTCGCGGCCCGGGTCGTGCTCGACGCGCAGCGCCGCAAGGACATCATCTTGGCCGACGCCCAGGAACTGGCCTTCGCGCAAGGGTTCGAACTGATCGAGGATCAGGGGCTGCTCGATGAGGTCGCCGGCCTCGTCGAATGGCCGGTGGTGCTGATGGGGTCGTTCGACGAGTCCTTCCTGTCGATTCCGGGCGAGGTGATCCGCGCCACCATCCGCAACAATCAGAAGTGTTTTGTGGTCAATGACCCCAAGACCGGAAAGCTCGCCAACCGCTTCATTCTCGTCGCCAATATCGAGGCCAGCGACGGCGGCAAGGCTATCGTCGCCGGCAACGAGCGCGTCATCCGCGCGCGGCTGTCGGACGCAAAATTCTTCTACGAAACCGATCTGAAGACGAGGCTCGAAGACCGGCTGCCGAAGTTCGCGGGCATCGTATTCCACGAAAAGCTCGGTACGCAGGCCGAGCGCATCGCGCGCATCGAACGCCTCGCGGCCGAAATCGCGCCGCTGGTTGGCGCGGATGTCGGGAAGGCCAGGCGCGCGGCGAAACTGGCGAAAGCCGATCTCCTCACCGAAGTCGTCGGCGAATTCCCCGAGGTGCAGGGCCTGATGGGGAAATATTACGCGCTAGCCCAGGGCGAGGACGACAGCGTCGCGCGGGCGATCGAGGACCACTACAAGCCGCAAGGCCCGAACGACCGCGTGCCCAGCGATCCGGTGGCCGTCGCGGTGGCGCTGGCCGACAAGATCGATATCTTGACGGGCTTCTGGTCGATTGACGAAAAGCCGACGGGTTCGAAGGACCCGTTCGCCCTGCGGCGTGCGGCGCTGGGTGTCATTCGCTTGGTTGCCGACAATGCCATTCGCTTGCCGCTGCTTGCAACCTTTGCAAAGGCGGCAAAGCCGCATGACGGCAACGACCTTCTCGCCTTCTTCGCCGACCGTCTGAAAGTGCAACTGCGCGAGCAGGGTGCGCGGCACGATCTGGTCGACGCGGTGTTCGCGCTGGAGGGTCAGGACGATCTGTTGATGATCGTCCGCCGCGTCGAGGCGCTGGGAAAATTTCTCGATACCGACGATGGCAAGAATCTTTTGGCCGGCACCAAGCGCGCCTCCAACATCCTCGCCATCGAGGAGAAGAAGGACAAGCGCGTCTTCGACGGTGCGCCCGATGCGTCATTGTTTGTTGCGGAGGAGGAAAAGCAACTCGCCCGCGCGATCGTCGATGTGAAGCGCGAGGCGGGCGAGGCGGTCGCGAAGGAAGACTTCGCCGGCGCCATGGCGGCGATGGCGAAACTGCGCCCCGCCGTCGATGCCTTCTTCGACAAGGTGAAGGTCAACGACGACGCTGCCAAGGTGCGCGAGAATCGTCTCAAGCTGCTGAACGAAATCCGCGCGGCGACGCGCGCCGTCGCGGATTTCTCGAAGATTCAGGACTGAGGTTTCATGGCGAGGAACGCCGTGGGGCTTCTCGTCATTGCGAGCGAAGTAATCCAGACTTCACAAAGCAAGCACTGGATTGCTTCGCTAAGCTCGCAATGACGGTGGCGGTTAGTCGATGACCTGCATGATCCGCCGCGTGCGCGGATTCACCAGCACCGGCTGCTCGTTGATGATGGTGAAACGATAGGGCGTCGCGCCGTATTGCTGCGGCACGTCGTAATAGGTGACGCCGACCTCCGGCAACATCGACCCGACCTCGACCGGCACGTCCACCACATAGGACGGGATACGCTCCTCAACGACATATCGGCGGAACCGCGACACCTGCTCGCGCGGGATGCCCATATAGGGCCCGCCGACGGTGGCGCTGTCTTGGACGATGATCGCGCCTTGCGCCTGCGCGGCCTGAGGCGTGCCGAGGGCCGCGGCGCCAAATGCAGTCGCCAGCGCGGCGGCAACGGTGAAGGTGTTGCGCATGGGAACCTCCTCATCACATCTTGCGAGTCGTGCCGCGGCTGCGGCGGCGCGTGCGGTCAATGCTGTGGGCCCTGTAGCGTTCCAGAGCAAATGCGGCGCCGGCGCGGTCATTCGATGAAGCTTTTCAGCCAATGCGCGGCCATCGTCATGCTATGGTCATGCTCACGGCGATGATAAAAATCGATATGATTCGTGAAGACGGTTTCGCGGTCGACGGGAGCCAACAGCCATGACGATCACCAGCGCCCATTTGCCAGCCATCGTCGCGCTGGTCGCCGGCATTCTGATTTTGCTGATGCCGCGCCTGTTGAACTTCATCGTTGCAATCTACTTGATTTTTGTGGGGTTGGCGGGGCTCGGCGTTCTGAAGATGTTCCATCTGTAGTGGCGGGGTCGCGCGGCCCAGAAGTCGAGCAGCCATAAACTGGAGTCGCGGCGCCGCCGCGACGCGATGGAGCGCCTTGGCCGCAACTGGCCTCGCGGCTTGCGCGGGTGCGGCAAAACGTGGTGTAAGGCGGGCAATATTTCCCCTCTTAACATGACGTTTGGAAGCCATGGCCAAAGCTGCATCCAAGTCCAACAAGTCCTCATCGAAAAAGCCCAAATCCTCATCCGCCTCAAAAGCCAAGCCTAAATCGAAGCAAGCCGCCGCCAGGGCGACCAAGCCGGCCGCCGCATCGCGCGGCAAGGCTGCGGCCAAGCCCGCCGCCAAGGCCAAGTCCGCGCCGAAGCCGGCGGCGCGAAAAGCCGTCGCCCCGAAGCCGGCCAAGGCTGGCGCCAAGACCGTAACCAAGACTGTCGCGAAGACGGCCGCGAAGGCCCCGAAGGTCGCCGCGGCTCCGAAGCCCGGCAAGTGGGTCTATACCTTCGGCGACGGCAAGGCCGAAGGCCGCTCCGGTCTGCGCGACCTGCTCGGCGGCAAGGGCGCCAATCTCGCGGAGATGGCCAATCTCGGCCTGCCGGTGCCGCCCGGCTTCACCATCCCGACCTCGGTCTGCACCTACTTCTACGCGCACGACAAAACCTATCCGAAGGAACTGAAGGCGCAGGTCGATCAGGCGCTGGCCTATGTCGGCAAGCTGACCGGCAAGGGGTTTGGCGACACCAGAAATCCGCTACTGGTGTCGGTGCGCTCCGGCGCGCGCGCTTCGATGCCGGGCATGATGGACACCGTGCTCAATCTCGGCCTCAACGACGAGACGGTGGAATCGCTCGCCGCGCTGTCGGGCGACCGGCGCTTCGCCTATGACAGCTATCGCCGCTTCATCACCATGTATTCAGATGTGGTGCTGGGCTTCGAGCATCATCATTTCGAGGAAATCCTCGACAGCTTCAAGGACGCCAGGGGCTACACGCTCGACACCGACGTCACCGGCGACGAGTGGGTGGAACTGGTCGGCCAGTACAAGCAGGCGGTCGCCGAAGAAACCGGCCAGGAGTTTCCGCAGGATCCGCACGCGCAATTGTGGGGCGCGATCGGCGCGGTGTTCTCCTCGTGGATGAACGCGCGCGCGGTGACCTATCGCAAGCTGCACGACATTCCGGAGTCGTGGGGCACCGCGGTCAACGTGCAGGCCATGGTGTTCGGCAACATGGGCGAGACCTCGGCCACCGGTGTCGCCTTCACCCGCAATCCCTCGACCGGCGAGGGCAAGCTTTACGGCGAGTTCCTCATCAACGCGCAGGGTGAGGACGTCGTCGCCGGCATCCGCACGCCGCAGGACATCACCGAGGAAGCGCGCATCGAATCCGGCTCCGACAAGCCGTCGATGGAAAGCGCGATGCCGGCCGCGTTCAAGGAATTGAAGCGCATCTACACGCTGTTGGAAAAGCACTACCGCGACATGCAGGACATGGAGTTCACCGTCGAGGACGGCAAGCTCTGGATGCTGCAAACCCGCAACGGCAAGCGCACCGCCAAGGCGGCGCTGCGCATCGCTGTTGAACTCGCCAATGAAGGCCTGATCTCGCGCGACGACGCGGTGTCGCGGATCGATCCCGCTTCGCTCGACCAGTTGCTGCACCCGACCATCGATCCCGGCGCCAAGCGCGACGTCATCGCCACCGGTCTGCCGGCCTCGCCCGGCGCGGCCTCGGGCGAGATCGTGTTCTCGTCGGACGAAGCCACCAAGTTGCAGGCCGATGGCCACAAGGTGATCCTGGTTCGCATCGAAACGAGTCCCGAGGATATTCACGGCATGCACGCCGCCGAGGGCATTCTCACCACGCGCGGCGGCATGACCTCCCACGCCGCGGTGGTGGCGCGCGGCATGGGCAAGCCCTGCGTGTCCGGCTGCGGCATGATCCGGGTCGATTACGGCCGCGGCACCATGTCGGTCGGCGACCGCGTGTTCAATGCCGGCGACGTCATCACCATCGACGGCTCGGTCGGGCAGGTGCTCGCGGGTCGGATGCCGATGATCGAGCCCGAACTGTCCGGCGAGTTCGGCACGCTGATGGGCTGGGCCGATCAGGTGCGCAAGCTCGGCGTCCGCGTCAATGCCGATACGCCGCCGGATGCGCGCACCGCGATCCGCTTCGGCGCGGAAGGCATCGGCCTGTGCCGCACCGAGCATATGTTCTTCGAGGAAACCCGCATCCGCACCGTGCGCGAGATGATCCTCGCCGAGGACGAGCAGTCGCGCCGCGCCGCGCTGTCGAAGCTGTTGCCGATGCAGCGCGCCGACTTCGTCGAACTGTTCGAGATCATGCAGGATCGGCCGGTGACGATCCGGCTGCTCGATCCGCCGCTGCATGAATTCCTGCCGCACACGCAGGCCGAGATCGAGGAAGTGGCGCGGGCGATGAATGCCGATCCGCGGCGTCTCGCGGATCGCGCGCGGGAACTCGCCGAGTTTAACCCGATGCTCGGCTTCCGCGGCTGTCGCCTCGCCATCGCCTATCCGGAAATCGCCGAGATGCAGGCGCGCGCCATCTTTGAGGCGGCGGTGGAGGCGGGCCGGCGCACCGGCAAGGCGGTCAACCCTGAAGTGATGGTGCCGCTGATCGCGACCAAGGCCGAGTTCGATCTGGTCAAGGCGCGCATCGACGCCATCGCGCAGGCGGTGGCGCGCGAGACCGGCGTCACGTTGAAGTATCAGGTCGGCACCATGATCGAACTGCCGCGCGCCTGCCTCAAGGCCGGCGAGATCGCGCAAGCCGCCGAGTTCTTCTCGTTCGGCACCAACGACCTGACGCAGACCACCTTCGGCATCAGCCGCGACGACGCCGCGAGCTTCCTCGGCGCCTATACCCAGCGCGGCATTCTCGACATCGATCCGTTCGTGTCGGTCGATCGCGAGGGTGTCGGTGAACTGGTGAAGATCGCGGTGGAGCGCGGCCGCGCCACGCGACGCGATCTCAAGATGGGGATCTGCGGCGAGCATGGCGGCGATCCGGCGTCGGTGAATTTCTGTCACCGCATCGGATTGAACTACGTGTCGTGTTCGCCCTATCGCGTGCCGATCGCCCGCCTCGCGGCGGCGCAGGCGGCGCTCGGCAAGGAGATCGCCAGCCAAGCGTGAGACTCGACTTTTTCGAATGATGCGAAATGCCCGGAGCCTGCTCCGGGCATTTTTGTTTTGCCACTGAAAATGGCTCCATACCCTGGGCGCGCTGCGTCACGACGTGACGCAGCGCAGAACCGGGGCCGTTCCAATCGCCGTGTGCGCGGCGGTCCCGGTTCTGCGACGCAGCGCTGCACACCGCATCGCGCCCGGGACACGAAGCCGGCAATTTTCTAACCGTCGGCTAACGCTTCTTAACCATCGGCGTTGACCGAACGTTTACCTGTTTTCGTGACGCACGATTCATGACGTTGCAAGAAAGCCCTG
>JBDHSX010000001.1:0-130489 GCA_039808365.1 Xanthobacteraceae bacterium | reverse complement strand
AATCGGGCCCATCGCAAACACCGTGGTTGAAACAGCCCGGTTCTGCGGAGCGCCATGTCAGGCCGCACCCCGCGGCCAGGCACGAGTCAAATTCCCGACAGCCGCTCAACCCGCTCTGACATTTGAAACGTTCGCTGATCCGCTCGGCCCGACCGGCACGGCGGGAGTCATGCGTGGCCGCGCCAAGCGCCCCGCCGGGCGAAGCGTTTGACATCGGCATCAAGCTTCTCCTACTATGGTCTGACCAATGAACCTTAATGAAGAAACCTCAGATGACCGACATTGATTGCTCGATGGCCGAACTTCACGCGGTGCTGCTGGCGCGCGACCTGCGCGACGGAGAAAAGGCGATCGTCGGAACCAACAGCGATGTTCAGGTGGCGGCCTGCAATCTGGCCCGCGCCCGCCACGCGCCGACGCTGTGGTGGGTATCGGGCCCCGGTGGCATGACGAACTGCAACGAACCGGTGATCCGCTCGACCGCCCGCGCCGAGAATATCGCGTGGAGTGAGGCGATGATGGACTTGCCGCAGATGGTCGATTTCATCGACTGGAAGATCCACTTCTTCGATTTCGCCATCCTCGGCGCAATTCAGGTCGACCGCTACGGCAATATCAATACGGTCTGCATCGGGCCGCACGACAAGCCGCGGCTGCGCGGTCCCGGCACGGTCGGCATCAGCGCCCTCACCGCGCTGGCGCGCCGGTTCTACGTGGTGATGGCGCGGCATGACCGCGGCAGCTTTCCGGAGCGTGTCGATTTCCTCAACGGTCCGGGATTTCTGGACGGCGGAACGTCGCGCACCGACCGCGGCCTGCCCGAGGGCGGCCCCCGGTTCGTCCTGAGCCCGCTCGGCGTTTTCGATTTCGAGCCGGTCTCGAAGCGCATGCGCGTCCGGTCGCTGAATCCGGGCGTCTCGCTCGAACAGGTTCAGAAGCAGACCGGCTTCGACATGCTGGTCGAGGGAACGCCGCCGGTGACGGCGATGCCGACCGCGGATGAACTGAAAACGCTCCGCGCCGGCGTCGACACCACCGGCGTGCTGCGCGAGCGCCGCCGCGCCTGATCGAACGTCAATCACAAGAATACAGGGGAAACGCCCATGCATCTGACCGACGAGCAATCCGTCTTTGTCGAAAGCATTCGCCGCATGGTCGAGCGCCACATCGCGCCGATCGCCGCCGAAATCGACGAGACCGATCGCTTTCCCGAGGAACTGGTCCCGATCTTCGGCGAGATGGGCCTGTTGCAGCAATGGGTGCCGGAGGAATATGGCGGGCCGGGCGGCAACCTGACCATGCTCTGCCTCGCCAAGCACGAGATCGCCAAGGTCTCGATGGCATGTTCGATTCTCGCCGGACAGAATTCCATGGGCATGGTGCTGCCCGTGCTCCACTTCGGCACCGAGGAGCAGAAGCGCCGCTTCCTGCCGCTGGCGGCGAAGGGGCGCACCCTGACCGCCGTGTGCATGTCGGAGCCGCATTGCGGTTCCGACGTCGCCGCGATGAAGACCAAGGCGGTGCGCGACGGCTCGTCCTACGTCATCAACGGCCAGAAATGCTTCATCACCTTCGGCAGCGTCGCCGATTGGGTGATGCTGTTCGCGCGCACCTCCGAAGGTCGCGGCGTCGACGGCATCAGCGCCTTCATGGTCGACACCAAGACGCCGGGATTCAAGGTCGGCCGCAACGAGCGCAAGATGGGGCTCGGCGGCGTGCCGAATGTTCAACTGTTCTTCGAGGACATGCGCGTTCCCGTCGAAAACCGGCTCGGCGAGGAAGGGCAGGGCTTCAAGGCCTGCATGCATATCCTCAATCTCAACAGGCCGACGGTGGCCGCGGCCTCCATCGGGCTCGGACAAGGCGCGCTCGATTGCGCGATCGCCTACGCCAAGGAGCGCAAGGCGTTCGGCAAGGCCATCGCCACCAATCAGGGCCTGCAATGGATGATCGCGGACATGGCGATCCAGCTCGAAGCCGCCCGCGCGCTGCTGTTCGAATGCACCCGGCAGGTCGATCTCGGCGACTTCAGCCAGCTTTCGATGATGGCCTCGATGGCGAAGTGCTTCGGCAGCGACGTCGCCATGAAGGTGACCACCGACGCGGTGCAGATCTTCGGCGGCGTCGGCTACTTGAAGGATTATCCGGTCGAACGCATGATGCGCGACGCCAAGATCAACCAGATCTGGGAAGGCACCAACCAGATCCAGCGCATCGTCATCTCGCGCCATCTGCTGGGGAGAGAAGCCTGATGTCAAAACTCAAGACTCTGTCCGAGGCGCTGGACGGCATCGCGGACGGCGCGACTGTCGGCATCGGCGGCTGGATTTTCAACTCGCAGCCGATGGCGCTGGTGCGCGAGTTGATCCGCCGCAACCGGCGCAACCTCCGTCTCGTTCCTGCTCCCGGCAGCATCGCGCCAGATATGCTGATCGGGGCCGGCTGCGTCGCCGAGACGGGGTGCGTCTTCATCAGCTTCGAGCAGTTCGGGCTGGCGCCGCATTTCCGTCGCGCCGCCGAAACCGCCAGCATCCAGATTCACGAGCTTGACGGCCCGGCGCTGGCCGGCGGCCTGCGCGCGGCGGCCTGCGACCTGCCCTATGGCCTTATTCCGGACATGTGCACGGATCTGCCTCGGGTCAATCCGCGCAGCTATCAACCCGTTCCGCGTCAGCCGGGCGAGCGCGCCATGCTGAAGGTGCCGGCGATTCATCTCGACGTGTTGTTGCTGCACGCGCAACAGGCCGACGAACTCGGCAATGTGCAGTATTTCGGCCCGGTATTTTTCGACGTGCTGATGGCGCAGGCCGCCCGCAAGGTCATCGTCTCGGTCGATCGCATCGTGTCGAATGAGGTCATCCGCCGCGACAATCACTTGACCAAGCTGCCGTCGGCCTTTGTTCACGCGGTGGTCGAGGCGCCGTTCGGCGCCCATCCGACATCGAGCGGCGGCCTCTATGAGGCCGACGACGCGCATCTGGCGGAGTATGTCAAGGCGAGCGGCGGGGCCGAGTCCTTCGCGACATATCTGGACACCTATGTCGGCGGCGCCGCCGCGCACGCCGATTATTGCGCGCGTATCGGCAATCCGCGCTTGCCGGCGGAGGTCGGCCGATGAGCGGGCCATCGACAGCGCGGCCAGGCCCCTTGCGGGGAATCCGCGTGCTGGATTTCTCCGCCATGCTGGCGGGGCCGCATTGCACCCGGCTGATGGCCGACCTCGGCGCCGAGGTGATCAAGATCGAAGGTCTGGAAGGCGACCTGATCCGCGCGCGGGCACCGTTGCGCGATGGCAGCAGCACCTATTTCGGCGCGCTCAATTGCGGCAAGAAAAGCCTTGCGATCAACCTCAAGTCCAAAGCCGCCAGGGACATCATCCACGGGCTGGCCAAGGTCTCCGACGTGGTCGTGGAGAATTTCCGTCCCGGCGTGATGGCGCGGCTCGGCTTCGACGACGCGACGCTGCGCCAGCTCAACCCGAAACTGGTGTACTGCTCGATCTCGGGCTATGGCCAGAACGGTTCGGGCGCGACGCGCGCGGCCTACGCCCCGATCGTCCATGCCGCCAGCGGTTTCGACGCCGCCAATCTCGCCTATCAGCCGCGGCAGGATACCCCCGCCTCGACCGGCGTCTTCACCGCCGACATGCTGTCCGGCGCTTACGCATTCGGCGCGATCCAGGCGGCGCTGGTTCATCGCGAGCGCACCGGCGAGGGCCAGGCGGTCGATGTCTCGCTGATGGATTCAATGCTCAACCTTCTGGTGTTCGAATGCCAGGAGGCACAATTCCCCAGCGCGCACCGGCGGCCGGTCTACGTGCCGATGAAAAGCACCGACGGCCACGTCATCATCGCGCCCATCAGCCAGAAGAATTTTGAGCAGATGGCGGACGCCATGCGGCAGCCCGAGCTGAAAGCCGATCCCCGCTTCGCGACCGGTTCGGCACGGGTGGAACATTGGGACGCGTTGATGGCTGTCATGGAGCAGTGGACCCGGCAGCATAGCAGCGCGGAGATCGAGGCGATCATGGACGCCAACGCCGTCCCCTGCTCGCGCTTCGTCACCGTCGCCGAGGCCATGAAGGACCGCCAATTGGCGGAGCGCGGCAGCCTGTCCACAATCAGGGACGCGGCCGGTGAATTCATCGTTCCCAACGCGCCGTTCCAGTTTACAGTTCCAACCGAAGCCGGACCGTCCGTCGCGAAGCTCGGAGAGGACGACGTCAATATTCTGTCGCGCATTCTGGGGATGTCCGTGGCGGATATTGGCGAGTTGCGAGATCAGGGCGTCCTTCCGAGCAGATAGCCACGCGAGCGCGCCGGCCCAGCACCAGGCCGCTGACATGAATTGACGTGCCCGTGCAGTGCGCCGGCCGGTTGCGGTCCTCGGCGCCGACGCGGGGACCATGATCGGCGGCGCGACCAAAGTTTCACCCGACCGCGCAAGCCTGCCCGAAGATCCTCGGTGTCACCACGGCGAAACGGCTGGGGCGCATCATCGCCTCGGTCGGTCTGGCGCAGAGTTTCTCGGCGCTGAAGGCGCTCGCGAAAAGCTCTTCAGGATTGCGACTTTTCCCCGGCTTGAAGGGCGGACCGAGACGTGGGTGCCGCGTCCGTTAGTCCAAACGTCAGATAGGACAGAATGACATCAACGATATGGGCCTTGCGTCGTTCGAGGATGTCGGGCTGCATTAAATCTCGGTCGAAGAGCAGCGATAATGTGTAGCGATTGGACAGGTAAAAGTAGCCGAGCGACGAAATCGAGATATAGAGATCGGTCGGATCGATATCGTCGCGGAAGACGCCGCGCTTGACGCCTTGCTGCAAGATGTTGTTCAGCAGAACGCCAAGATCGTTATAGAGCGGAAATATCGTGTGCGATTTCGTGATGTACTTGCCGCGATGAAGATTCTCGGTGTTCAACATCGAGATCACGGTCGGGTCGTCGATAAATGTCTGAAACGTGCTCTCGCACAACAAACGCATCGCCTCAATCGGATCAAGACCAACGAGGGAGACTTCGTTCTGTCGCCGCCGAAGGGTGGCGTAGGTGCGTTCCAGAGCTCGAATGTAAAGTTCTTCCTTCGAACGAAAGTAGTGATAGAGCAGATTCTTGCTGACTTTCGCACGATTGGCGATGGCGTCGACGCGCGCACCTTCGTACCCCTTGCGGGCAAATTCCGCATGCGCGGCGGCAAGAATTTTGTCTTGGGTCTGCCGCGCGTTACGTATCCGCGGCTTCGCGCTCGGAGACTTGGACATAGCGGCCACGAATCCCTTCATCGAGAAACCGGTCGCTCACCGAATCGCTGTCATCGATGGCGCCCGTCAGTCCTTATAGCCCAGAAATTCGCGATCAAGCCGACCGCGACGCGCACGCGCGGCTTTCGGCGATCCGATCGACTGATCCAGAACGATTCCGACGCCTCCGATGCGCCAACCATCGAAGGCAAATTACACGCATCGTCAATGAATTGGCTTGAGCCGGCCGCTCATCCCGTCATGCGCGAAGAGCCGTCGCGGACGGCTGCCTGACACGCGGCGCGACCAACGGCGCGCATCTCTCGACGCAGACCTGAACGACTTCGTCGCCGTCGCGCTGCCACCAGTCCAGCTTGGAAAAGATCTCGATCTCGATCGGTCCATCGTAGCCGATCCGGTCAAGCAGATCGCGGTAGTAAGCGTGATCGATCACACCGTCTCCCACCATTCCACGGTCCTGATAGACATCACGGGTCGGCGTCAGCCAATCCGACAGATGAAACGTCAGCAGCCGCTCGGCCCCGGCGGCCACAAGTCCCTTGGGAAATTCAGGGTCCCACCAGCAATGATAGACGTCCGCGACCAACCCCGTTCCCTCGCCAAGACGATCGCATAATTCGAGACACTGGGCGAAGGTGTTAAGGCATGAACGATCGCCGGCGAACATCGGATGCAGCGGCTCAAGGCCGATCTTGACGCCGGCGGCCAGCGCGTGAGGCAGAAGCTCGGCCAGCGCATCCGCGACCCGCTGCCGCGCGGCGACAAGATCGCGCTCGCCCGCCGCCAGACTGCCGGGCACCACCACCAGCGTCGGGGCTCCGATCGTCGCGGCGGCGTCAAGCCGTCGCCGATTTTCGTCCAGCGCGGCGCGATAGGCCGCCGGATCGGCCAGGTTGACCCATGCGCTGGTGCAAAGGCACGGCACAAACAGACCGGCATCACGAATCCGCCTTGCGCCGGCCGCGACGCCGGCGGCGTCGAGATAATCCATCCATACGCCGATGCCGCCGACGCCGTGGCGTGCATAGGTTTCCACCGCCATATCGAGCGACAGATTCCGAGTGGTGATCTGATTGATGGCGAAACGCGACAGGTCGCTCATGCCGGCGCTCCTTCATGCTCGGCGCGCAGCCGCGCGGTGGCCTGTTCGTCGACGACGCCATCGCGGACCACGACGCCGAAGCCGCTGCGGGCATAGGAAATCGAAATTTTGCCATCGAGCACGTCGGCCAGCACCGCAGCGGGCGGGCGCATCATCGGATCGCCATAGCCTCCCCCGCCCGCTTGCTCGTGACGGATCACGGTGTCGCGATGCACCGTTCGCGTGACCTTGCTCGGCAACAGCTCGAAATTGCCACCGGCGCTGAGAAGATTTCGCGACGGGGCGCCTTCGCCGCCGCCGAACAGCCCGTAAGGCCGATGCTCATAGCGGTCGGCGCGCAGTTGCAGAATGGCCTCATCGGCAAGGAAGCGGTATTGCCGGATAATCCCGAGCCCGCCGCGCTGCCGACCTGCGCCACAGGAGTCCTCGCGCAGCGAATATTCCTCGATGAGGAGCGGATAGGTCGCTTCAAGAATTTCCACCGGCATATTCGACATGTTCTGCGACGGGTTGGTGATCGCGTCGATGCCGTCCCTGGTGGCGCGTGCGCCGAGCGCACCGTTAATCATGTCAACCAGGATGAAGGGTTCGCGCGTCGTCTTGTCATAACCGCCAAGGCAAACCACGGAATTGCCGCCTTCTCCGGCGGCCACCGCACGCTCCGGCACAATGCGCGACAGCGCGCCAAGGACGGTATCCGCAACCCGATAGCCGGTAAGGGCGCGCGCCGCGACCGGCGCGGGAAATTTTGGATTGAGCACGGACCCCTCGGGCGCCGACACGTCGATACAGCGATAGACGCCGGCGTTGTTGGGGACATCGCTGTCAAGCATGCAGCGCACCGCGAGATAGGTCGCGGACTTGGTGAATGACAGCGTTGAATTGATCGCCCCGCGAACCTGCGGCGACGTGCCGTCGAAGTCGACCTTGATATGATCGCCGGCGACGGTGATGGCGACGTTGATCGGGATGGCGGATTCGTCGAAGCCGTCGCCGTCGATATAGTCGGTGAAGCGATAGGTGCCGTCCGGCCACGCCGCGAACGCCTTGCGTGTCAGCCGCTCGCCGTAATCGAGCAGGTCGACGATGAATCCTTCAAGAACCTCGACGCCGTATTTGCCGACCAGACGCACGAATTCGCGCTCGCCGAGCGCGCAGGTCGCGAGCTGCGCCTCAAGATCGCCGATCACCAGATCCGGCAGGCGAACATTCTTGGCGATGATATCGAACAGGGTCTTGTTGCGAACCCCTCGATCGAACAGCTTGAGCGGCGGGATCCGCAAGCCTTCCTGGAAAATCTCGGTCGAGTCGCTGGCATTGGATCCCGGCACGCGGCCGCCGACATCGCAGTGGTGGCAGATCACCACGGCAAAGCCCAACAGATGCTGCCCGGCAAAGATGGGCTTGAACATGAAGATGTCCGGCAGATGCATCCCGCCGTCATAGGGGTCGTTGAAGATGATCACGTCCCCGGGATGCAGATCATGGCCGTAGTGACGCTGCAGCGCTTCCATCGCATCCGGCACGGCGCCGAGATGCAGCGCCACGGTCTTCGCCTGCGCCAGGATTCGTCCCTTGGCGTCGCACATGGTGGTGGAATAATCGAGCACGTCCCGAACAATCGGAGAGCGCGCGGTGCGCATCACCGTATAGGCCATGTCGTCGACGATGGACTCGAACGCGCTCTTGAGCACCGCAAAGGTCACCGGATCGAGCTGAGAGTCATGCTGGGGAGTGTTGGACTGGGTCATGACGGCGACATTCCATGAGGGGCGGGGTCGACAAGGTGGATCAACACATTGAGGCTGGCATCGACGGTTGCGACGGTTTCCGGCGGAATGACCACGGTGGCGTCGGCGCCTTCGAGAATCGCCGGTCCGACGAGACGTGGCGGCAGCGCCAGACGGTCATAAATCGGAGTTTCGACATGGCCGTGCGCGCCGCCGAAATAGACCGTGCGTCGCGACTTCGGCTTGGCATCGGCCGCCTGATGGCGAATGGCCCGGAAATCGAGCTTGCCTTGCCGGATTCCCTGGCCGATGACCCGCATGCTGACGGTTTCCACCATATCCGACGACGAGTAACTGTAGACGGCCCGGTAAGCCGAGAGAAATGCTTCGCGCAGCTTCTCGATTCCGCCGTCGGCCGTGAATGGAATGGCCAGCGACAGCTCCTGGCCGCGAAAGCGCATATCGATTTCCGGCGTGATCACCATGTCGGTGTCGGCGATCCCCTCGGCGCGGAGCGCCTCGCGGGCGCCGGACTCCAGTTCCGCCAGTATTGCCTTGGCCGCGTCGAGATCGAGCGCCTCCAGGGGGCCGACAAAGGCGCGGATGAAATAGCGTTCGACATCGCCCGCCAGCATGCCCATGGCGGTGAATACCCCCGGCGAGGCCGGCACCAGGATGCGCGGCATCGATAGCAATCGCGCGATATCGACGGCGTGGGCCGGCCCCGAGCCGCCGATGGCGACCAGCGTGAACTCGCGGGGATCGACGCCACGTTCCACCGTGACGGCGCGTATGGTGCGGGCCATGTTGGCGTTGACCACTTCGCGGATGCCATGGGCGGCAAGTTCGGCGGACAGTCCGAGCGCGCCGCCGAACGCGCGATCGATCGCGCGCCGCGCCGCGTCGACATCCAGGGTTCGGGAGCCGCCAGCCAGCACCGGCGGCAAATAGCCGAGCAGCAGATTGGCATCGGTCACGGTGGGCTTGTCACCGCCGCTGCCGTAGCAGGCGGGACCGGGATCGGCGCCGGCGGAAATCGGGCCGACCCGCATCAACCCGCCCCCGTCGACATAGGCGATCGAACCGGCGCCGGAGCCCACTTCCGCAACGTCGACCGCGGGGACGCTCATCATATAGCCGCCGGCCTTGATGAAGCGGCTCGGCGTCGAAATGCCGGCGCGAAATTCGTACTCACTGACGCGGATCAACTCGCCGTCCTGAACGAGCGACGCCGACGCCGTGGTGCCGCCCATGTCGAACACCACGAGATTCCGCGTCTCGACGGAATCGCCCAGTCGCGCGCCGCCGACCACGCCGGCCGCCCGACCCGACGAGATGAAGAACACCGGCTTCTCCCGCGCGGTCTGCGACGAGGCCAGCGCGCCGTTGGAGTTGCACACCAATAGCGGCGCGTTGACGCCGATGCTCGCGAGCCCGCTTTCCAGCCGCGACAGATACTGCTCCAGCACCGGCCGGACATAGGCGTTGACCACGGTGGTGCTGGTGCGTTCGTATTCCTTGGCTTCCGGCAGCACCGAGACGGAGCTCGTCACCTTGATCTCGGGATACCAGGTCGCGATCAGTTCCTCCGCGCGGCGCTCGTGCGCCGGATTGCGGTAGCTGTTGAGGAAGCAGATCGCGATCGAGACCACGCCGGCGGCGGCAAGCCGATCGACGGCGGCGCGCAGATCGTCTTCATCGAGCGGCGTCAGAATGCTGCCGTCGAAACGGATGCGCTCGCTGACTTCGAGCCGGAGCCGGCGCGGCACCAGGGCTTCCGGCTTCTCCCACTGCAAATCGAACATGCCCGGCGTCCGCAACCGCCCGATCTCAAGCACGTCGCGAAACCCGCGGGTGGTGATCAGGCCCGTCGCGGCGCCGACCTTTTGCAGCAGCGTGTTCGAACCGACCGTCGTGCCGTGAACCACCTCGACGATATCGGCCGCGGCTATTCCGGCATCGGCAATGATGGCGGTGACACCTTCAAGGACCGCGGCCTCCGGGGCGGCCGGACTCGATGACACCTTGCGGTGAACAACCCGCCCCGAATGATCGATCAACGCGAGGTCGGTGAAGGTGCCGCCAATATCGACACCAATGCGCGCGCCGCGCGAAGAGGCTGCGGAAACAGGGACTTTCACCACATTCTCCCAAAATTCTTATTGTACCGATTGGTTAGTATATATCTCGATGCCCGTCAAGAATGGCTTTATCGAGCCATAAAATAACGACCATTGAAAAATTTCTTGCAACCGATATTGAACCGTATAGTCTATCAAACGAGAAACCAGGGGAGGAAGGAATGTTCGCAGGTCGTGCATATCGAACCGGGCCGGGACGCGGCTTGTTGCTGGCATTGGCGCTTCTGGGAAGCGCATGGCTTTCCGCTCCGGCGCACGCCCAGCAGGAAAAACTGTCGGTTCGCCTAGATTTCTCGCCCTGGGGCGTTCAGGCCGCGCTGCATCTGGCGCAGGACAAGGGCTGGTTCAAGGAAGCCGGCCTCGACGTCGACATTCAGGACGGCCGGGGCTCCGGCAACACCTTGCAGCTTGTCAACGCCAAGCAGGTCGACGTCGGACAGGTTCAGCTCGGGTTGCTGCCGCAGGCGCGCGCCAACGGCGCGACGGTCACCAGCATCGCCGGATGGGGACGGCGCACCGACCTCTCGGTGCTGGTCGATCGCGACTCTCCGATCAAGAAGGTTGAAGACTTCAAGGGCAAGACCCTCGTCGTCTTCGCCGCCAGCCCCTGGGCCCCCTTCATCGACTATTGGCTGGCGCAGGGCGGGCTCGACCGCAAGACCGCGAACATCCTGTTCGTCGATCCGGCCGCGCTATGGGGCACTTACACGGCGAAGCGCGCCGACGGCCTGATGTCCACCGATCCGTCGGCCCTGCCGGTCGCCGAGGCATCGCGCCCCTCCAAGTCGGTGCTCGCCGAGGATGCCGGGGTGTTCTTTCCGAGTTACGGGCTGATCGTTCGCGACGATACGCTGGAGGCCCGCAAGGATGCCCTGAAGAAACTGGTGAACATTCAGCAAAAGGCCTGGGCTTATCTGCGCGACGGCCACGAGGCCGAGGGCGCGGATGCCATGATTCATCAGCGGCCCGGCGCCAAGCTGGATCGCAACGTGTTGATCGAGCAGATCAAGCTGACCATCAAGTTCTTCGACACCCCGGCCACCAAGGGCAAGCCGATCGGCTGGCAAGCCGAGGAGGATTGGAACAAGGCGCTGAAGGTGATGGAGAAGGCGAAGGTGATCCAACCGGGTTGGAAGGCCTCGGACTACTACACCAATGTTTTCATCAATTGACGCGGCGGACGACACGATGACAACGAACGGGATGGCTGCGGGGCCAGGCCGGCCCCCTCACCCGGTCGCGAAGCCCGCCTACGTGGCAATCCGCCAAGTTGGAAAGTCATACGGGTCGCTGAAAGGCGCCGTCCACGCGCTCGAAGGAATCGAGCTTGATATTCGCGAGAGCGAGTTCATTTCGATTCTCGGCCCCAGCGGCTGCGGCAAGTCGACCCTGCTCAAGTGCATCGCAGGGCTCGAAAAGCCGACGTCGGGACAGATCCAGATCCAGGGCAAGCCCTTGAATGGACCACCGGACCGCCTCGGCATGGTGTTCCAGCGCGATGTCCTGCTGGACTGGCGGACGGTGCTCGACAACGTGTTGATCACGGCGGAGTTCGCGCACATCCCCACGGCATCGATGCGCGACCGCGCATTGCAGCTCCTGTGGCGCTTCGGTCTGAAGGGATACGAAGATCGCCATCCGTGGGAATTGTCCGGCGGAATGCGGCAGCGCGCCGCGATCTGCCGCGCTTTGTTGTGCGACCCCGAACTTCTGCTGATGGACGAGCCGTTCGGCGCGCTGGACGCCATGACCCGCGATGATCTCAATCTGGAACTGGCGCGTATCTGGCAAGACACGCGCAAGACCGTGGCGTTCGTCACCCATGGCATCGCCGAAGCCATCTTCCTGTCCGATCGCGTGGTGATGATGGACCGCAATCCCGGCCGGATCATCGAGGTGATCGATATCGACCTGCCGCGGCCACGACACCTCGCGATCCGCGAGACGGCCGAATTCGCCCATTATGTGGGGCACATCCGGCAACTCTTCACCAGTCTCGGCCTGCTGAAGGACGGTTAACCCATGATGCGCAAATTCCAGTCGCTGCATGAAAGCGGCATGGTTCTCATGGTGCTGGTCGGCGCGCTGCTGCTATGGGAAGCGGCGGTGTTCGTGTTGCGCCCGCCACCGATCATCCTTCCGGCGCCGAGCCTGATCTGGCGCGAATTTCTGCTTTCGCCGGGCTACTTCCTCCAGCAATCGCTTTCGACGCTCTCCACGACGGTCGCCGGCTTCGCGCTCGCGGTGGCGATCGGCCTCACCCTCGCCGTCGGCATCGTCCATTCGAAATTCCTGGAACGAACCGTCTATACCTTGCTGGTGGCGCTCAACAGCGTGCCGAAAGTGGCTTTGGCGCCGCTGTTCGTTTTGTGGATGGGCACCGGAATCGAACCGAAGATCGCCATCGCGCTGATGCTGGCGATCTTCTCGATCATCATCGATGCGGTGCTGGGGTTGCGCTCGGTCGATCCCGACATGATCAACCTCGCGCGCGCCAGCCGCGCCTCGTCCTTCGCCATCCTGCGCAAGATTCGGCTTCCCAACGCGTTGCCCAGTATCTTCGCGGGCCTGAAAGTGGCGATCTCGTTCGCGCTGGTCGGCACCATCGTCGGCGAGTTCGTCGCCGGCTCGGACGGGCTCGGCTTCGCCATTCTGACCGCGCAAGGCCAGTTCGATACGCCGCGGGTGTTCGTCTGCCTGATCCTGCTCGGCCTATTGGGCACCGTCCTGTTCTACATCATCGAGTTCATGGAGCGACTGGCGCTGCCCTGGCATGTCTCACAACGCACCGGCCACGCCGCGGCGCCCTGACGCTCACCCGGCCATCCGCAGGTCGCCCGAAGTTCGAGTATCACGATGGCCGGCACCGATGAAAACAGTCCGCGTATCGCCGCCGCTTCACCACCGCGATCCGCCGGCACGGCCACGGCGGTCTTGGCGCTGGTCGCCACCGCGATGCTGTGGGGCAGCAACCACGTTGTCGCCCGAGCCATACATACCGACATTCCACTGCCTTCGGTGGTGTTGTGGCGCTGGATGCTGTCGCTGCTCCTGCTGACCCCATTCGTGTGGCCGACGCTGCGGAGGGATTGGCCCAACATTCGCGCCAACCTGATCTTCCTCATATGTCTCGGCGCGATCGGCATCGGCCTGTTCTCGATCTTCCTGCTGGCGGGCGCTTATCACAGCACGGCGCTGGAGGTCGGCCTGCTCAACTCCACCACGCCGGTATGGGTCGTGTTCCTGTCCTATGCTCTCGGCATGGCCCGCTCGGTGTGGCTGCGCAATGTCGGCGTTGTCATCGCACTGGCCGGAACCTGCCTCATCCTCTTCAAGGGCACGCTCGATCATGTATTCGGTTTGCAATTTCAGCTTGGCAACGTCTGGTCGCTGATCGCCGCGATCCTGTTCGCGGGGTTCACGGTGGCGCTGAAATTCCGCGCCCTCAACATTTCGGTGCTCAGTCTGACGACGATTGCGGCATGGTCGGGCGTCCTCGGGGTCATGATGCCGTTCTATCTGCATTTCCTCGTGACCGGCGGGAGCGATCCGTTCCTCAGCGGCGAAGCCGCGCCCAACACCGTCATCGCGATGCTGTATCTGGCGCTGGGGCCAACCCTGATTGCGAACCTGTTGTGGATCTTTGGAGCGACACGTCTCGGCGCCGCGCGCGCAGGGCCGTTCCTGTATCTGTCACCGATAACTTCCACGGTGCTGGCCGCACTGTTTCTCGGCGAGCGAATCGCCTGGTTTCACCTGATCGGATTCGCGCTGATCCTCCTCGGACTCTACCTCACAAATCGCGCCGCCGACGCGCCGCAACAGCCCTGAGGCCCTCAAGCCCTCGCGCGGCGGCCATCCGAACGCCGCGCCTCGGCCGTCTTGTTCGCGCCACGCGACCGTTGCGGCGGCGCGGTCTCCGGTCGCACATCGGGCGCGGGACGTTCGAGCGCCCGCAGGTGATCCGCCAGCCGGCGTCCCTCGGTGAGGTTATGTTGCTCCGACAGCGCGCCGGCCTGCTCGGCATCGCCGGCGAGGATCGCGGCCACGATCGGTTTGTGCTGGGCGATCACCATCTCCGGGTTCGGCAGCAACGCGTCGCTGGAACGGATGTAGATGCGAATTTGCGGTTCGAGCAGCGCGTATTGCTCGGCCAGACGCCGATGACCGGCGAGCGCAATGATGGTTTGATGCAGGCCGAAATCGGCTTCGGCGATGCGGCCCGCATGACCGCGCCGGCACGCGCCGACCAACCGCTCATCAGCCTCGCGAAGACGATCGGCTTTCCCCGCTTCCTTGATGGCGGCGGCGGCCAGTTGCGCCGCCAGCCGCTCGACCGCCGACCGCAAGGTATAGAGCTCCCAGGCGTCCTGCGCGCTCAGCGACATCACCGTCCAGCCGGTATAGGGCACCAGCGTCAGCAGCCCTTCCCGTGCAAGCTGGTGTAGCGCGGCGCGCACGGTGGCGCGCGACAATCCCATCTGCCCGGCAATGTCGATCTCGGTGACGCGCTGCCCGGCGGGAATGGCGCCCGCGACGATCGAGGCGCGCAACGCAGCCGCGGCCTGCGTCTCGATCGGGGTTTTGACAAGCCGCGGGATGCTGAGCGATGCCATGTCGAAGTCCTCCGAGGCATTTGCCGGTTCGCGCCGGCGCGCCGGCGTCTTTGCCGCATTATTGCTGATTGTCGCCAACCGTCAATTATGGCATAAGGGTCCGTGTCATGTCATGCCGCCGCCGGCCCGGTCGGAAATGACGGGCAGATCATGGAACCGGGGCTTCCCAAGGAGCGCGAGCCGCTATGATGTTGCCGGGAGATTCAGTCGTCAGCCAGGGCGGCCTCGGGGCGAGCTACGTGCCGATGCCGGACGCCGAGGCGCTCGAACTGGCGCGGCGACATTACGGCCTGAGCGGGCGGATCGACCGGCTTGCAACCGAGAAGGACGACACCTTCCGGATCGCCAACGAGGCCGGACAGCGCTTCATCCTGAAGGTCGCCAACCCGTTCGAAGATGCCGTCGGGATTTCCTGCCAGCTCGGGGTGCTCCAGCATGTTGCGGCGCGTGATCCCGGCCTGCCGGTGCCACGGGTCATCGCCGACAATCGCGGCAATGAGCAATTCACCTGTCAAGATCATGCCGGGCAGTCCCGCCAAGTGCGGCTGTTGTCCTATCTCGAAGGCACGCCGCTCAGCGAATTCGTCTCGACGCCGGCGGAGCGCGAGCGGATCGGCGAAACCCTCGGCCGGCTCCGGCTGGCATTGGCCGATTTTAGCCACCCGGCCGACGGGCGTGTGCTGGCATGGGACGTCAAGCACCTGCTGCAACTCGGCGACCTGCTTGACAGCATCGACGATCGCGACCATCGCGCCATGCTGGCGCGCGGGCTGGACCGTTTCGCGACGCTTTCGTCGCGTCTCGATGATTGCCGCACCCAGGTCGTGCACAATGATTTCAGCAAATCCAACATCGTCGTCGACCGCGCCCATGCCGACTTCATCACCGGGATCATCGACTTCGGCGACGCCGTCCGCACCTTGATCGCCATCGACGTTTCGACCGCGCTGCTGAACCAGCTACCGTCGCAGCCCGCCGACGACCTGTTCGCCGACGCGCGCGACCTGTTGCGCGGTTATCTGCGCGTCGCCGACCTGACCGACGAAGAATTGCGGTTGATCCCTCATCTGGTAATGGCGCGCGCAATCACCCGCGCGTTGCTGTCGATCTGGCGGGCCCGGCTGCTGCCGGAGAAATCACCCTACCTGCTGCGCAACACCGCGCAGGGCTGGGCGCAACTCGCATGGTTCATGCAGCGTTCGGTCGAGCAGGTATCCGATACGCTTATCGGCTTTGCCGCCCCGGCAAGCCGTTCCCTTTCGGCATGACATGCCGTGCAGCAGGAGATCAACGTGACGTCGAACACAGCTTCCCCCTCGCGCGGCAAGATGGTGAACTCGTTCAATCCGGCGGCGGCAAACAACCTGGATGACCACACGCGCAAGCTGGTCGAACGACGGACCCGGTTGCTGGGCCCGGCCTACCGGCTGTTCTACAGCAATCCGGTCGAAGTTGCGCGCGGCCAGGGAACCCGGCTCTACGACAGCGCGGGCCACGAATATCTCGACGCCTATAACAACGTCGTCTCGGTGGGGCATTGTCACCCACGGGTGGTCGAGGCGGTCTCGGCGCAGATGCAGACATTGTGCACCCATACGCGCTACATTCAGGAAGGTATTCTGAACTACGCGGAGGCGCTGCTGGCGACGCTCGGCGCGCCGCTGCAACACGTCATGTTCACATGCACCGGCTCGGAAGCCAACGATCTGGCGCTGCGGATCGCCAAGCATTGTTCCGGGCATCGCGGCATCATCATCACCGAGGAGGCCTACCACGGCAATTCCGAACTGACGTCGAGCTTCTCGCCGTCACTGGGTGAATTCTCCCCGCTCGGCACCTGGGTGCGCCGGGTGCCGGCGCCGGATTCCTATCGCGTTCCCTCCGCGCAAATGGGCGAATGGATGGCGGCGCAAGTCAGCGCGCAAATCAGGAACCTGCAACGACACGGCGAGGGTCTGGCGGCCTTTATCTGCGATTCGGCGTTCTCCTCCGATGGCATCTTCACGCACCCCTCGGACGTTCTTGCGCCGGTCGCCAAGGTCGTGCGCGAGGCCGGCGGGCTGTTCATCGCCGACGAGGTCCAGTCGGGATTCGGACGCACCGGCGACAGGCTGTGGGGCTATCAGCGGCATGGCGTGACGCCTGACATCGTGACGATGGGCAAGCCGATGGGCAACGGATTTCCCGTCGCCGCGACGGTGCTGACGCCCGAGGCCGTCGAACGCTTTGGCCGCGACACACGCTATTTCAACACGTTCGGCGGCAACAGCGTCGCCATCGCCGCCGCGCAGGCAACCCTTAACGTCATTCAGGACGAAAAACTGATGGAGAATGCCGCGCGCGTCGGAAAGATCATTCGCGACGGCTTTGCCGACCTCGCTCAACGCTACGTGTGTATCGGCGACGTTCGTGGGTCCGGTCTCTATATCGGCGTCGAACTGGTGACGGACCGCAACACCAAGTCACCCGACCCTCAGGCGGCCGCGACGGTGGTGAATAGCTTGCGCGAACGCCGCGTGCTGATCTCGGCGACCGGGCCAAACGCCAATGTCCTGAAGATTCGGCCGCCACTGGTGTTCTCGGCGGCGGATGCGGACCGGCTGCTGACGGAAACGGCCGCGGTGTTCGCGGAATTTGCTGGCTGATCGAACACCGATTGCCCGACGCTTCAAACCGCTGCACCGCCGAAATCCCGGATCTCGATCGGAACTCGCCGCATCGGGACGTTGCCAGCCCGGCGTCAACGGCGGCGGCCGCGCGACATTCATGATTTGGTGACCATCCTCACGATCGCGGCGTGAGGGCCGACATGAAAAGCCACCGGCCGGGCGCATTTGCCCCACAATGTCCATGATGTTATCCATCAATTCTTTCGGGGGGAGGTGCCCGTCGTCATGCACGGACAGCGGCGCGCCGAGCCAGAACGATTGCGTTTTGGGCGAAATTCGGTTGCGGGACCAACCGGTCGGAAGCTGGGGATCTGAATCATTCGGAAGCAAGCCGCACCACGATGCCCGGCTCCCTCGGGGAAACGGGCAGGACGAAGACCTTTTGTCGCCGTGGCCCGGACAGCCCTGTGGATCGGTTGCGCGACAATCGGAACCACGGGCGGACTGCTGTGCGAGCCGGCGCAAGCTTTCGATCTGTTCGGGCTGCTCGGCTCCGACGATCCGCCGCCGGTCAGCGCCACCGCGCTATCCTATCGCCTGGAGGTCGCGGCCAGGACGGCGGACGGCAAGACCGACAGCGCGGCCGAGCAGGCGTTGCGCGATGCCTCCGCGACCTACCGCCTCCGGCAGGAGCCGCCGCAGGACGGCGACGGTCTGGTGCGCCGCCTGCAAGCCGACATCAATCCGATGCTCGATGCCCTTTGGGGGCTCGGATACTACAACGCCGAGATCGATGTCACCGTCGACGGGATCGCGGTCGCGCGCGATGAGGCCGGCCTCGCCGCCGCCGCGCGCCGCGCCGAGGGCTTTCGCAACCAGAAGGTCGTGCCCGTCAAGATCGCGGCAAAGCTCGGCCCGGTTTTCAAGCTTCGCACCATCGACGTCGATTATCCGCGCGAACTGGCGCCGCAGGGGCTGCCGCATCGCGCCTTCGCGCTGAAGCCCGGCGATCCGGCGGTCTCCGCCGACCTGCGCGCGGCCCAGTTGAAGCTGATCGACTGGTTCCGCGGCAACGGCCATCCGCTGGCGAAGGTCAAGGACGTCAAGGCGACCGTGGATCACGCCGCCGCCGCGATGGATTTCCGGCTCAGGGTCGAAGCCGGTCCCAGGGCCGGGATCGGCCGTATCGAGATTTCGAACAGCGGCGAGACCGATCCGCGCGTCATCGCCACCCACGTCCATGTGCGCCAGGGCGAGCCCTATTCGCCGGAGCGCCTGGCGCTGATGAAAACCTCGATCGCCAAGATTCCCGCGATCGGCGGCATCCGCATCCGCGAGGGCGACAAGCTCGACGCCGACGGCAACGTGCCGATCTTCGTCGACGTCACCGAGCGCCCCAAGCAGGCGGCGGGTTTTTCAGCGCGCTATTCGACCATCGACGGTCCCGGCGTCTCCGCCTATTACGAGCACCGCAATCTGTTCGGCAACGCCGAGCGCCTGCGGCTGGAGGCGTCCGCCTCGCTCTTGCAACGGATCGACGGCTCCTCGTCCTACACGAATTTCAAGGATCTCGACCCGTCGGATTTCGGCGCGCGATTCACCGCGACCTTCATCAAGCCGGGCCTGTACAACACCCCCAACGACCTGCTGGTCGAAGGCACCGCGTTCCGCGAGCGTGTCGGCAACAACACCCTCGGCGGCTATACCAACGAAACGGCGCGCGGCACCATCGGCGTGGTCCATCGCTTCTCGGAAATGGCCTCGGTGCAGGCCGGTCTCCAGGTCGAACGCTCGCGATCGGAAGACGTGCTCGGGCGGGTCGACGCGACGCTGGTCGGCTTCACCGCCGGCGGCCGCTACGACTCCACCGACAACCTGCTCGATCCCACCCGCGGCGTGCGGCTGTCGGGAACATTCAACGCCTATTCCAAGCTGATGGGCTCGACCATCGACCTTTACGAGGCGCGGGTCACCGGCTCGGCCTATTACGCGATCGACGAGGACGCCAATTACGTGCTGGCGGGCCGGCTGGCGCTGGGCTCGCTCGGCGGCGCGCCGCTGGCCAGCATTCCGAACGCCCATCGCTTCTTCGCCGGCGGCGGCGGTTCGGTGCGCGGCTTCGCCTATAATACGATCTCGCCGATGATGTTCGGCCAGATCACCGGCGGCCGCAGCCTGATCGAGGGTTCCGCCGAAATGCGAATCAAGGTCACGCCGACCATCGGCATCGTGCCGTTTTTCGATTTCGGCACCGCCTCCACCGACTCGCTGCCGAACTTCAACAGCTTCGTCGGCTACAGCGCCGGCATCGGCCTGCGCTATCTCACGCCGGTCGGGCCGATCCGCCTCGATGTCGCGACGCCGCTCAACCCGCGCCCCGGCGACAGCCGCTGGGCGGTCTATGTCAGCATCGGGCAGGCGTTCTGATGGGCCGGCGGCGAACCATCCTGCTCGCCGGAACGGCGATCGCGGTCGCCGGCGTCGCGAGCGCCGGCGTCGTCGGCTACACCATGCTGGGCGGAGCCGGCGACAACCAGCAGGACCTGCTCGCCGGCCTGATCTCGAAAACGCTGTCGACGCCCGCCACCCGGATTCATATCGGCGCGGTCGACGGCGCGCTGTCGTCCGACGCGACGATCCGCGACGTCGTCATCTCCGACAAGGACGGCGCCTGGCTGAAGCTCGATCGCGCCCGCCTGGTGTGGCGGCGCACCGCGTTGTTGATGGGGCGGCTGGAGGTCGACCGCCTCGAAATCGGCACGCTGGAAATCCGCCGCAAGCCGCAGCCCGCCGACCCCGCTCCCGCCGACGCCGGCCAGCCCGCCGAAACCACTTCGTCCGAAACCGCTTCGTCCACCGCCCCGACACCGGCGCCCCCCGCGTCGGAATCCAGCCAGTCGCTCCTGCCCGAGCTTCCGGTGAAGGTGCAGGTGAAGGCGTTCGACCTGCACGCGCTGGCGCTCGGCGAGCCGATCCTCGGCGAGGCCGTCACCATCGCGGCGACCGGCAACACCGAACTGGGCTCACCCGCCGAAGGGCTGGTCTTCAATCTCGACGCGACCCGCACGGATTCGCCGGGCCGCTTCAAGGCGGCGCTCGCCTATGTGCCGCAGGGCAACGCCCTCACCCTCGACGTTTCGCTCGACGAGCCGTCCCATGGCCTCTTGTCCAGGCTCGCCCGGCTGCCCGGCGAGCCGGCCGTCGCCTTCGCGCTGCGCGGCAAGGGCACGCTCGACAATTTTCGCGGCGCGCTGAACTTCGAGGCCGGCCCCGGCATCGACGCCGCCGGCGCGATCACGCTCGACCGCAACGGTAGCGGCCGCGTGCTGGCGAGCCGCGTCTCCGGCCATCTCGGGCCGTGGCTGCCGCCGCTCGCCGCCGCGATCTTCGCGGGCGAAACAAGGCTCGACAGCGCCACCCGCATCGGCGACGACGGCAGCGTGACGATGGACGGGCTGACGCTCACCAGCCGCCTCGCCCGGCTCGACGTCAAGGGCGCGCTTGGCGCCGACAAGATGATGGATTTCTCAGCCAGCATCCGCGCGCTGCCGAGCAACGGCGACATCACCAAGACCGATCAGGGCTCGATCGGCAGCCTCGTCTTCGACGGCCGCGTCCACGGCCCGGTGAAAGCGCCCACGGTTTCCGCCAAGCTCGCGGTGGCCGACGCCCGCCTCCCCGACGGCGATCTCGGCGCGCTCGACGCATCGATCGCCATCGTTCCCAGCGCTGAACTGACCGACCGCACCGCGACCGTCGCGATCGACGCCAGCCTGCGCGCCTCCGGCATCGCGCCGCGCGATGCGGCGCTCGCCGCCGCGATCGGCGACCGCGCCTCGCTGGCGCTGAAAGGCCGCACCGATCTGGGCGGCAAGACCAAGATCGAGCGGCTCGACATCGGCACCGCCACGGCTCAGGCCAGTTATAGCGGCGAGGCCGGCCCCGACCGCGTGTCCGGCCGCGCCACCGCCACCGTGCCCGATCTCGCCCGGTTCGGTGGCGTTGCAGGGTTGAAACTCGCGGGCACGGTGAAGCTCAACCTCGATCTCGACGGCGACCCGCGGCGCGGCCGCATCGACGCCAAACTGTCGGGGGCCGCCGATCGTCTCGCCACCGGCCTTGCGGTGCTGGACGGCCTCGCCGGCCCGCGCGTCACCCTCGCCGCCGATGTGTCGTCCGACGGCAAGAATACCTACACCCTCCGCGATGCCTCGCTCGACGGCGCTCATGTCCGGCTTCGCGCCAAGGGCGGCGTGAGCCGCGAGACCAGCGACCTCGCGGCGCGGATCGAGCTTGCCGATCTCGCGGCGGCCGACGCGCGGCTGTCGGGCACGGCGGCGCTCGATGCCCGGCTGACCGGCGGCCTCGCGCATCCCGGACTGGCGCTGACGGCGGCGCTGGATCGCGCCACGGCGATGAAACGCGCGATTCCGCATCTCGGGCTTGAGGCGACCATCGCCGACATCAACGGGCCTTGCGCCATCGATGTCCGTCTCGACGGCAGCATCGACGGCAAGCCCGCGCGCGGCGTCATTCAGGCCAGCCGCATGCCTGTCACGGACGGCGCACAGACAGCCGCCTTCGCCGGATGGGTGGCAAAAACCCTCGACATCGCCATCGGCTCGGTGACGCTGAAAGGCGACGGCCGGATCGACGGGCAAAACCTCGCGCGCGGACAGCTTCGCTTCAACGCCGGGTCGCTGGCGGATATCGCGCCGCTGGCGCTCACGGATCTGGCGGGCAGCGCCACGCTCGATCTCACGCTGGCCGACGATGGCAGCCGGCAGTCGGTCCGCCTCGCCGGCAAGGGCGCCGGCGTTCGCGCGCCGGGCGCTGCGATCCGCGATTTCAATCTGCGCGCCGAGGGCGACGATCTCTACAGTCATCCGGTGCTTAACGCCCATGCCGAGGTCCATGGCGCGGACGTTGGCGGCCAGGCCATCGCCAAGGCCGCCCTGAGCGCGAAGGGCACCGCCGACGCCAGCACGATCGGCCTCACCGCCACGGCGGCGGGCTTCAACCTCGACGCCGCCGGCGTGCTGACGCCGAAGGAGCGCATCCGCTTCGATCTCAACCGCTTCACCGCCAAGCGCGGGGCGAGAACGATCGCGCTGCAAAAGCCGGCGAGCTTCACCCTCGACGATGGCTCGGTGCTGATCCAGCATCTGGCGATCGGAATCGGCCGCGGCCGACTCACCCTCGACGGCAAGGTGGGCCAGCAACTCGACCTCAAGGCCGTGGCCAGTGCGATCCCGCTCGCGGAAGCCGATGTCGCGGTGCCGGGTCTCGGCCTCGGCGGCACGCTCGATGCGTCGGCGGTGATCGGCGGCGCTTTGAGCGCGCCGACCGGCCAATACAAGTTCACCGTCAAGCAATTCACCGCGCCGCAAACCAAAAGCGCCGGCGTGCCGGCCATCGACATCGCGCTCAACGGCAGCCTTGAGAAAACCCACGCGAAGCTCGACGCCACCGCCACGGCGGGCAAGGCGGGCAGCGTCACCGCCAGCGGCACGGTGCCGCTCGACGCCGCCGCGACCATCGCGCTGACCGCGAAGGGCCGGCTCGACGCAGGCGTCGCCAACGCCATGCTGTCCACTTCCGGCCGCAGCGTGTCCGGGATCGTGCAGCTCGACGCGCGCGTCAGCGGCACCCGCGCCAAGCCTCAGGTCGGCGGCACCATGACGATGAACGGCGGCAGCTTCCGCGACAGTCAGGTGGGGACGCGGCTCGACGCCATCGAGGCGAAAATCACGGCGCAGGGCGAGCGCATCGTCGTCGAGCGCCTGAGCGCGACGACGCCCGGCGGCGGCACGCTGTCCGGCTCCGGCGAGGTGCGGATCGCGCCCGACGCCGGCTTCCCCGGCAAGGTCTCGATCCGGGGACAGCAGGCGCTGCTGGCGAAAAGCCCGCTTGCCACCGCGACCGCCAATCTGAACATCAACGTCACCGGCGCGCTGGCGCGCGATCCGAAGATCGGCGGCCGGGTCGATCTGACCCATGTCAGCGTCGATATTCCGGAGCGACTGCCGGCGACGCTGAAGCCGATCGACGGCATTGATCACGTCAATGCCACCGGCCAGGCGGCCGACCGGATCGCGGCCGAGCGCAAGGCGGCGGAGGCCGCGGCCAAGGCCGCCAAGGGCAAGAGCCGCGAAGCGCTGTTCAACGCCGCGCTGGATGTCACCGTGTCGGCCCCGAACCATGTTTTCATTCACGGCCGCGGCGTCGACGCCGAACTCGGCGGCACCCTTCACGTCGGCGGCACCACCAACAATCCGGTGCCGAAGGGCGCCTTCGCGCTGTTCCGCGGCAAGGTGGCCGTGCTCGGAAAGACGCTGAACTTCACCAAGGGCAATCTCTCCTTCAACGGCGACCTCGCGCCCGAACTCGATTTCGCGGCCGAAATCCAGGCCTCCGACATCACCGCGCAGATCGGAATTTCGGGGCCTGCGGCCGAGCCGGTGTTCGCTTTCACGTCGCGGCCGGAGCTGCCGCAGGACGAAATCCTGGCCCGCGTCCTGTTCCAGAAGCCGGCCGGCAACCTGACCACGGCGCAGGCCCTCCAACTCGCGCAGGTCGCGGCGCAATTCGCCGGCGGCGGCGACGGCGCGCTCGACCGGATGCGGCGTTCGCTCGGCGTCGACAGCCTCGATGTCGGCATGGGCGCGGGCGGCCCGACGGTGGGCGCGTCGCGCGCGATTGGCGATCGGCTGAGCGTCGGCGTCCGCACTGGCGCTACTCCCAGCGAATCCGGCGTTTCGGCCAATGTCGACGTGACGCGCCACATTCGCGTCGAATCCGACATCGACGCCAAGGGCTCGACGTCGCTCGGCATCGGCACGCGCTTCGAATGGTGAACCGACGGCGAGCGGCATGGCCGCCGCGATCAGCCGCATCGACGACATGTCGACAACGAACGGTCTCTTTACAGAAAGTCTCATGGCTGGGATCGTTTAAAGCGGCCCCGAGGTGGCAGAGGGACTCCGACTTTCTCCAGAGGAGGAGCGGGCGGCTCGAACCCACTTGAGTTTGCACGCACGCGCGACAGGGGTCGCGTGGCAGAGAAAGAACCGAGCATGTCCGAATCAGGCGCCAGCCCAGAAATTCCATTCCGTCCGCACTCATCGCATTGGGGCGTATTCGCCGCCCGCATGAAGGACGGCCGCCTTGAAGTGCGCCCCCATCCCGGCGATCCCGATCCGAACCGTCTCATCGAAAACTTTCCCGATGCGCTGCGGCACCACGCGCGGATCGCGCGTCCGATGGTTCGGCGCGGCTGGCTCGACCACGGACCGGGGCCGGATGAACGCCGTGGTCGCGATGATTTCGTAGAACTGTCATGGAACGAAGCGATCGACGTGTTGGGCGGCGAATTGGCGCGCGTGCGTGACAGCTTTGGGCCCGCCGGCGTTTTCGGCGGATCCTACGGCTGGTCCAGCGCCGGGCGTTTCCATCATGCGCAGAGCCAGATCCATCGCTTTCTCAATACGGCGCTCGGCGGCTATGTGAGGTCGGTCAACACCTACAGCGAAGGCGCCGCGGCTGTGGTCGTCCCGCATGTCCTCGGCGATTATACGGATCTCACCAAGCGCAACGTCACCTGGGAGCAGATCGAGCAGGACACGGAAATTGTCGTCGCATTCGGCGGCATGGCGTTGAAAAACAGCCGGGTCGCGGGAGGCGGCGTCAGCCGACATGTCGAGCGCGGCGCCATGGCGCGCGCCGCGCAACGGGGCTGCGAATTTGTGCTGGTGAGCCCGCTGCGCGTCGACCTCCCCGACGAAGCGCGCGCCGAATGGATCAGTTGCATTCCGGGGACCGACACGGCGCTGATGCTGGCGCTTGTCCACACGCTGGTCGCGGAAGGCTTGCATGACCGCGCCTTTCTCGACCGCTACACGGTCGGTTGGGCGCGCTTCGAGCAATATTTGCTCGGCCGGACCGACGGTCAGCCCAAAAACGCCGATTGGGCGATGTCGATCACGGGCGTTTCAGCCGGCGTCATCCGCGCATTGGCGCATCGCCTGCATGGCCGGCGCGCGCTTATCGTGGTTTCGCACTCGCTGCAACGCGCCGAACATGGCGAACAGCCGATCTGGATGGGGGCGGTGCTGGCGGCCGCGCTCGGCCAGATCGGGCTTCCCGGCGGCGGCTACGCCTATTCGCTCGGCGCGATCGCCTATTACGGCCGCCGGCAGAATGCCGTGCCGATCCCGACGCTGCCGCAGGGAGACAACGGCATCCGCGATTTCATTCCGGTTGCGCGCATCGCGGACATGCTGCTGAATCCGGGCGGCCGGTACAGATATAACGGCGAAACGCGAACCTATCCGCACATCAAGCTGGTCTATTGGGCCGGCGGCAATCCGTTCCACCATCACCAGGACCTCAACAGGCTGCGCCGCGCCTTTGCGCGGCTTGACACGCTTGTTGTTCACGAACTGGCCTGGACCGCGACGGCACGCCACGCCGACATCGTTTTGCCCGCGACCATGACCCTTGAGCGCATGGACATCGGCGCCTGCGCCAACGATCCGCTGCTCGTTCCCATGCATCCGGTCGCCGCGCCGTTCGGGGAAGCGCGCGACGATTACGCTATCTTCGCCGACCTCGCCAAGCGGCTTGATGCCAACGAGGCCTTCACCGAAGGGCGAAATGTGCGGCAGTGGCTTGAGCACCTCTATGAACCGACACGCCTTGGATTAATTCAACAGGGGCTGTCCGCGCCGAGTTTTGACGAGTTTTGGCAAGGCAATGGCTTCGATCTGCCGCAAGAGCCCGATGATGGCGGCCTGCTGCGCGCATTCCGAAACGATCCGGACGCGGCGCCGCTTTCCACGCCGAGCGGCAGGATCGAGATCTTCTCCGAAACGATCGACAGCTACAAGGAAGTGGACTGCCCCGGTCATCCCGCATGGCTGAACCCCAGCGACGCGCCGAACGCGACGACCCCTTTGCGGCTCATCGCCAATCAGCCATCCACCCGGCTGCACAGCCAGTTGGATTTTGGCGGGCACAGCGCCGAAGAAAAGCATCGCGGCCGCGAGATCGCGCACATGCATCCGAGCGACGCCAAGGCGCGCGGCATATCGGACGGCGACATCATCCGTCTTTTCAATTCGCGTGGCGCGTGTCTCGCAGCCGTGCGGCTGACTGACGGAATTCGGCCCGGCGTTGTCCAATTGCCGACCGGCGCCTGGTATGATCCGGACGATCCTGAAGACGACCTCCCGCTCTGCGTACACGGCAATCCGAACGTGCTGACGCGCGATGTCGGCACATCGGCGCTCGCGCAAGGCTGCACGGGGCAGTTGACAACGGTGCAGGTCGAGCGCTTCAACGGCAACCTGCCGCCAATCAAGGCGTATGACCCGCCACAGTCCTTGTAAGTCCGGATTGTTTTGGAAACCGGCAGGGAGCGGGCGCATTCCGGGGCTCAAAGACAAGGCACGGCCGAGCCGTGTGAATGCCGCCGCGATGGCATCATTCGGAGCGCGAATGCTTGAGCGGGGCCGACGAAGGGACCCTCAGCCGTCAGACTGATATATGATACCCGCCGTCGACGGCGATGTGTTGGCCCGTGATGTAAGAGGCGGCATCGGACAGCAGGAAACAGACCGGCTTGGCCACTTCGTCCGGTGTGGCCCACCGCCCCATCGGGATCCGCGCCAGCACGCCATCGCGAAACTTGTCGCCCCGGATGGTTTCGGTCATCGGGGTTTCGACAACGCCGAAGCAGACCGAGTTGGCCCGAACGCCGAACTTCGACCATTCCTTCGCGGTTGACATCGTCATCCCCAGCAAACCGCTTTTGGCCGCGGCATAGTTGATCTGACCGATGGAGCCGGCCCGTCCGGCATCGGACGAAACGTTGACGATCGAGCCCGGACTCGCGCGCCCCGCCTTCCCCTGAGCGAGCATGACGCGGCCGACAGCCTGGGTCCATAGAAACGCACCGGTCAGATGCACCGAGATGACCTCGCTCCATTGCTGCAAGGTCATCTTTTCAATCATCGCCGGTCGCGTGATGCCGGCATTATTGACGAGGCCGTCGATGACGCCGATGCTGGTCGTGACGTGGCGGACGGTGGCCTCCGCGAAATCCGGATCCGCCACGTTGCCGACAAAAGGCACCACCCGGCCGTTCGTCGTCGCCGCGAATGCATGCAGCTTGTCTCCGTTGAGGTCGATCGCGATCACCCGTCCTCCCAAAGCAATCGCCAGGTTCGCCACGGCCTGCCCGATGCCCTGGGCCGCGCCGGTGACAACAATCGTTTTCCCCTCCAGGGACATGACTTCCTGCATGGCAACCTTTCCGATCTCAACGACCCGCGTGATAGCCCTTGTTCCGGAAGACTATAGCGCATCCAGATCGGCCATAGCGGTTGCTATTCGTTGAATCATCGTCAGCGTCGTTTCTTCCGGCTGCATGTTCGGCAGCAGCGGCGAATGACACAAGGTGATCGTCCACATCAGGAGCGCATGAGGTTGTCTGATCCTGCATGCACCAGTCCGGGTGAGACTCGGAGGATCAGAACGTTCCGGGATATGCGCCGCCATCGACCAGAATGTTCTGGCCGGTGACGTAGCCGGCCTGGACCGAGCATAGAAACGCACAGACCGCGCCGAATTCATCCGGGTGACCGAAACGCCTGGTCGGATTCGCGTCGCGAATTTCGTCGGTGACCGCCGCGACGTCCCGCGCGGTCGTCTTCGCCAGCGCCGCCAGATTGGACTTCAGCCGGTCGGTGTCGAATGTGCCCGGCAGGATGTTGTTGATGGTGACGTTGCGCGCCGCCGTGGTGCGCGCCAATCCCGCGACAAAACCGGTCAATCCGGTGCGGGCGCCGTTGGACAGCGCCAGCATCGCGACCGGCGCCTTGACGGCGTGGGAAGTGACGTTGACGATGCGCCCGAAGCCGCGCGCCATCATGCCGTCGACCGTGGCCTTGATCAGTTCGATCGGCGCGATCATGTTGGCGTCCAGCGCCTTGATCCAGTCATCGCGCCCGAAATTTCGGAAATCGCCGGCGGGCGGGCCGCCGGCGTTGTTGATCAGGATATCCGGATCGGGACAGGCCGCGAGAATGGCCGCGCGCCCTTCCGGCGTCGTCACGTCCGCCACGACCGTGATCGGGCGCGCGCCGGTCCGCGCCGCGATGTCATCGGCCGCCTCCGCAAGAACCTCGCGCCGTCGCGCGACGATGACCAACTCGACGCCTTCCTGGCCAAGCGCCATGGCCGACGCCTTGCCCAACCCCATGCTGGCCGCGCAAACAATGGCCTTGCGGCCCTTCAGTCCGAAATCCATCTCTCAACCTTGCTCTGATTTACAGGCCGCGGATCGCGGCGAATTCACGAATTGCCGTCCGGCAACGTCATGCCGGCTGGTCGCGCGCCCCACATGCAGAAGCTGGAAGGCTCGAAACCGAATTGTCGCGGCCGATGCGTCGCCTCATCCTCGATCTCGTCGACGCCGACCGAATACTCGAAGATCATATCGTCCGGTCCCTTGAAGTAGAGGAACCGGGCTCCGGAGGTGGGATGCCGGCCGGGACCGAACACAATCGGCACGCGCTTCTCGTTGAGGAAGTAATAGGAGCGCAGCACGTCGTCGTTGCTCTCAACCTGATGATTGATGTGCTGGATGCCAGCGGCCGGCGCGCGAACCAGCGCGATGGTGTGATGGATCGCATTGACGCGCATCAGGGGAATGTCGCCGATCCGGTCGCTGACGCGGGCGTTGCAGACCTGGGTCCAGAACCGCTCGTCGCGCACCGGATCGGTCGAGTTCAGCCCGATATGGCTGAAGCCGGTGATCCCGGCGTCGCGCGTCGCGAAATAACGCCGGCCGCGCCGCTCGGGCCTCACCACGAGTTCGATATGATTGCCGGTCGGGTCGCGAAATCCGATGAAAGCCTTGACCTTGCGCTGCTCGGCTTCGTCCGCCGACCCGACATGGACCGGATGGTCGAGCGCCTCCAGCGTCGCGGCCGCCTTCTGAAGGTCGTCCTCGTCCTCGATCTCGAAACCGACGGTCTGCTGGCTCGGGTCGCCCTCGGAGTAGCACAGCGTATGAGCGCGATCGTCGGAACGCAGATATAGCGTCTTTTTCCCGCGTTCCGCGATCTCGAGTCCCAGGCAACTCGTCGCGAACGTCTCCGCCGATTCAAGATCGGGCGAGCCAAGGCGGACATAGCTCACGTCTTTCAGTTGAATCATGCCGCGCTCCTTGCTGTGAATGAAGGTTGATTCGGTGTCCTATGCGGATTCGGCGCTCAACTCGGGAACGTCGTTGCTGACGCTGCCCCAATTGCAAAGCGACTCGGTGGTGCGCGGGAACTGTCGCGCCAGCCGCGGCTTGCCGCCCAGCGCCGCCATGCCGTTGACATAGGAGAAGATGATCCCGTCGGGTCCCTGAACGTGCAGAAATATCTGTTGCGAGGCGGATTGCCGTCCCGGCCCCTGGAGAATCTTGATCTGCCGTTCCTGCATGAAATAGCTGTTCTGCATGATCTGATCGAGCGCCTCGACCTCGAAGGCGGCGTAAAGCAAGCCGTTGCGCTTGGCGGGATAGAGCGCGATGCGATGATGCCATTCGTCGATCTGAAGATAGGCGATATCGCCGACCCAATCGCTCACCCGCGCGCCCAGCATTGTCCAGAAAGCGAGATCACGCCGATGATCGGTGGTCCGCAGCGCCGCGCCATGAAACCGCACGATGCCGGCATCCCGCGACGGAAAATAGCGCCGCCCGCTGTGATGTGGGCGCACCACCAGATCGATGGTGTTGCCCGAGCCATCCTGAGCGATCGCCGCCGCTTCCACGTACCGGCCGACGCATTCCTCGGAGCTTGCGGCGCGGACCGGAAATCCCGCCGCGTCCAACTCCAGGGCGAGGCGTTCAAGCGTCGCCTCGTCCTGAATTTCCACTCCGATGGAACTGGCCCCCGCGCTTGCCGCGATCAAGCTGAGGGTGCGAAAGCGATCGTCGGAGCGAAACGCGATCTCGCCGTCATGCTCCGCGACCCGCTGCAACCCGAAGGCCTCGGACGCGAACCGCGCGGCCGCATCGAGATCGTGGACCGCGACACGGACGTAGCTGATTGAAGCCACCAGCGGCGCGACGGCACATGTCATGCGGCCCGGCTCCGGATCATTTGCCGCGCGCGGCTTGTTGATGCGCTTCAAGGAACACCTTGATCATCCGCTTCCACAAACGGAACAACTCGTCGAACCATTTGGGATCATTGTCCCACAGCGTGCGCAGCGCCATGCCGCGAACGAGGCCGAGCGTCAGCGCGACGAGATCGGCCGACAGCGCCGCCGGAACACCGCTGGCCACCAGCGCCTCGGTCCACGCGGTCTCGACCGGACGCCGCGCCTTCCGCGAAATTTCCAGAATTTGCTTGCGGACCGCCTGATCCGTCGACGTCGACAAGACGATGTCGATCGCGACCATGAAGTGCTCGCTGAAGAAGAATTCGCGGGCGTCGGCGATGACGGCCTCGATCAGATCGCGCGGCCGATTGACCGTCGAGGCGCGGCGGCGGCTGAGGTCCTGCGCCTGCTTGAAAACGAATTCCAGCGTGGCCACCACCAGGGCGTCCTTGGTGGGGAAGTGATGCAACTGCGCGCCGCGCGACAGGCCCGCCTCCGCCGAGACCTCGGCGGTACGAAATCGGGCATAGCCGCGCTTGCGGATCAGATGGGACGCCGCCTTCAGAATGCGGGCGCGGGTTTCCTCGCTGCGTTCCGCCTGGGTTCGACGTCGCGTCGCCCCCGATGATGTCCGTCGCGGAGCCGAGGCTGTCGTTGCTCTGCCTGTCCGTTGGGTCATTTCAAATCTCGATCTGGACCTGCCCGTCGACGATGGTCACGGGATAGGTCTTGAGTGGAATCTCGCACGGCATTCCGGTCGCCTCGCCCGTCGTCACGTCGAACGTTCCGAAATGAAACGTGCATTCGACGATCTTGCCGCAAATCAGGCCCTCCGCGGACAGGGAGACGTCCTCGTGCGTGCATTTGTCGGCCGTCGCATAGATTTTCCCGTCGACGCGGTAAAGCGCGACAAAAGTCCCGTCGGGCAAAGGCGCCTGGCGGATCTCTCCCTCGATGACTTCATCGGCCCCGCAAAGAATGAGTGTCTGTCCCATGGTCATCACCTAGAGCATGGTGCTGCCGCCATTGACGCTGATCACCTGTCCGGTCACGAACGAGGCTTCAGCGCTGGCAAGATAGCTCACCATCGACGCCACTTCTTCCATTTCCGCGGGGCGTCCCATTGGAATCACGTTAACAAACTTGGCCGCCAGCGCCGGGTCCTGCCTGGTGATCGCCACCATCTGCGGCGTGTTCACCGCGCATGGCGCGACGGTGTTGACGGTGACGCCATCGCGGGCGAACTCGCGCGCCATGCCGGTGGTCAGGCCGTGGACGCCGCCCTTCGCGGCGTTATAGGCGGCATGATCCCACAGGCCGTTACGAACGGAATCCGCGCCGATATTGATGATCCGGCCATAGGATTGCGCCCGCATGATCGGGGCGACGTACCACGAACACCACAACACCGTCCAAAGATTGCGGTCGATGGTGGCTTTCAGCGTCTCCGGCGTCTGCTCGACGAACGGCTTGATGATGCCGCCGCCGGCGTTGTTGACCAGGATATCGATGCGGCCGAACCGGTCCATCGCCAGATCGACGGTTTCCTTGGCGACGGCCTGATCCGACAGATCGCCGGCCACATAGCCCACCTCAACGCCCCAATCTGTCTCAAGCCTTCCCGCCGCATCCTTGAGCGCCGCGCCGTCGAGATCGGCCAGAACCAGCTTCGCGCCGTCCCGCGCCAGACGCTCGGCGATCGCAAGGCCGATGCCTTTCGCCGCGCCGGTCACGATGGCGATGTTGTTTTGGAGTTTGGCCGCCATTGTTGCTCCAACCTAGAGAATAATGCTGACGCGGCCCTGCATCCGCAGGCCCTCGCTATCCAGCAGGCAGCGCTTGTCGCGGATGCGCATGTTGCCCTCGACCTGCACCAGCTTGTACCTGTTGCTGCCGAAATAGGTGTCGGTCACGCCATCCTTGGTCCTGAAGGTGACGAAGGCCGAGCTGACCTCAAGCTCCGCCTCGGCGCGCACGCGGATTCTGACATTGCTCACCACATGGCGGGTTTTCGAATGGGGAAATTCCGCGTGCGCCGTGCGTTTCATCAGCCGCTTGACGCGCTCGCTCAAGCGAAAGCGATCATCGGCGATATAGAACAGGCTGGTGTCGGGCGAGGCGTTCGGCGGCACATCGGTGGCCGGAACGGAATAGGTGGCGTCGTCGGTGAACAGTTCAAGCCACTCCGGCAGGCGCCATTCATCGAGCAGATCGGCTTCCGCGAACAGAAATTCCTCGACCGCGGTGCGAGATATGTCCTGCATGGTCGCCATCCTCACGCCGACGCCTGGAACACGCACTTGTTCCAGTTCGACCAGAACGCGCGCATCTGAAGTTCGTCGTCATAGTCCGGAACGGGCTTGCCCATGCCCTTGGAAATATCATTCCATTGCGCCTCCGCCGCGTTGCGGAAACCGCGCTGGCACTGCTCCAGGGCCTCGACGTCGTCCGGCGTGGCGAAGCCGCCCGGCCCGAGGAATTCGAGGAAGTTGTACAGCCGATATTTCCGGGCCCACTCGGTCTCGTCCTTCGGCGCCAGCGCCCAGGCGCTGATGTTCATGAAGTCCGGCGCCACCGGATAGTAGGTGCGGATCGTCACCGCCATGATGTCGTTGACGACGAGATTCGGGAAGATGAACAGGTTGCGGTTGTAAAGCGCGATGCGCTCGGCCCGCGCCTCGCCGTAGCGTTCGACCAGGTTGCGATACAGCCGGTCGATTTCCTTCTTGCCGTCCTCGCCCCAGGCCGGAATCCACTGCGCCACCGGCCGTCCCCACGGAGCCTTGTATTCGAGCACCGCGTGACCGTTGCCGAGGTCGCGCGCCGAGCCCTTGAGCGGCACCGGCGCGAGGCCGCCATTGGTGGCCTTCAGGTAATCGAAATAGGTCGCATGGGTGGTGACCGCGTGATAGCCGTCGATGCTGTTTTCGGTCAGCAGCTTCCAGTTGGCGCGCATCGAATATTCCTGCGTGCCGCCGACGATCGTCATGCCGGACTCGGCCTGGTCGCAGATCACATCGAGATATTCCTTCGCCGGACCGAGATAGTCGGACAGGCTCTGCACGTTGGGATCGAAGCAGACGAAATTGAAGTCGCGATAGCTTTCGAACCGCGGCACCTGCTGCATGTTGGATGTGCCGCGCTCCTTGAAGTCCTCGGCGTAGGAGGCTTCGCCGGGCTGGCTGCGCAGCGCGCCGTCGAGCCCGAACACCCAGCCGTGATAAAAGCATTGAAACGACTTCGCCGTGCCGCTGCGTTCCCGGCAAACCTGCGCGCCGCGATGCGGGCAGGTGTTCAGCATGGCCCGCAGCTCGCCCTTGGCGTCGCGCGCGAACAGGATGTTGCGGCCGCCGACCTGCCGCGTCACGAAGCTGCCGGGCTTCGGCAATTCGGCGCTATGACCGAGATACAGCCAGCTTCGGTCGAAAATCCGGGCGCGCTCGGCTTCGAGAATCGCCGGATCGACAAACGCCTGCCGCGAAACCTTGAAGATCTTGCGCGCCTCATCGACCATGATGCCGCTGTTCAGCGGTGGGTAACCTGTCATTGCGTCCTCCCCCTCAACCTATTGCCTCATCGCAACGCGAAGATCGTATGCGGGCTTCTCAAGATCGCCGCGCGGTATCTTGGCCTGCCCCGCAACCAGACGGCGCAGCATCGCCATGTCCTTCGCGGCATTGACGCAGATCGCGCCAACCAGTTCGCCGTCGCGCTGCGCGATCACCGAGAAACGTCGGTCCGCCGGCGTCCCGCGCTGAACGAGGTCGGCATTGCCCATGTCGCCGACGACCTGAATGTTGAGATCATATTGATCGGTCCAGAACCATGGCGGATCGGCATAGGCGGAAGCCTGGCCGAGCATGTTCTTGGCGACGCTGATGGCTTGATTCTGGGCGTTGGCCCAGGTTTCGACGCGGATCGCGCGGCCGTGACAGCGGCTCCATTGAAGCGCCGCGTCGCCGGCGCAGAAGATATCCGGCGCCTCCGTTCGCCCGTGGCTGTCCACCGCGATGCCGCCCGAAGCGGCGAGGCCGATCTGCTCGGCGATCGCCCCGGCGGGCTCGACGCCGATTCCGACCAGAACCTCATCCGCCTCGATCCGCCGCCCGTTGCTGAGCCGGACGGTCGACGACGTGCTGTCGACGACCGTCGCGCCGAAGACAAACTCGACACCGCGCTCGCGATGGGCGGCCGCCACGATATCGCTGATGACCGGCGGAAAGGCGCGCGCCAGCAGCCGCGTGTCGCTTTCGATGACGATGACGGCGCAGCCGTGCTTGGCCGCGGCGCAGGCCGCCTCAAGGCCGATCACGCCGCCGCCCACGACCACGATCCGCGCCTGCGGCCGCAGACTTCGCCGAAACCGCAAGGCGTCCTCGATGTTGCGAAGATAATGGACCGGCGGCGCCTCGGCTCCCAGCGCAAGACGCCGTGGGCGGGTTCCCGTCGCGAGCAACAGGCGATCATAGGGGAAATCGCGGCCATCGATCGTTGACACGACATGGCGATCAGGATCGCAGGCCGCGACCGACGCGCCGATGACGAGATCGACATTGAGAGAACGGCCCCAATCGTCCGGAGCGCGAATATAGGCCGGGGCGGCGTCGCGCGCCGCGAGCATCGCCTTGGACAGTTGCGGACGCTCGTAGGGCGGGTGCGATTCTTCGCCGATCAGCGTGATGGAGCCGTGGAATTGATTGGCGCGCAGCGCCTCGGCCGCGCGGCCACCTGCCTGGCCGGCTCCGACAATCACGATTCTCTCAGACGAAAGCGCCAATGGTTTCAATCCTCCCGGCCGTCCGCCGGCCAGCCCGCCATGTCGACGTCGCGACATCTCGCATTCTTTTATTGCATCTAATTTAAAAACAGTCCAACCTGCTTGTAAAGTGCAATCGTGACTTTCGCGCTCGAAATACCGGACACGCGGACGACACGGCGACAAGAAATGCGACGACGGGAAACGCTGTTGGCTCAGGCAATCGATATCCATACCCATTTCGTTCCGTCAGCGATCGCCGAGGCTCCCGCGTCCAATCCGCTCTGGCCCTCGATCGCACATGGCTCCGATGGCGAAGCCGCCGTGATGGTCGGCGGCAAGGTTTTTCGCCGGATCGACCAGCGATGCTGGGATCCCGCGCGCCGCATCGATGACATGGCGGCCGACGGCGTCGATGTTCATGTCGTATCGCCGATGCCGGAACTGCTGTCGCACTGGTTTCCCGCGGCCGACGCCGAGGCGCTGTCGCAAAACATCAACGAGGCGATCGCCCGGTTCTGCGCCGCCGCGCCAGGCCGTTTCGTCGGGATCGGAATGGCCCCGATGCAGGATCCGGCGCGAGCCGTGCGCAGCCTTGCGAGCGTCAAGGCGCTGGGGCTGCGCGGCATCGAGATCGGAACGCATATCAACGGCGTTCCGCTGGGACATGACAGCCTGCACGACATCTACGCCGCCGCGGAGAGCGCGGATCTTCTGATCATGATCCATCCGCTGCATCCGGCCGGAATGGAGCGGATCGGTGGCCGCCCCGAGCTCGCCGCCGTCGCGGCATTTCCACTGGAAACCGCCCTGGCCGCGACCTCCCTGCTCACCAGCGGCGTGACGGAACGCTTTCCGAGGCTCCGTATCCTGCTCAGCCATGGCGGCGGCGCGCTGCCGTGGATCCTGCCCCGCCTGCATCACGCCTGGCGCCTGGGGCCGCCGCTGCAGGAGCTTTTCCCGCGCGATCCGGCCGAGATGGCGCGGCGCTTCTATTACGACACTGTCGTCTATGACCGCGACGCTTTGACCTATCTGACCAACCGGATCGGTGAAAGCCAGGTGGTGATCGGTTCGGACTATCCGTTCACGATCAAGCAAGACCACCCGGCCGAATTCGCCGCGCGCGCGACGTCGCTTCCGCCAGCGACATACGCCGCCAACGCCCGCCGTCTGCTGGGCGGCGCGCCGGCATGACCGACGACAGCGACGCATGATGGAGATATTCGTGGACGCCTATTCCTTTCCGCAATCCTGTTCGCTGGGTCCGCTTCCGCCGCGCACGCCGGCGCGGCCGGATCCGCAAGTTCCGGGCAGCGCGAAATTGGGGCCGTGCCGCTACGGCAAGATCGGCGCGGTGTATTTCTACGACGCGGCATCGGGCGAGGATCCGCTGTTCGGGCTGGTCGAAATCGAAGCCTCGATCCAGCGCATCGCGGACGACATGCTGCGGCTGGAGATCTATTGCATCGCCGACGGCTATCAGAGCGCCTGCGGCAACGGCGGCAAATTCCCGCTCAAGATCGCGGCGATGGCCGGCGAGAGGGTGATCGCCATCGCCGAATGGGCCTATCCGCCGATCATCTGCGGTCACGCCGACCCGATGACCTTCGCCGTCGATCTGCCCGTCGATGCGTCGGCGTTCGCCGCGATCGATCGCATCGAAATTCAGAGAACGCGGGGCGAGGCGCATCTTTGCGGATGACCTTTGCCACCGCGAACCAGGCCGCCGCAGGCGGACCGATCACAACCAGGAGGAGACATAATGACCAGACTGAAGTTCTTGACGTGCGTTTTTGCGATCGGATTGATCGGCGGCGCGACCGCCGCCGAAAAGAAGTACGGCCCCGGCGTCAGCGATACCGAAATCAAGCTCGGCCAGACGGTGCCCTATAGCGGCCCGGCATCGGCGTTCGGAAGCTACGGGCGCACCATGGTCGGCTATTTCAACATGCTGAATGAGCAGGGCGGCATCAACGGCCGCAAGGTCGAGTTGATTTCTCTCGACAACGCCTTCAGCCCGCCGAAAGCGCTGGAGCAGACCCGCAAGCTGGTCGAAAGCGACAACGTGCTGGCGGATGTCGGCACCGTCGGCACCACGCCGAATGTCGCGATCCAGAAATATCTGAACCAGAACAAGGTGCCTCATATTTTCATTTCCGCCGGCGGCCGGCGGTTCGTCGATCCGAAAAACTTTCCCTGGAGCGTCCCGATGTATCCGGGATTTGAAATGGAGGGCAGAACCTTCGGCGACTACATCGTCAAGAACAAGCCCGACGCCAAGATCGCCGTGCTTTATCAGAACGACGACTATGGCAAGGACTTCCTGACCGGACTCAAGTCGGCGCTGGGTCACAGCAACGCGAAGGTCGTCTCGGAACTCTCCTATGAAATTACCCAACCGACGATCGATTCCGAGATCACCCGCCTCAAGGAAAGCGGAGCGGATGTTCTGATGTACTTCTCGACGCCGAAATTCACCGCGCAAGGCTTGCGCAAGGTGAAGGAATTGGACTGGAAGCCGTTGCAGTTTCTCGTCAGCCCGACCAATTCGGTCCAGACCGTGCTCAAGCCTGCCGGATTCGAGAATGCGCAGGGCATCTTCACGACGCAGTTCAGCAAACAGGCCGGCGATCCCGCATGGGACAACGATCCGGAGGTCAAGGAATACGTCGCCTTCATGAAGAAGTGGGTTCCGAACGACAACCCCGGCGATTTCATCGCCCTTTCGGGTTACATCATGGCTCAGGGCGCCGCCGAGGCGCTGCGCGCGGCCGGTGACGATCTGTCCCGCGAAAATCTTCTCAGGCAGGCGTCGAACCTGAAGGGAAAGCGCTTCAAGATGATGCTTCCAGGCATCGAATTGAACAGCACGGTCGACGACTACACGCCTTACAAGAGCCTGCGCATGGCCCGCTTCGAAGGTGAGTCGTGGAAGCTGATCGATCAACCTTCCTCCGGCGCGTCCGCCTCGAAATAGCCGCAAGATTCCCAACCCGGCCTGACGGCAATCCTGCCGTCAGGCTCGCTGCCAATCCATCCATCGAGAAAATCATGACCGAGGTTCTGATCGTCGGCGCGGGTCCCGTCGGACTAATGACCGCGCTCGGGCTGGCCCGCGCCGATGTCGCGGTCCGTCTGATCGAGGCGGAAGATAAGATCGTCTATACGCCGCGCGCCATCTCCTACGCCTGGCCGATCTTCGCCCCGCTGGAGGCGTTCGGCGTGCTTGATGACATGATGGCGGCCGGCCACACCGTGGACGAGCGCACCTGGCGCGTGTTCAAGACCGGCGAAACCATCGTCTATAACCACGACGCCGTCCGCGGCATCACCGATCGTCCCTACAGCCTGACATTGGGGCAGGATCGATTGGCCGAGGTCATCCTCAAGCATCTTCGGCGCTATCCCAATGTGACCATCCATTGGGGAACCCGGTTTACCGGGCTGACGCAGTCCGATCGCGACGTCACCGTGGTTGCGGACCGGCGCGGCGAGACTGTCGAATTCAAGGCCGACTGGGTCGTCGCGGGCGACGGCGGCCGCAGCGCCGTGCGGAAATCGGTCGGCATCCCGCTTGAAGGATTCACCTGGCCGCAACGCTTCGTCGCTACCAATATTCATTTCGATTTCGAGAAATACGGCTGGAATTCCGGCTATCTGATCGATCCGGTCTATGGTGCAGTCATCTACCGGATCGATGAAACCAATCTCTGGCGATTCACCTTCGCCGAGGATGCGAGCCTTGCCGTCGAGAATGTGCTGCCGCGTATCATGGCATTCGCCGCCGCCGTTCTGCCCGGAGACAAGAAATTCGATCTCGTCCTGCACTCGGCCTACAACATGCACCAGCGCTCCGCCCGTTCCTACCGCGCCGGCCGGGTCTTGCTGGCCGGTGACGCCGCGCATCTGACCAATCCGACCAGCGGCTTCGGGCTGATGGGCGGACTATATGATTCGTTCCTGCTCAGCGAAGCCCTCGCCGCCGTGGTGAAGGGAGTAACCGACGACCGAATTCTCGATCGATACTCCGAGGAACGCCGCAAGGTGTTCGACGAGGTGACGTCGCCGGTCTCCACCGAAAGCTTCCGCCTTGTCTTCAATTCCGACGACGAACAGCGCTTCGCCAATGACCTGAAGCGGCTCAAGGAGCGAGTCGGCGATCCAGCGGAAATGCGAAAATTCGCATCCGTTCCGGCCTTGCTGGAGACGCGCTCCTTGTTGACGGGGCGCACGTTCGCCGAATCTGCGAAGATTCGATGAAGCTGATCGTGGGGCCGCCGAGGCAGGTGGGATGAACTTCCCCGGCTTGGCGGTGCCTATCTTCCCACGCCCGCGCGTCGTCGCCCACCTCGACGCGAATGCGCGACATCGCATCTAGTGGCTGATCATCCAGGGACGCGCGGTGGGGAAGCCCTTCGCTCCGCCTTTCGTTTTCGTCACCAGACGCGACGGCTTGCCCGAACAGCAGCCGCAGCCGGGACCGTGCGACGCCTTGTATTGATCCAGCGTCTTCGGCGCATGGGCGCTGCGCTCGTTGACCGAATGCGCCTTGCGGCTGTCCGCGGACATGCAGGAAAACCGCGGCGCGGTGAGAATGACGCGGGGCGACATGCCGCCGCAGTCGGGACAGATGTCCGGCTGCTCGAACTCCGACATCGGGCGGATGTTGGTGAAGGAGCCGCAATCGTCGCAAAGATATTCGTAAACCGGCATGTCGGCCTCATTCCCGATTGAAAAAGTGACGTGAGGCGGCTGGTCACGATCGCCCCACGTCGTTCACGCAAGGATCACTTGTCGGGCGACAGGGGCATGTCGATGCCGCCCTTGATGTGCTTCACAGGCCCCGCCGCCGACGGCATGATATCGAAATCGAAGATCTCGGTCGGCAGATACAGCGTGGCGCAGGCGTTCGGGATATCGACGACGCCGGAGATGTGTCCCTGAACCGGAGCGACGCCGAGAATCGAATAGGCCTGCGCGCCCGAATAGCCGAACTTCTTGAGATACTCGATCGCGTTGAGGCAGGCCTGACGATAGGCGACATGCACGTCGAGGTAATGCTGCGTGCCGGATTCATCGACCGAGATACCCTCGAAGATCAGGTAGTCCTTATAGTTCGGGGTGATCGGCGACGGCCGGAAAATCGGGTTCTTGATGCCGTACTTCGCCATGCCGCCCTTGATGAGATCGACGCGAAGATGCGTCCACCCCGCCATTTCGATCGCGCCGCAGAAGGTGATCTCGCCATCGCCCTGGCTGAAATGCAGATCGCCCATCGACAGGCCGGCGCCGGGAACATAGACCGGGAAATAGATCTTCGACCCGCGCGACAGATCCTTGATATCGCAGTTGCCGCCATGCTCGCGCGGCGGCACGGTGCGCGCGCCTTCGGCCTGAACCCGCGACTTGACATCGCCGACCGCTCGCCCGGCATGGGCCGTGCTTGCGAATGGCGGATTGGCGAGCGGCGGCACGCGGGTCGGATTGGTGGCTATTAGCGCATTCTCACGTTCGTTCCACATCGACAGCATTTTCGGATCGGGCAGGCAGCCGATCAGGCCGGGATGAATCAGGCCGGCGAAGTTCACGCCCGGCACATGGCGCGACGATGTGTAGAGGCCCTTGATGTCCCAAATCGACTTCTGCGCCAGAGGGAAGTGCTCCGTCAGGAATCCGCCGCCGTTCTGCTTGGAGAAGAAGCCGTTGAAGCCCCAAAGGCTCTCCTTCATCGGCCCGATGTCGAGCAAATCCACCACCAGAAGATCGCCGGGCTCGGCGCCCTTGACGCCGATCGGACCCGACAGGAAATGAACGGTGGTGAGATCGATATCGCGCACGTCGTCGGCGGAGTCGTTGTTCTTGATGAAGCCGCCGGTCCAGTCGTAGGTCTCCAGGATAAAATCGTCTCCGGGATTGACCCATTCGACGATCGGAATGTCCGGATGCCAGCGGTTGTGAACCTTGTCGTTGTCGTAAGCGGACTTGGTCAGATCGACCTTCACGAGCGTCTCAGGCATTTGGATTTCCCCTTTTTGTGGATGGCATGTGATTAGACAGACAGGAATTTCGCCACTTGCGCCTCATCGACGCTGGTCCGCGGATCGTCGCGAACGATCTCGCCGTTCTCGATGACCAGCACCCGGTCGGCGACATCGAGCGCGAAGCTCAACACCTGCTCGGACACCACGATCGACAGGCCACGTTCGTCGCGGATGCGCTTGAGCGTGCGCCCCATCTCGTGAATGATCGATGGCTGAATGCCTTCGGTCGGCTCGTCCAGCAGCAGCACCTTCGGCTTGGTGGCGAGCGCGCGCGCGATGGCAAGCTGTTGCTGCTGGCCGCCGGAGAGGTTGCCGCCGCGCCTGGCCTTCATCTCCAGCAACACCGGAAACAATTCGTAGATGTCGCCGGGCACCTCGCTTTCGCCAGACGCGACAAGGCCCGTCTCGATATTCTCCTTCACGGTCATCGACGAGAAGATCATCCGCCCCTGCGGCACATAAGCGAGCCCCTTGGCGACCCGTTCGTAGCTTTTGAGGCCGGAGACCTCGATATCGTTCAGCTTCACCGAACCGCTTTTCGTCGGCACGATTCCGATCAGCGATTTCATCAGTGTGGTCTTGCCCATGCCGTTTCGTCCCATGACGGCGACGATCTCGTTGGGCGCAACGGTGATATCGAGGCCGTGCAGCACTTCGCTCTGGCCATATGCGACGTGGAGATCCGAAATGGTAAGCATGATGCTGCTCCTCGCGCTCAGTGGCCAAGATAGACTTCGACGACCTTTGGATCGTTCTTGATCTTGTCCATTGAGCCCTCCGAAAGGATTTGGCCCTGATGCAAGACCGTTACTTTATGGGCGATGTCCTCGACGAACTTCATGTCGTGCTCGATCACCAGAACCGAGCGGTCCTTGATGATGCGGTTCAGAAGTTCAGCCGTCTTGACCCGCTCGCTGACGCTCATGCCGGCGACGGGCTCGTCGAGCATCATCAGATCGGGATCCTGGATCAGCAACATGCCGATTTCGAGCCATTGCTTCTGGCCGTGGCTCAGGAGATCAGCGGTGGTTTCGAGATGATCCTTGAGAAAGATCATCTCCGCGACTTCGGCGACCCGTTCCCGTACCGCCTGATCGCGCTGGAACGTCAACGCGCCGAACACGGTGCGCCCGCGCGGAAACGAGATTTCGAGATTTTCGAAGACGGTCAGATCCTCGTAGATCGACGGCGTCTGGAACTTGCGGCCGACGCCGGCCTGCACGATCTGGTTTTCCTTGAGCTTCGTCAGCTCCTGACCGCGAAACTGAATCGAACCCGAGGTCGCCCTGGTCTTGCCGCAGATCAGATCGAGCACTGTGGTCTTGCCGGCGCCGTTGGGGCCGATGATGACGCGGATTTCGTTCTCGTCGACATAGAACGACAGATCATTCACCGCCTTGAAACCGTCGAACGACACGGTCAACCCCTCGACCGAAAGCAGAAACTCCTTGCGTGGACTGCCGATCAGCATGGCTGCCTCCTATTCCGCGGGTGCGCCGTTGGTGACGGGAGGGTCGACGAGATCGCCGCCCTTGCTTTTGAGGCGCGACAGCAACTGATCGAGACGGCCCTGCACATGATCGCGCCAGATCCCGGCGAGCCCGTTCGGAAAGACCAGGACGACGGCGATGAACAGCGCGCCGAGACCGAACAGCCAGAGCTCCGGAAACGACTCCGAAAGACCGGTCTTGGCGAAGTTCACCAGCAACGTGCCGTACACCGCTCCAAAGATCGAAAGCCGCCCGCCGACCGCGGTATAGATCACCATCTCGATCGACGGCACGATCCCGACGAAGGACGGCGACATGAAGCCGACCTCCAGCGTGAACAGCGCGCCACCGATGGCGGCGAACACGGCCGCGATGCAGAAGGCGAAGATCTTGAAGTTGGCGACGCTGTAGCCGGAGAAGCGAACCCGATCCTCCTTCTCGCGCATCGCCACCAGGATGCGCCCGAGCTTGGAGTGACGGACATACTGCGCGACGCCGATACAGCCGAGCAGGCAGGCGACCTCGATGAAGTAAAGAATGAACTTCGCGCTGTCGGTGCGAATATCCCAGCCTTTCAGCGTGCGCAGATCGGTGATGCCGTTCACGCCGCCGGTATAGCCCTGCTGGCCGATAATCAGGATGGTCAGGATCGCGGCGATCGCCTGGGTGATGATGGCGAAGTAGACGCCGCCGACACGTCGCTTGAACATCGCCGCGCCGATGATGAAGGCGAACACCCCCGGCACGACCATGATCGCGACGATCGTGAACGTCAGACTGTGAAACGGCTGCCAGAACAACGGCAGCGAGGTGATCTGATTCCAGTCCATGAAATCCGGTATGCCGGGCGTGGACTGGATCTTGGTGTTCTCCACGCTCGATGCTTCGAGCTTGAGGAACATCGCCATGCAGTAGCCGCCAAGGCCGAAGAACACGCCCTGCCCCAGACTGAGAATGCCGCCGTAACCCCAGCACAGCACCAGGCCGAGCGCCACGAAGGCATAGGTCAGATACTTCGCCACCAGGTTGAGCCGGAAATTGTCCAGCGTCAGCGGCAGGACGATCACCAGGAGCGCGGCGAGCACCAGAAACCCGATGAATTCCGAACGATTGAAGAAGCGCGGATTGTCAGACATGATCGCTCCTATCGTTATTTGCGAACCTTGAGGGCGAACAACCCCTGCGGCCGCAGCATCAGAATTCCGACGATCGCCAGCAGCGTGATGACCTGCGCCATCGAGCCGGACAGGAAAAATTCAAGCGTCGAGCGGGCCTGCGAAATAGTGAACGCGGAGGCGATGGTGCCGAGCAGACTGGCCGCACCGCCGAACACTACGACGAGGAAGGTATCGACGATGTAGAGCTGACCCGACGTCGGACCGGTCGAACCAATCATCGTGAACGCGCTGCCGGCGACGCCCGCGATGCCGCACCCCAATCCGAACGTGTAGCGATCCACCCTCTCGGTGTTGATGCCGACCGCGCCGGCCATGACACGATTCTGAACCACGGCGCGGACCTGCCTGCCCCAACGCGACTTGTAGAGAATGTAGGCGACCGCGATGGTGATCAGGATCGTCAGCACCATGACGAACATGCCGTTGATCGGGATCTGGATGCTGTCGGTCGCCTGCCATGATCCCATCATCCATTCCGGCAGCTCGACGCCGACTTCGCGCGCGCCGAAAACGGAGCGATAGGTCTGTTGCAGGATCAGGCTCAGGCCCCAGGTCGCCAGCAGCGTATCCAGCGGCCGCTTGTAGAGATGTCGTATCAACGCCCATTCCACCAGGATTCCCAGCGCGCCCGCGGCGAGGAATGCGAGGATCATCGCAAGGAAGAAATATCCCGGGAAAAGCGAAGGCAGATAGGACTGGAAAAAGCCCGACGTCATCCAGGTCACATAAGCCCCGAGGATCATGAACTCGCCGTGGGCCATGTTGATGACACCCATCTGGCCGAAGATGATCGCAAGACCCAGCGCCATCAGGAGAAAGACGGAGAACAGGATCAATCCTGCGAAGCCCTGCATCACGAAAATTGAACTGAGATCAGCAAGCGAATAGTCGCCGAACATCGATCGCTCTCCTGCCTTTGAAGGGGTTGCCCGGCGCCGCGGAGCGCTGTCCGCGGCGCGGGGTGCGGCGTGTCACGTCGCTCCGGGAGAAGACGCGTCCTATTGGTAGCCTTTGGGGAACGGATCGGGCTCGACCAGATCCTTCGTCTCGTAGATCAACTCGAACTGTCCATCCGACTTGGCTCGCCCGACGCGCGTCTTCGACCACAGGTGATGGTTATCGTGGATCCGGACGTAACCTTCCGGCGCGCCCTTGAATTCCACCCCTGGCGAAGCCGCCGCGATCTTGTCGATGTCGAAGCTGCCGGCTTTCTCCACGGTCAGTTTCCAGAGCCACGGCCCAAGATAGGCCGCCTGCGTCACGTCGCCGATCACGGTCTTCGGCCCCCACATCTTGTGGAACGCCTCGACGAACGCCTTGTTGTTCGGATTGTCGAGCGACTGGAAGTATTTCATGCACGCATAAGCGCCCGCGATGTTCTCGCCGCCGATGCCGTCGATTTCATCCTCGGTCACCGAGATCGTGAGCAGCGTCTGCTTCGACAGGTCGATGCCCGCCGCCTTGAGCTGCTTGTAGAAGGCGACGTTCGATCCGCCGACGATGATCGCGTAGATGACGTCGGGCTTCTTCAGCTTGATCTTGTTGATGACGGAGTTGAACTGGGTGTGGCCCAGCGGGAAGTATTCCTCGCCGACCACCTTGCCGTCCGCGAGGTGTCCCTCGATGTGCTTGCGCGCGATCTTGTTGGAGGTGCGCGGCCAGATGTAGTCCGATCCGAGCAGATAGAAACTCTTGGCGCCCTTGGTCTTGTTGACCCAGTCAAGGCCGGCGATGATCTGCTGCGTCGCCTCCTGCCCGGTGTAGATGACGTTCTTCGACTGTTCGAGCCCTTCATAGAAAGTGGGGTAGTAGAGCATGCCGTTGTACTGCTCGAACACCGGCAGCACCGCCTTGCGCGACGCTGAGGTCCAGCAACCGAACACCGACGCGCATTTGTCGTTGACAAGGAGCTTCTTGGCCTTCTCGGCGAAGGTCGGCCAATCGCTGGCGCCGTCTTCCTGAATGAACTTGATCTTGCGTCCCAGCACGCCGCCGGCGGCGTTGATCTGTTCGATCGCGAGCTTCTCGGCTTCCACCGATCCGGTTTCCGAGATCGCCATCGTGCCGGTGACGGAGTGAAGAATGCCGACGGTGACTTCGCTGTCGGTCACCGCCAGACCCGTGGTGTTGACCGCCGCGGTCGGCGTATCGGCCAGCGCCGGCATCGGAAGCAGCGATAGCGCCGGCAGCGCCGCCATTCCCATCAAGAGTTTGCGCCGCAGTGGCGATTCCAGAATCGGTCGGTTGTCGTCTGACATGGATACCCCGCTAGGTTTTGCCAAAAGTGCTCATCGATGAAGCGAGGATGCCTAAAATTGTGCGCCGCACGCATACGCAAGATCGCGTATATTGCACCGCAAAATCGCGGCGTAGCTTCCTTCTTGAGGCAACCGGAGTGGTTCGTTGGCAGGACGTCAACAGATAGACCGCGTCAGACGGCAGTATAATCAATGGGTTGCCAACCAGACCCTGGAAGACTACGCGTTGCGATTCACGGCCAAAGGCGCACGCCGCTGGTCCGCCGCCCGGGTCGCGAACACCGCGCTGGGCGCGATTTCCTTCCTCGCCCTTGAAGCGATCGGCGGCACGATCACCCTGAATTACGGCGTGGCCAACGCCGCCGCGGCGATCCTGGTGGTGAGCGTCACCATCTTCGCCTGCGGTCTGCCGATCGCCTATCACGCCGCGAAGGCCGGCGTGGACATCGATCTGCTCACCCGGGGCGCGGGCTTCGGCTATATCGGCTCGACCATCACGTCGTTGATCTACGCCTCGTTCACGTTCATTTTCTTCGCCATCGAAGCCGTCATCCTCGCGATGGCGCTCGAACTGTGTTTCGGCATTCCGCGACCGATCGGTTATCTCGTCAGCGCGGTGGTCATCATCCCGCTCGTCACCCACGGCATCACGCTCATCAGCCGGTTCCAGCTGTGGACGCAACCGCTGTGGATCGTCCTGCACATCCTTCCGTTCGCGGCGATCGCGTTCAAGAGCCGCGACTCCTTCGTGGCATGGACGCAGTTTCCCGGCGCGCATGGCGGCGCGACCGGACATCTCGACCTCCTGATGTTCGGAGCTGCGGCGTCGGTGGTGTTCTCGCTGGTGGCGCAGATCGGCGAACAGGTCGATTTTCTCAGGTTCCTTCCGCGCGACCGGCGCACATCGCGAAAAGCCTGGTGGATCGCGTTGCTGAGCGCCGGCCCGGGATGGATCGTCATCGGCGCGTTGAAGCTGCTGGCCGGTTCATTCCTGGCTTTTTTCGCGCTCAGTCATCAGGTGCCCGCCGAGCACGCCGCCGAACCGACGCAGATGTATCTCACCGCGTTTCAGTATGTGCTGTCGCAGCCCGACCTGGCGCTGGCGCTCACCGGCACCTTTGTCATCCTGTCCCAGCTCAAGATCAACGTGACCAACGCCTATGCCGGCTCGATCGCGTGGTCGAATTTCTTCTCCCGTCTCACCCACAGTCATCCGGGGCGGGTGGTCTGGCTGGTCTTCAACGTGGTCGTCGCCGTGCTGCTGATGGAGATCGGCGTCTACAAGGCGCTGGAGCAGACGCTGGCGCTTTACTCCAACGTCGCGATCGCCTGGGTCGGCGCGCTGGTCGCCGATCTGGTCATCAACAAGCCGCTCGGCCTGAGGCCGCCGGTGATGGATTTCAAGCGCGCTCATCTCTACGACATCAATCCGGTCGGCGTCGGCTCGATGGCCATCGCCGCGGTCGTGGGCATCAGCGCCTTCTACGGACTGTTCGGCGTGACCGCCAAGGCGCTGTCGCCGTTCATCGCGCTGGCGGTCGCTTTCGTGGCGGCGCCGCTGATCGCCTGGCTCACCAAGGGAAAATACTATATTGCCCGCAAGCCGCGGCGAAGCTGGCAGGATCTGTCGCAAATCCAATGCTGTATCTGCGAGCATTCGTTCGAACCGGAGGACATGGCGTCCTGCCCAGCCTATGCGGGCCCGATCTGCTCGCTATGCTGTTCGCTCGACGCCCGCTGTCATGACCTCTGCAAGCCGCATGCGGGATTTCGCGAGCAGTTCGGCGATGCGCTCAAGAAGGGGCTGCCGAAATCCGCCCACGCCTATGTCAACTCGCAACTCGGACACTATCTGGCGGTGTTCCTCAGCGCCACAGGTCTGGTCGGCCTGACGCTGGGCTTGATCTATTTGCAAACCTCGGTGGAGGTGCCGACGGATGGGAGCCTGCTATCGGAAACGCTATGGAAGGTTTTTTTCGCCCTCGTCATCATCATCGGCGTGGTGGCATGGCTGTTCGTTCTGGCCGCGCAGAGTCGACGCGCGGCGGAGGCGGAGACCCGGCGGCAGACCACGCTGCTGATTCAGGAGATCGAGGCGCACAAGCGCACCGATGCCCAATTGGAGCGCGCCAAGGAAGCCGCCGAGGCCGCCAATCTCGCCAAGAGCCGTTACGTCGTCGGGCTGAGCCACGAACTGCGCTCGCCGCTCAATGCCATCAGCGGCTATGCCCAACTGCTGGCGCAGGACAAGGCTCTCCCGGCAAAGGCGCTCGATCAGATCGGCGTCATGCGACGCAGCGCCGACCACCTGTCGGGCCTGATCGACGGCATTCTCGACATTTCGAAGATCGAGGCCGGCCGGCTGTTCCTGTCGCGCGACGAGGTAATGCTCGGCGAATTTCTCGACCACCTCGTGGGAATGTTTCGCGTGCAGGCGTCCAATAAAGGTATCGACTTCATCTTCGAGCGTCCCGGCCACCTCCCCGCGCTGGTCTATGCCGACGAGAAACGGCTGCGTCAGGTCCTCATCAACCTGCTGTCCAACGCCATCAAGTTCACCGAGCAGGGATCGGTGCGCTTCATCATGCGATATCGCAACCCGGTCGCCGAATTCGAGATCGTCGATACCGGGCCGGGGATTCCCGCGGACGATCTGGAGCGGATTTTCGCGCCGTTCGAACGGGGCGCGCTGGGCAGCTCCCAGCCGCATACCGGCACCGGCCTCGGCCTCACGATCTCCCGGCTGCTCGCCGGCGTGATGGGCGGCGACATTCAAGTGACGAGCACGGTGGGGGTCGGGAGCGCATTTCGAATCAAGCTGCTGCTGTCGGAGGTCACAAACCCGACTCGCGCGGCGCCGATCTCCGGCCGGGTCACAGGATATGGCGGCCCCCGCAAGACCATCATCGTCACCGACGACAACCCCGCGCATCGCGAACTGATCCGGGAAATATTGGCGCCTTTGGGATTCATCATCCTCAGCGCGCATGATGCGCCATCCTGTCTCGCCCTCGCTCAACATTGCGAGCCGGACCTTTTCATTCTCGACATCTCAATGATAGGGATGGATGGCTGGACGCTGGCGCGGACGCTGCGCGAGCGCGGTCACCATCGCGCGCGCATCCTGATGATCTCGGCCAGCGCGATCGAAGCCCACGGCCTCCCGCTGGCCCAGACCTATCACGACGGCTACATGATGAAGCCGATCGACGTCCCGCACCTCCTGGAACAGATCGGGCAGCTTCTCAAAATCCAGTGGGAGCAGGCGCGCGACGGCTTGCCCGGCGTCATTGCGTCGCCGCTCTCAAGCGGCGCTCGGCCTTCCATGAAGGACGTGGAAGAATTGAGAGACCTGGCCCAGATCGGGCATATCAAGGCGATCCAACGGAAACTGAACAAGATCGAGGCGGATCATCCGGAGCTCGCCACCTTCGTCACCCGAATGCGAACGCTCATCGAGCGATTCGATTTCAACCAGTACCTGGCAATTCTCCGCACCTTTGAAGCCCATGACCAGTGAAGCCAACAGCAACGTTGTCCTTGTGGTCGACGATTCCCCCGACACCCTGCGCATGCTGACCGATGCGCTGGACGCGGCGTCGATGACCGTCATGGTGGCGCTCGACGGCGCATCGGCAATGCGGATCGTCGAGCGGATTACCCCCGACATGATCCTGCTCGACGCCGTCATGCCGGGGCTCGACGGGTTCGAAACCTGCCGCCGCCTGAAGCGCGATCCGCGCCTCGCCGACGTGCCGGTCATCTTCATGACCGGCCTGACCGAAACCGAGCACATCGTGCGCGGTCTGGAGGCCGGCGGCGTCGACTATGTCACCAAGCCCATCGTGGTGGCGGAGATGCTGGCGCGCATCAAGGTTCATCTGACCAATGCGCGCCTGACCCAGAGCGCGCGGGCGGCGATGGATGTTTCCGGACGCCACCCGTTCGCCGTCGACCAGCGCGGCGTGGTGATCTGGTCGTCTCCACAGGCCCGCGAGCTTCTTGCGGGGATGGCGCCGAAAGGGGAGTCGAAGGACGCGACGCCGCTGCCGCCGACATGGCTGCCCTGGTTCAGGCAGGTCTCGAGCCAACAGCAAGGTCAGGATGTGGCATCGCCGCCGGTCACCTATCACGGCGAATTCCAGCTCGAATATCTCGGCATGTTCCGCAACGGCGAGTTTCTGCTCCAGTTCACACCGAAGACCGCCGCGGACACGCCGAAGGATTTCAGCAGGAAGCTCGGCCTCACCCGCCGCGAGGGCGAGGTCCTGTCCTGGCTGAGCAAGGGCAAGGCCAACCGCGACATCGCCCAGATTCTCGGTCTCAGCCCGAGAACGGTGGACAAGCATCTGGAGCAAATCTACGCCAAGCTCGGAGTCGAAAACCGAACGGCCGCCGTGGCCCTCGCCGCGCGCACGCGGGGCTGAGGCCATGATTTACGGCGCTGGGACTCCTACAGCGTGGGCGCTCGCCGCGCCGTCCCGACAGCTTCCTTGACTCCCAGGCCCATTCGAAGGTCGCGAAAATGCCGCGTACCCGCGCCAGATCGAACGTCCCGGTCGTCGCAACTTCGACGGCGAGAAGCGTGGCGAAGGCTCCGGCATCGCCCGCCATCAGGCTGATTGCGCGCGCTGCATCGGCGGGTGCCATGCCGATGGTGACACGATTGATGATCGTATAGCGCGCTGATGAGCACATTCATCCTTCATTGCATCTGGATCGACGTGCCGCCGTTTCCATTCCTTACCGGACGGCAAAGCTGATGGGCACGACGAACGCCATCGATCCCTGTTTGATTTCAGGGGGAAAGGCGGGGAGCGGTTCGGCGCGGCGAATCATTGCCAGGGTCTCGGCGTCGAGCGCGGCGTGGCCGGACGAGCGGGCGAGCCGGCTCGACAGCACCCGCCCGCTGCGACTGACCGTGAAGCTCAGCAGTGCCACGCCCTGTTCACCCGCCGCCTTCGCCGCCGCGGGATATTGCTTGAACCGTTGCAGATGGGCGGCCAGCATCTGCCGGTAGGACGGCAGTGCGGCGGCTGCCGCGGCTCCGGCTTGCGCCGCGGCGATCCGCTCGGCGCGCTGGTCGGCCTTCGGCGCGGCGCTGGTGCGTGGCGCGGACGGATGATCGGTGGAACGCTTCGCGGGCTTGGGCCGCGGCCTCGGTTTCACCGGCTTGGGCTTCGGTTCGGGTTTGGCCTCGGTGCGCACCGGTTCCGGCTTCGGAGGGGTCGGGACAGGCTTGGCTTCCAGCGGCGCGGCGACCACCGGGTTCTGCTGCGGCGGCGCCGGCGGGATCTGCTCCTGCACCGCTGGCGGCGGCGGTTCGGGCGGCGGCGCGGCCGCCTCCTCAGCCTGCTGCATCTCGGGGCCGGGCGCGACGTCCTGCGCCACGGGCATGGGCGAGGTGGTCGCGGGCGCAAGATCGAGCGTGATGACCTGGGAGGTGACGCCCGGCGGCATCGGCTGCGCGTACCAAGCCATGCCGGCCGCGATCAGCGCGACATGGATCAGGACGATCGCCAGCGCCGACAGGCCCCAGCGCGAGAGGCCCGGCCCGGGATCGATGCCGTGCAGCGCATAGGCGTTGGTCGCGACGCCGCTCATTGCGGCGCATCGCGGCCGTCGAGCCCGACCAGCGCGATTTTGAGATAACCGGCGTCGCGCAGCAGGTTCATCACCGTCATCAGGTCGCCGTAGCTAACGCTCTTGTCGGCGCGCAGGAAGATGCGCTCGTCCTTGTTGCCCTTGGTGGCGGCGTCGAGCGCGCTCGGCAGGGCGTCACGGGCTACGATGTCCTCGCCGAGCGCCAGCACCAGATCCGGCTTCACGGTGACGAACACCGGTTGATCCGGGCGCGGCGGCGGCGTGGCGGTGCTCGCGGGCAGATCGACGCCGACATCGACGGTGGCGAGCGGCGCCGCCACCATGAAGATGATGAGCAGCACCAGCATGACGTCGATGAACGGCGTGACGTTGATGTCGTGCGCCTCGACGAGGTCGTCGTCGCTACCGCCGCGCCGTCCGGCGCCGAGCTTCGCGCCCATGCGGGCCCCGAGACCTCCCGCCACGGCGCTACTCCGCCGCGCGCGCGACGCGCAGTTGCCCGGCCTCCGCACGCATCGAGCGGTTGGCGCGGCTGCCCTCCCGGCTGACGAGCAGCAGGATCTGCGCCGAGGCGTCGCCGAGCAGCGCGCGGTAGGCGGTGATGCCGCGCACCAGCACGTTATAGATGATGACGGCCGGGATGGCCGCGATCAGGCCCATGGCGGTGGCGAGCAGCGCTTCGGCGATGCCGGGCGCGACCACCGCGAGATTGGTGGTGTGGGCTTGCGAGATGCCGATGAAGGCATTCATGATCCCCCACACCGTGCCGAACAAACCGACGAAAGGCGCGGTCGCGCCGATCGTCGCGACGATGCCGGTGCCGCGCGCAATGCGCCGCGCGGCCGCGCCCTCGACGCGCTCCAGCCGCAGCGCTACGCGCTCCTTGAAGTCGTCGTCGATCGCCTCGCCCGACAGGCTCGCCTCGCGCGCCGCGCTCTGCACCAGTTGCGCCACCGCGTCGCCGGCATGGGCGTTCTCGTCTGCGACCTGCGCAAGCGTGGCGTTGCGTTCGAGCGTCGCCGTGCGCCGCCTCGCCGCCGCGCCGGCGCGCGCCAGTTCGATGGTCTTGGCGAGCCATACCGTCCAGGTCACCAGCGACGCGAGGGCCAGCCCCGCCATGACCGCCTGCACCACGATGTCCGCGTGCGCGAACATCCCCCACGGCGACAGATCCCGCGGCAGGATCGCCATGTCGGATGAAGCCAGGCAGGATGTGGGGCAAGCCGCGATCGCCAGAAGCGCCACAGGAACATGGGCCGACTTCAATGCCCGAAACAACCGTGCATTGGCTCCCGTCATCGACGCCCTCGCTTCCTATAGCCGATCCGCCATCCCGATCATGCCGCGTCGGACGCGCAAATCCGGGCGCCGAGCGCGCGGAACCGGTCGAGTTGATCCTGGCGCAGCGCGCGGTTTTCATCGCGTCCGACGAATACCTTGAACATCACACCACCATCGACATTCAGGAACGCGACGAAAGCGGACGACTTCCCCATGAACGGCCGCTCGATGAACGCAATTGCCGCACATCGCTGATGCCGGAGATGGCCGTGCAATCCCTTTGGCTGCATCAGGTTGAAGTAGCCGCGCCCGATCTCGCCTGCGGGCACCGGCCCGGTGAATTCGAAGATCGCGTCGTCGGTATGGACGATCAGCGTCACCTCGCCCCATTGCGCGATGTCCTGCATAACATCGGCGAATGCGTCACCGCCGCCGATGCGCACCATCTCCAAAGGCAAAGCTTCAATGACCGTTCGTGCCGTGACGCCGCGCTCGCGCGCGACGTCCTCGATGACCGCGCCCGGATTTTGCGACAGAAAGGATTTCAGGTCGCCGGCATCGATGTCAGTCATGCTCGGTCGCTCCGTTCTCGCAAATCATGCCGCCGCATCCGACTTGTGCTCCGTGCGGAGCACCTCGAAGCCCTCGAATTTCGGATGACCGAGATAGAGGCTCTCGCCGGTTTCGTTGCCGGCACGTGCATGAGCCTTGCGGAACGCCTCGGAACGTGTCCAGTTCTCGAATGCGGCACGCGATTCCCATGTCGTATGGGTCGAGTAGAGCGTGTGATCCTCGTTCACCGGCCCCTTCAGCAAGTGAAACTCGACAAAGCCCGGCATCGATCCAAGATACGACTCCCGCGTCGCCCAGACCTTCTCGAACGCCTGCTCCGAGCCCAGTCTGACCTGAAACCGGTTCATCGCAATAAACATGCTGTTGTTCTCCTGCTTAAGTGACGTCAAACGACAATGCGTTTGAAGGTGAGAGAGGCCGCGCCGGGGTCATCGGCGCGGCCTGGCGGTTCATTGCCGGAGATTGTTGCGATGATCTACGCTCCGCCAAAATGAATCTTCAGGCCGGCCTTGAAGGTGATCCCCGGACCAGGGCTGCTGAAAAGGACATCGTTCTGAGTGGTTCCATCCGTGGACGATCCGGGGATTGCATAGGGACGATAATACTGATTGAGAAGATTTTCCACCGAGGCGGTCAACGTGATGTCCTTGGTGGCCTGATAGGTCAGATACAGGTTCACCAGATCGTAGGCGGTCGCGGGCAGATAGCCGGCCGGCAGATCGGTGTTGGCCGCATGGGATGACCATTGCGCGGCAAAGGTCAGCGCCCGATCCAGCAACCTGACGCCGGCCGTCGTCGTCACCTTGCGCGGCTGCACCGTCGCCAGACCGACATTCGTGATCGTATTCTTGCCGCTCTGAATCTGTCCGGCGACGCTGACGAACCATGTTCCGGCATCGTAGGACGTCTCGAACTCGAAACCTTGAAGCCGCGCGCTGGCGATGTTCTGATACTGATAGTACTGGCTGAAGGGACCATACATCGTCATCACCGGCGGCGAGGCGACGAGATCGATGTAGTCGCTCACGTCGTTGCGGAAGACGTTGAACTTGGCGCGGAAACTGTCGCCCTGCGTGAAAATGTCGTTGTACTTGAGATTGACGCCGATTTCCTTGTTCTTGCCGACCTCGGGCCGCAGGTCCGGATTCGGCAGGAAGCAGAACAGGCCGCTGGTGCCGTCCGGACAATTGAAAAAGGCGGGGCCGCCACCGGTGGCGTGGCCGCCCGCGATCAGCGTCTCGGTGATCGACGGCGCGCGATAGCCTTCCGCATAGCTGGCATAGGGCGTGAAGCCGGCCACTGGCGTCACACCGAGCGTTATCTTCGGTGACAGCCTGTCGCCGCTTGACGAGGTGGAACCGAGGCTTGTGCCAAGGGAATTCAGTTCGTAGTGGTCGTAGCGAACGGCGCTGATCACTTCCAGCCAGCTGCCGTAGCTCGATTTCAACTGGACGAAGCCGCCCGACACCGTGCGGCGGCCGCTCGGTGTCGTGATGTTCGAATTGCCGCCCTGGTCAAAGGTCTGCACCTCGTCGCGGAACGCATCGAACCCGTAGGTGATGGCGTTGCGCCAATTGCCGACCTCGAAGCGCGAGGTGTTGTGGGCATCGATGCCGATGGTATCAAGCAGGTAACCACGCTGGTCGCCGACACAGCCCGAGATGTTATTGCCCGCGATCCCGGCTCCGCAATAGGCCGCGCCGCTGGTCGAATAGTGATAGGTCTTGGTCTGATCGTTGTTGGTGCGGTTGCCGTAGAGCGAGATGTTCCAGTCGAATATCTGGTCATCCGGCTTCGAATAACGCCAGTTCAATGTGCCGGTGTAGTTCTGCGCATCGGAGGCGTAGACCGACGAGCCTTGATAGAGCGCCCGCTGGGCGGCCGTCAGGACCGGGCCGCGATTGAATTGGCCGATATTGTATTGGTAATCCTGAAAGAGCCCGCCGATCTTGATCTCATGGCCGTCGGCCGGACGCACCGTGACTTTCAGCAATCCGGCGGCGATATCGTTGCCGGTATTTCCGATCTCGGTTCCCGCGCCGTCCTTGTAGTTGCCCTGCGTGCGATAGACCGCGCCCCCGAATACATCGACCGTCGGATCGACGCGAACGCCTCCGAACACCGATCCCATCCCGCGATTGTTGTTGGTGCCATAGGAGCCGCTCAGATCGACGCCCCAGCGTTCGCCCGCGCGCAGCACGTCGTCGATGTCCTTGGTGCGGAATGAGACCACGCCGCCGATCGCCCCCGAGCCGTAGATGTTCGCGGTCGGACCGCGCACGATATCGATGCCTCCGATGAGTTCGGGGTCGAGGAAGAAGGCCCCGTTCGCATTATGACCGGTGCGCTGGTAGTTCTGGCGCGCACCGTCGACGATGACCGCGACGCGGCCGAAATCCTGCAAGCCGCGGATATTGATCGAACTGGACGGATCATCGCCGCGATCCTGGAATGTGACCGACGGTACGCTTCGGAACACATCCGAAATCCGGTTAGGCTGCACGCTCCTGATTTGTTCCAGTGTCACCACGCTGACAGGCGCGAGCGCATCGATCGCGCGTTCCTCGGTCTTTGTCGCAGCCACGGTGATGGTGTCGAGCGATTGCACTTCGGTCGGGCCGGCCTGCGCGCGCGCGTTCATCACTTCCGCGTTGCGTTCCGCCTGGCTCACGGCCGGCTTTTGTCTTGCGGACTGTCGCCGATCCGGTTGCCTTTGCGACACGTCCCCCGTCGTATCCGTGGAAGACGCCTGCTGCGCAAGCGCAACCGGCCCCGACAGCGCCAGCGCGACAAACGAAACCCCTACCATCAAGACGCGTATACGCCTTGCCCCGCTGACCATCATTGTCCCGCAGCCCCAATCGAGTTCGATATGTGTCGAATGCGGCTGGCGGGCGCTGCGACGGATACAGAAAGATCGGTTGCAGTGGCTTGCTGGCGGCTTGGCGCAAATGTCATGAGACCGTGTATGCGCGTGATTTTGCAATACGAACCACCGCCCCGGCGGTCAATTGCCGCGCGCACTGTTTATATTGATTATAAATTGCCGTCACTGGATCGCACCGCAGCCTGACTGTAATGACGCGGAGAGGCGTGACAGTCATTTCGAGACCATGGCGGACAAACCCGAGGCCCATCCTTCCGGCTCGCATTCCACGGCGCAGGGCGTGTGCGACGAACGGCTTGTGCCCATGCGAAACAACATTCTGGCCAGCACGGACCTGTTTTCGCGGGGGCGTGAGATTTTCATCGCCCACGAGGGTGAAAATTATCGCCTGCGCCTGACATCGCAAAACAAGCTGATCCTGACGAAGTGATGAACCCGGACAAACCATCGTCCCCGCATCGGCGCGGATTTCTTTGCGCCGCCGCGACATTCACGGCGCTGCTGCTCGCCGGATCGAGCACGCGGGCCGCCGGGATCGTGGTGCGCGACGCGCGCGGCATTGACGTCGCCATCGCCGATCCCTCGCGCATCGTGGCGATCGGCGGCGCGATTACCGAGATCCTGCACGATCTTGGCCTGGACGATCGTATCGTCGGCGTCGATACGACGAGCACCTTTCCCGCGTCGGTGCTGCGCGACAAGCCGAACGTCGGCTACATGCGGCAGTTGTCGCCGGAAGGCGTTCTCGGCCTTCATCCGTCGCTGATCCTGGCCATGCAGGGCGCAGGACCCAGGGAAACGATGGATGTTCTTGAGGCCGCGAAAGTGCCAATGGTGCTCGTGCCGGAAACGTTTTCGGAACAGGGCATCCTCGACAAGATCGCGATCGTCGGTCACACCCTCGGCCTGGATGCGCGCGCGGCCTGCCTGACGCGGAAGGTCGGTGACGATCTCGAACAGTTGCGCAAACTGCGCGCCGCGATCGCGAAGCCAGTTCGCGTGATGTTCGTGATGTCGCTGCTGAACGGCCGAGCCATGACCGCGGGAAAGAACACCGCCGCCAACGAGATCATCCGGCTGGCCGGAGCAGTCAACGCCATCGACCAGTATGACGGTTACAAGCCGATCAACGATGAGGCGATCGTCGCCGCGCAACCGGATGTGGTGCTGTCGATCGAGCGCGGCAAGGACACGCTCCAGGCCAACGCGATCTATGCCCACCCGGCATTCGCGATGACGGCCGTCGCGCGCAACAAGACATTCATCGCCATGGATGGCCTGTATCTTCTCGGCTTCGGCCCGCGCACCGCATCGGCCGCGCGGGATCTCGCGATCAGGCTTTACCCCAATCTTGCCGCCGCGACGCCAGCGGCATCCACGCACTTCGATTGCGACAAATGACCGCCGCAACGTCCGATGCGCGGGCACAATCCACGACGATCGGCCGCCCGCTCCGTCCGACGGCGGCAACGGCGCTCGGCGTCCTCGCGGTCGTGCTCGGGGTGATTTCCATTTTCGCGCTGACCATCGGCGCCGCCGGTATTCCGCTCAATCGCCTCGGCGCCGCGCTTGGAATTACGGCCGGCGACGCAACCAATGCATTGCTTGCACGCGATCATCTGGTGCTATGGTCGATCCGCATTCCCCGCATCGCGGCGGCGGCCGCGGTCGGCGGGCTGCTCGCCACCGCCGGCGCGCTGATGCAGGGTCTGTTCCGTAATCCCCTCGCCGATCCCTCGCTGGTCGGCGTCGCCAGCGGCGGCGCTTTCGCGGCCGTCGCCACCATCGTGCTGATCGACAGCCGGTTCGGGGAAGGCCTTCGCTTCATGCAGACCGAACTGCTGCCGCTTGGCGCGTTCGCCGGATCGCTCGCGACGACCCTGGTGCTCTATGGAATCGCCAGCCGCAGCGGCAAGACATCCGTGTCGCTGTTCCTGCTGGCGGGCCTCGCCATCGCCGCCATCGCCAATGCCGGCATCGGCCTTCTGGTCTTCGTCGCCGATGATCGCCAGTTGCGCGACATCACATTCTGGCTGCTCGGCTCGCTGAGCGGCGCGACATGGAGCAAGGTCACGGCGGCACTACCCGTTCTTCTTATCGGGGTTGCGGTTGCGCTGGCGATCGCGCGCGGGCTCGACATGATGATCCTCGGCGAGTCCGAAGCCTTTCATGGCGGCGTCAACGTGGAGCGTCTGAAGCGGATCACGATCGTGCTGATCTCGGCGATGACGGGAGCCGCCGTGTCGATCTGCGGCGTCGTCTCCTTCGTGGGCATCATCGTGCCGCACCTTTTACGGCTGATGATCGGCCCCGGTCACCGCCTGCTGTTGCCGGCCTCGATGCTGCTCGGCGCCGCGCTGGTCGTCGTTGCCGACACCCTTGCCCGCACCATCGTCGCGCCGGCCGAAATGCCGATCGGGATCCTCACGGCCGCAATCGGCGCGCCGTTTTTCCTCGTGATCCTGCTCCGTCAGCGCACGTTGATCGGGCCATGACGGCGATCCTCGAAGCTCGCGCACTGACGAAATCGGTTCACGGCGCCACGCTCGTCAGCGGCGTCGACATCGCCATCGAACCCGGCGATAGCGTGGCTATCGTCGGCCCCAACGGGGCGGGCAAATCGACGCTGCTGCGGTTGCTGTCCGGCGACGCACGCCCGAGCAGCGGCACCGTGCAATTGAGGCAGCGCAACCTCGACGCCTACACCCCGCGCGAATTGGCGATGCATCGCGCGGTGCTGTCGCAGCATGTGCACGTCACATTCCCGTTTACGGTGGAGGAAATCGCCTTCATGGGCGCGGGCGACGCCGGTCACGCGGCCGCGCGACCGCTGGTCGAGGCCGCGCTGCACGAAGTGGGGATGAGCCATCTCAGGCAGCGTCAGTTTCCGACGCTGTCGGGCGGCGAACAGCAGCGCGTGCATTTTGCCCGCGCCCTTGTCCAGCTTGCACGCGCGGAAGCGGCGAATGGTCCCGGATTGCTGCTGCTCGATGAGCCGACTTCGAGCCTCGATCTGAAGCATCAGATCGCGCTCGTCGAGATCGCGCGCCGGCACGCGCGCGAGGGCACCGCGGTCGTCGCGATCCTGCACGATCTCAATCTCGCCATCCGCTTCGCGGACCGGATCGTCTTCATGCGCAACGGCGCAATCGTCGCGACGGGACACCCCGATCGGATCGTGACGGATGCGATCATCCGCGATGTGTTCGAGGTTGATACCATTGTCCAGCGCCTGACGGACCGGACTCCGTTTCTCCTGCCGCAACTGGTGCAAAGCCGCGACTGACGCTCGGCAGGCTGACCCTGGACATGTTGGGTGAGTGACGCGACCTGTCACTCACCTCGCGGTGCCGTTGTCAATTTGACGCAGTTGAATTGCGCATGAAGAATTTTTGCGTTTCCGCATCCGCCGGGAAGAAAGCTTCCAGCGTCAGCTCGGAAAGGGTTATATCGTTTGCCGTACCAAACACCGTGGTCGTTGAGAGCAGGGACAGAATTCGCCCCTCTCCTGCATCCAACATCAGCGGGACTGCGATGCGCGCAATCGGCGAATTGTGTGCCTGGCGGCGCGTGACCGGAATTGCGCTCAGTTCATCGTGTAACTTGGCTAGAGCAGGATCGCCGGTGGCGGCGTAGTCGCTTCGTAATCTGCCAAGCAAATGATGACGCCACTCCGGCAGGTTCGCGATGCGGGGCGCAAGACCCGCAGGGTCGAGCGTCGCGCGGAGAACATTCAACTTTGGTTTGCAGAGCGCATCGGGCAGACCCGTCAACAAATTCGTCGCGGGAATGTTGGCGGCGATCAGATTCCATTGACGGTCAACCGCCAGCGCTGGAAACGGACCATGCCCGTCAAGCACCATGCGAATGGCGGACATGGCGACGCCCATCTCGGGCGAATTGAGCGGCCGCTCGCCATGGTCAGGCGCGTATCCCCCGGCGATGAGGAGTCGATTGCGTTCGCGCAGAGGCATTGCCAACCGATCACCGAGCCGTTGCAGCATCTCGCGGCTGGCACGCGCGCGCCCACTCTCGACGAAGCTGAGATGTCTGGCTGAAACATCGGCCTCCAGTGACAGGTCCAATTGGCTCATCCGCCTGCGCCGCCGCCAATCTCGCATCAATTCTCCAACCGTTTCCGTCACGTCGCACCGCCTTTCCCGGACACAGTAGCATCACCTTCGCCCTGATACGCTTACCTCATAGGTAATCGCAATGCCTCCCTAACTGTGTCAGCTTCGTCATGTCCTCATTCAGGAGATTAAAATGATCGAACCAGGATTGATCGCAGAACAATATCTGACCGGCTGGAACGTCACGCCAACGGAACGCAGCAACGCGCTCGTTAACTGGAGCGAGGATGCGACTTACATTGACCCCCTGATGTCGGCGGAGGGGCGCGACGCCATCGCCGCGATGATCGACAAAGCCACCGCGCAGTTCCCGGGCTACCGTTTCGCGCTCGAAGGCACCCCTGACGGCCACGGGAATTACGTCCGCTTTACCTGGAACCTCGCGGCCCCGAGCGGAGAGGTCGCCGCGCGCGGCACCGACATCGTCCGAGTCGACGGCGGCGGCAGAATTGCCGAAGTGATTGGCTTCCTTGAAGTCGGCGCGTCATGACGCAACTGTTCGCCGACATCGTAGAGGCGTGTCGGTGGTGAGTGAGCTAAATCCGGCGTGGGACGCGCTTGTGCGTCAAACTCTGGTGGCCCTTAGCGACTCAACCTCTCGCTCATTTTAGCGAATTCAATGAAAGTGAGAATCGGCCTTCCGTTCGCGCCTGAAATCGAACGGAAGGCGATTTGGTTCACGGCGGAGTCGTTGCGACGCTCATCAATGTCGCAGGGGTCGCAGCAACAGCCCGCTCGATCATCACCGCCTTCGATCGGTCATGGGCTTCCGGCTTGATCGAGGCGTTCAGCGCAACCCGAGGCCGCGGGCGATGATGCCGCGGAGGATTTCGCGGGTGCCGCCGCGCAGCGAGAAGGACGGCGCGGCGAGCACGGTGTAGTGCAGGGTGCGGGCCAGTTCGGCGGTGCGCTCCGAGCCCGGCTCGATCTCGACCAGCGATCGCACGATGTCCGGGATCTCCTGCTCCACCAGCGCGCCGAGATCCTTCACCACCGCCGCCTCCAGCGCCGGGTTCTGGCCGTTCTGCAACAGGAAGGCGACGCCGCGCGACAGTTGCCGCAGCACCACGAGATGCGACGCCAGCCGGCCGACCGCGATGGTCGCCTGCTCCGAGGGATGGTCGCGCAGCACGCGCACCAGTTCCGCGAACAGCACGAAGGACGACAGGAATCGCTCCGGGCCGGAGCGTTCATAGGCCAGTTCGCTGGTCACCTGATGCCAGCCGTTGCCCCTCTCGCCGATCAGCGCCGACGACGGCACGAACACATTCTCGAACACCACCTCGTTGAAGTGTTTCGCGCCGGTCAGGTCGACGATCGGGCGGATGGTGATGCCCGGCGTCTTGAGGTCGACCAGAAGCTGGCTGGTGCCGCCGTGGCGATCGCTGGAGTTGCCGCTGGTGCGGCAGAACAACAGCATGTAATGCGCGCGATGACCGAAGGTGGTCCACAGCTTGGTGCCGGTGACGCGGAAGCCGCCCTCGACCGGCTCGGCGCGGGTGCGCACCGCGGCCAAATCGGAGCCGGAGTCAGGCTCGCTCATGCCGATGCAGCAGAACAACTCGCCGGCGGCGATCTTCGGCAGCACCGTCCGGCGCTGTTCTTCCGTGCCGAACCGCAGCAGCAGCGGCCCGCTCTGGCGGTCGGCGATCCAGTGCGCCGCCACCGGCGCGCCCGCCGCCAGCATCTCCTCAAGCACGACGTAGCGTTCCAGGCTGCTGCGCTCGTGGCCGCCATATTGCTTCGGCCAGGTCATGCCGATCCAGCCGCGCTGGCCCATCTTGCGGGAAAAATCGGCGTCGAAGCCGCTCCACGACGCCGCGCGCCGATGCGCCGGCATCGTCTTCAACTCCTCGGCGAGGAACGCCCGCACTTCGGCACGCAGCGCCTCGGCTTGCGGCGAGACGGGCGGATTGGGAAAGGTGAAGAACGACATCATGCCCCCTGACCTGCGCCCACCGACACCACGAACGGCCACAACCCCTCGGCTCCGGCGGCGATCGCCTGCTGACCGATCACCTTGCTCCAATACCGTTCGGAACCGCCTTCATCGCGCCAGCCCCACAGCCGCCGCGTGAAGAAGTGCAGACGGTGTTCCTCGGTGAAGCCGATGGCGCCGTGCACCTGATGCGCGATCGGCGCGGCGATGCTCGCGGCCTCGCCGGCGCGCACCTTGGCCGCCGCGATCGCCACGACGTCGAGACTGTCGAACGCCGCGCTCGCGACATCGGCCGCGCCGCCCGCCGCCGCGGCCTGTCCGGCCAGCACCGCGAGCTGTTGCTGGATCGCCTGTTGCTTGCCGATCGGCTTGCCGAACTGCACCCGCTCATTGGCGTAGCCGACGGTGATTTCCATCACCCGCGCCAGCGCCCCCGCCATCTCGGACACGCGCAACGCCGCGAAGGCCGCCCTGAGCGTTTGCGGCGTCCAGCGCGCGGGCGCGGGACGCGCGTCGTCGCCCGCGATCTCGGCGTCGACGCTGACGTCATCGGCGGGAAGGTTCGCCAGCGACATCGCGGGCGCGACGTTTGCGGCACCACGCCTCAACCGCGCCACGAATGGCTTGCCGTCATGCTCGGCCAACACCACGATGGTCTCGGCATGGCGCGCCCATGGCACCCCGGCGGCGCGGCCGCCGAGCCGCCAGTCGCCGCCGTGCCTGGCGAGCGTGAACGCCCCACTCTCCGCGATGACCACGGTGGCCGCCCCCTCCACCGGATCGAAGCCGGCCTCGCTCAACAGGCGGTTGGCGAGCATGGTTTCGGCCAGCGGCACCGGCGCGGCGTGATAACCGGCGACGCGCAGCAACGCCATCGCCTCCGCCGACGCGATGCCGAAGCCGCCGGCGTCCTCGCTCACCAACGCCAGCGCAAACCCCGCGTCCCGCACCTTGGCCCACGCCGCCTCAAGCCACTCCCCCTGCTCGACCGCGCGGATTTCGCGCTCATCGAAGGAGGCAAACAGCTTGGTCGCGCTCTCGTTCAAAAGCGAGCCCGTGCCGTCGGATTGCTGGTCTGTCATCGTCAAGGCTCAATCCCGGATTCAGGGTTTATAACATGGTCAGCATAGGTCGCGAGGTCGTGATGGACGAACGGTCCACGGGCCACGTCCGCGGCGTCGCCTGCTCGCGATTCGACGGCAACCTCACCAACCTGCGGCGCTCAAGATCGCAGACAATCGTCCCATATTGCCGGCTGCGGCGGAAGGCGAAATCGTCAAGATCGGTTATGGCGATGGAACGGGTCGATTGGTTCAACAACCGGCGGCGCGTGCAGCCGGCCGGCAACATGCCGACGGCGGGAGCCGAGCAACGCTCGCGCGCAACGCTGGAAGACGGGGCAGTCACCTCAGCATGGTCCCGACGCCACGAGAGATGGTCGCACAAGCCATCGATCATGCCAGCGTCGTACCGGTGGCGCGCACGAGTTCGGCCAGCAGCAGGTCCTGGAATCGGATATCGTTGACGGCGGGGTGGGGCTGCTGACGTCGCTGATGATGCCAGTAGCCGCCGCTGGTCAACGCTTCGGGATCGTCGCTGGTGGCGAGCCATTCCTGAGTGAGATGTCCCAGCCGCAAATCGTCCGGCGCGTTTGGGCCGCCCATTCGGGTCGGCACCCAACCCGGATCGACGGCGTTGCTGAGAACGTCCGGCCGCCGCCTTGCAACAGCCGCCGCAAGCGTGGTGACGAACAGCTTGCTGTCCGAATAGCTGCCGGTGGACGTGCGGCCGGACCAGTCCATCCCGTCGAGACTGGCGCGTCCGCCCCTGTGCATGCTGCTGCTCAGATAGACCAAGCGCCTCGGATGCTGGATCAGGGCCGTCAGCAAGTAAGGCGCGACGACATTGACGGTCAGCACTTGCGAACCCGAGATCACGCCGGCGTTATGAATGACGGCATCCATCGCCCCAATGGCATTGACCTGGCTGGCGAGGTCACGAATTTCTCCGAGGTCGGATAAGTCGCCGATCGTGGCGACGGCGCCCTGGTCCATGAGCGCCTTCACCGCCGGCAAGCGGGAGCGGGAGCGAACATGCACGACGACGTTGTGGCCCTCGGCGAGCAGCGTCGCGGCGGCGGCACGTCCCAGCCCATCGGCCGAACCGGTCACGAACACGCGGACCTGCCGGCCCGGACTTCGCTGCGCGTCGGACATGGGAAGCTCCTTTTCGGCTTTCGACTGGGTCTGCGCCATCATGCGTGTGGCATCAAAGACCAATCCCGCGAGGAATGTCGAACTCAGTCCGGCGCTCGTTACGAGAAATCCTCGACGATCCATAGCTGCGTCCCCTGATCTGGCAGGACGGACATTGGCGCGGTTCCTCGCCGACGGTGTTAGGTCAATGTTTGGCCTAGCTGATAAACACGACACGGGTCTCCAATGAAACGCGCCGGTAAAGATCCTCCACGTCATCATTCACGAGCCGGATGCACCCGGACGCGACCAGATGGCCGATAGTTTGTGGCGAGTTCGTCCCATGAATGAACAGCCACGGCTTGTCCAACAACAACGCTCGCGCCCCCAACGGGCTACCGGGGCGCCCGGCGGCTTCCAGCAAGGCATCGGCATCTTTGGTATTCGTGCCCGATGGCCGCCAGTCGGGCCATTCGAGTTTTTTGACAACGTGAAAGTAGCTACCTCTTTTGAGACATTCCTGCGCAATGCCAATCCCGTAGCGCCGAGCGGAATTGTTCGAATGAATCAGATAGAGAAAGCGGTTTTCTCGATCAATCACGATCGATCCCGGAGCGATCGTTGTCCGATAAAACACCACTTGCCGCTGCAGCGAAAAAGGAAGGCTCTCGCCGGTGGAACCACCGTCAACACCAGCCTTCAAATCAGTCGCGATAGACTCTTCGCGTCCGCCAGCCGTTTTTGAAGATGATGCCGTAACGCTCGTCCCGCCGCTAAGATCCCTGGTTGCGACATATCTGTAGAGCAACGCGGAGGCCGCGATCACCAGGAAAACCGCGCAAGCGCTGACAATGAACGGCTTCCAGTTCCTGCCCGTGGATCGCACTTCATAGTCGTCGACAGGGTCCCGCGCGGCAATATCATCTTCAACGCGTTGAATGGCGTCATTGAGCGCAGCCGTGTGAGACGCGGCGGCCTCGGGCGTGAGGCGGGAACGCGCGATGAGGGCGAGCGCGTCCTTGTAAACCTTGTTCCGTTCGGCTGCATTCTTGTTGGAAACGGCGTTCGTCAGCAGCGAATAGTAATCTACGGCCATGCCATGCCCTCGAAGAATTACCTGACCGGAGGCGCGTACTGGATTCCGCCTCGTGTCCAGAGTGCATTCAATCCACGCGGTATGCTGAGCCGTGACCGTGTTCCGACGTTCCTCTCATACATCTCTCCATAATTTCCGACTGCACGGATCGCTCGCACCGCCCAGTCCTTCGAGAGCCCCAGTTGCTGGCCGAACTCGCCTTCGACGCCCAGCAACCGCCGAATATCGGGATGCGATGATGTCACCGCAGCATCGAGCGTTTCCGACGTCACGCCTAGTTCTTCAGCATTGATCAGCGCATAGAGCGTCCATTTGACCAGATTGAACCATTGATCATCGCCTTGCCGCACCGCGGGTCCGAGCGGCTCTTTCGAAATAACCTCTGGAAGAATGATGTGACTGTTTGGCGCTGTGAGTTTAAGACGCTCGGCATAGAGTTGCGAAACGTCGCTTGTGAGCACATCGCATTGACGATCATCATATGCCTTCCGACTTGCTTCCGCGGTATCGAAGGTTGCCACCTTCAGCGGCATGTCGTTGGCGCGAAAATAGTCGGACACATTCATTTCGGTTGTCGTCCCGGTTTGGGCGCACACCGTTTTGCCGCCAAGCTGCAAGGCGGTGTCGATATCGGCGTCACGACGGAGCAGAAATCCCTGCCCATCGAAATACGCCACGCCGACGAACATCAAGCCGAGCGAGCCTTCCCGCGACATCGTCCAGGTGGAGTTTCGGGATAGAATATCGATTTTGTTCGATTGCAACGCCGCGAATCGCTCGGTTGTATCCAGCGGGACAAAGGTCACTTTTGCCGGATCATCAAAGATCACGGCCGCGATGGCGCGACAAACATCGACGTCAAAGCCCGTCCAGACGCCCTTGTCATCCTTGCTTGAGAACCCCAGCAATCCCTGGCTGACACCGCAATTCAGCGTGCCGCGCTGTTTCACCGCACTCAAGGTCTGGGCACGAGAGGGATGGCCGCTTACAAAAATAAAAGTCAGAATCGCCATGACGGGAAGGAATATGGATCGCTTCTTGAAGTTCGGCATTTTTCTCTCGTAACCGCGGATGAAAACTCTTTCGCTTCAGAACGATGGGTAACCTAGCACAGCCAAGGGAACGACAACACCATTCCGCGATGGTCGTCCGTCTGGTTTGAACCGTACAAGGAAATCGAACCTGCCGAAAATTTCAAGAGAGGTGAAGGCCAAGCCCGCGCCACGCCGGCGAGGCTGTTGATCCGGACGCGAACCCGCCAGATCTTGTCTTTGGCTCTTTTGGCGCCCCATTTCGTGATAGCGTTTTCAATAGTCTTCGGTCCGCGATATGTTTTCAGGAAAGCGGTCCAGGAGAGAACAAATGCTGTTCATCCGCGGTGCGTGGATCGGCGTGGGGCTGATGCTGTTGAGCGCGCCTTGCGCGATGCAAGCACAGACTATCCCGGCTCAGGCCAATTCGAGGGAAGCGCTGACGAACGGCGAATGGCCCGCTTATGGCGGCACCTACGCCGCCGCACATTATTCGCCGCTGACCCAGATCGATCGCACCACCGCCAGGAATTTGCGCATCAAATGGCGTTGGCCGTCTCCCGATCAGGCCATCCATGAGGCCAATCCGGCGGCGGGGCCGAGCTTCGCCAATGAATCGACGCCGCTGATGGTGGCCGGGGTGCTCTACACCTCGACCTCCCTATCACAGGTCGCCGCGATCGACGCCGTCACGGGCAAGACCAAATGGATTTTCGATCCAAAGATCTACGAGAACGGCCTTGGGATGCCGGCCAACCTCGGATGGACCCATCGCGGCGTTGCCTATTGGCGCAACGGCAGCGACGAGCGCATCGTGATCCTGACCGCCTTCGCGCAAATGATCGCGCTCGACGCCAAAACCGGGAAACCCGTGCCGACGTTCGGGATCGATGGCCGGGTCGATCTGGCTGAGGGCCTGCGCCGCCCTGTCGAGCGCGGTGACTATACAATGACCTCGCCGCCGGTGATCGTGCGCGGGGTGATCGTGGTCGGCTCCTCGGTCCTTGATTGGTGGGGCAAGCGGCCTTTGCCGCCGGGCGATGTCCGTGGCTTCGACGTTGTCACCGGGCGACTGGTCTGGACCTTCCACACCGTGGCGCAAGCGGGCGAGCCCGGCGTCGAGACCTGGGAGAACGAGTCCTGGAAGGAAACCGGAAACGCCAACGTCTGGGCGCCGATGAGCGCGGACGAGGAACTCGGCTACGTCTACCTGCCCGTCAGCACCCCGAGCAATGACTATTACGGCGGCCACCGCCTCGGTGACGGTCTCTACGGCGACAGCCTGGTATGCCTCGACGCGGCGACCGGCAGAAAGGTCTGGCACTATCAGCTGGTCCATCATGGTCTGTGGGACTACGATCCACCCGCCGCGCCGAACCTGATCGACGTCACAGTCGACGGCAAACCGATCAAGGCCGTCGCGCAGGTGACGAAGCAGGCCTTTGTCTATGTCTTCGATCGTGTCACCGGCAAGCCGGTGTGGCCGATCGAGGAGCAGCCCGTGCCGGCCTCGGCGGTTCCGGGAGAGAGGGCGTCCGCGACCCAACCTGTTCCAACCCGACCCGCGCCGTTCGATCTGCAAAGTGCGCGCGATGACGATCTGATTGACCTGACGCCGGAGATTCACAAGGAAGCGATCGACCTCGTCGCCGGCTATGATCGCGGCGGTTTGTTCACGCCGCCGTCGTTGCAAGGCACGGTCCAGGTCCCTGGCAAGGCCGGCGGGGCCAATTGGGCCGGGGCGGCGGTCGATCCCGAAACAGGCATGCTCTATGTCGGGACATACCGTCAGCCCTCGCTCGCAATAGTGGTCAAGCCGGAGCCGTGGGAATCGACCTACGACTTTATCGGAAAGTCGAAATATCTGTCCGGCCCGCGCGGGCTACCATTGCTCAAGCCGCCATTTGGCAGCATCGTCGCGATCGATATGAACAAGGGCGCGCACCGCTGGCGTATTCCGGTGGGACACGGCGAGGCCATGGATGCGGTTCGGAAGCTTGGCATCCATCAACAGCTGGGTTTGCCGTTTCGCAGCTGGGTTCTGGTGACGAAGACGGTCATGATCGTCGTGCAGGCGGGATATTATGATCCACCGCATTTGGTGCCGGGACTCAACATGCCGGTCCTGGAACTTCATAATTTCGATCCGCATCTTTGGGTCTACGATAAAGCAGACGGCAAGATGCTTGCGGAGATCGCGCTGCCGGCCAACGCAACCGGCGCGCCGATCACCTATCTGGCGAGCGGCAAGCAATACATTGTTTTCCCGGTGGGAGGTGGCTCCATCACGGAAGAACTGATTGCACTCTCTCTTGAGTGACACGCTGACACTTCGCCCAGCGGGAACCGAGCTATGTCCGGCATGCTCGCGCCAAATACCTCACCGATGCCGATCAGCATCGGCTTCGAGCCGTCGAATTGCGATACGACATCCTGAAGTTCGACAAGCGTTCCGCTGCGAAACTGCTGACTCGTTCGTCCGATATCGGTGGCCACGGTCACGCGCGCCGTCTCCGGCATCCCGTTGGCGATCAACCGGGACGCGATCGCGCCGCAAGTCCTGCCAGCCATGTAGAAGATCGTCGTCGCGCTCGGATCGGCGATCGCGCGCCAGTCCACGTCCTCCGGCAGGCCGCCGTGCTTGGAATGGCCCGTCACCAGGCGGACGGATTTGGCGTGGTCGCGATGCGTGAGTGAAACGCCGAGCGCTGAAGCCATCGCGAGGCCGGCGGTGATCCCCGGAACGGCGTCGTAGCTGATGCCCTCGCGAACCAATGTCTCGATTTCCTCGCCGGCGCGGCCGAAGATCATCGGATCGCCGGACTTCAGCCGCACGACACGACGACCGGCTTTCGCAAGGCTCACCATCATGTCGTTGATCTCGTGCTGCTTGCAACCTGGTCGTCCCGCCCGCTTGCCGACCAGGATGCGCTTGGCCTCGCGCCGCGCCAGTTCGAGCACCTCGTCGGCCACGAGGTCATCGAAAAGGATGACGTCGGCGGCCTGCAAGGCGCGGACGGCCTTCAAGGTCAGCAACTCCGCGTCGCCCGGCCCGGCCCCGACAAAGGTGACATGGCCGTGTTGAGCCTCCGGTCCCGCCGCCATCGTCTCGCGCAGTTCACGCTCAGTCGTTGCCGTCGGCGCGGGCCCGAAGGCGCGATCCGCCAAGCGTTCCCAGAAAGCGCGGCGGCGGCCGGGTGTCAGCGACTTGACGACCCGTTCACGCATGTCGCGCGCCAGCGCCGCCCATTGCGCCAGCGACGACGGTAGCAGCGTTTCGATGCGCCGCCGGATCGCCTGCCCCAGAATGGGCGCTGCCCCCGTCGTCGAAATTCCCACCACGACCGGCGAGCGGTTGACGATGGCGCCGAACTGGAAGTGGCAGAACGCAGGCTTGTCGATGATATTGCAGGCCGCGCCGGCGGCACGGGCGGCGGCCTCGAAAGCGGCCGCTTCGACATCGTCCCCGGCGTCGGCGAGCGCGACGGCGGCGTGAGCGAGGCATGACGGCTCCCAAACCCGATCGTGGTGGCGGATCGTCGGGCCACGCTCCACGATGCGGCGCATCTCGTCGGACAGTTGCTCCCGCGGCGCATAGACCTCGACCCGAGCGCCGGCCGCCATCAGCAATTCGGCCTTCCAGGCCGCGCCGTCCGTGCCGCCCGCGACAACCGCGCGTTTGCCGGCGAGGTCGAAAAAGACCGGGAGGACGGAAAGCGGCTGGATGCGGGGAGAACCCGCTTCACTCGGCTGCCAGGATACGGCCCGCATTGATGATACTCCTTATTTCGGGGCGGCAGGAGCCGCAGTTGGTGCCGGCGTTGAGTTGCTTGCCGATCTCCTCAAGGCTGCCGCAGCCCTGGGCGACGGCGCTGGCAAGCTGGTTCACCCCGACATTGAAGCAGGCGCAGACGATGCGCCCGATCGACGGCGTCGGCGTTGGCGAGCGGCCGGACAGCAGGGCATGGCGGTCGCTGATCGCGAGCGGCTGGCGCGAGTTGAACAGAGACACCAGCCAATCGCGCGCCGGCAGTTGATCCGGAGGGGCGACCAGCAGCGCTTCCGCCAAAGCGCCCGTGTCGTCGATCGCCGCCGCGCGAAAATTCCGCCCCTTGCGGTCGCGATATTCCAGCAATTGATCGGCGCGGAATGCATCGAGGAAGCGCTTGGTCAGAAGGATGCCCTGGTCCGGTGTTTCCGTGCCCGCGAATTCATAGACCCAGCCGCCGTCAATCTTGTGCCGGCTCCAATGCACGAAGCCGGTGGGCCTGAGATCGCGGCGGGAGATGAGCACGCCCTCCCAGGCCTTGGCTTCGCGCCTGATGCGCAACGGCACATGTTTGAGTTCAGGCTGGCCGGAGAAGGGATCGGTGACCGGAGACGACAGCGATCCGGCTGCGGCATTCGCCGCGAAATGGCCGCTCCAGTGCATCGGCAGGAAGGCGTGGCCGGGCCGTTGCGCGTCGCTGATCCTCACCTTGGCGCGCGCAAAGCCGTAGCGCGTCGACAGATGCGCCAGATCGCCATCGGCGAGCCTGTTCGCCGCCGCGTCGCGCGGATGGATCTCGACCACCGGCTCCGGCGCGTTGGCCATCAGGCGCGGGGCATGGCCCGTCCGCGTCATGGTGTGCCACTGATCGCGCAGGCGGCCGGTGTTGAGCGCCAGCGGGAAAGCCGCGTCGACAGCGGCAGCGACGCCCTCATGACGCACGGCGATGAAACGCGCGCGCCCGTCCGGTGTCGGGAAGCGGCCATCGGCCAGCAAACGATCCGCCGTCTTCCGCTGCGTCCGCTGCGGCCACAGGCGCGGCGCGAAGTTGTCATAGGCGCCATCCGCCAGCGCCGCCAGCCGGCCGATGTCGAACAGTCGTTCGCCCTCGTTCTCGAAGGTCGACAGCGCCGCATGTTCGCGGAAGATCGCGGCCGGGCCGGAGAAATCGAAGGCGTCGCCAAAACCCATGCGCCGCGCCACCTCGCAGATGATGCGCCAGTCCGGCCGCGCCTCGCCGGGCATCGGCGTGAACGGCCTTTGGCGCGACAGGCGACGCTCCGAGTTGGTCACCATGCCGTCCTTCTCGCCCCATGCGGCGGCGGGCAGCAGGACATCGGCGTAGCGCGTGGTGTCGGTGCGCGTGACGTCGGAGACGACCACGAAATCGCAAGCCTTCAGCGCGGCGCGCACGCGCCCGGCATCGGGCATCGAAACGGCCGGGTTGGTCCCCATGATCCACAGCGCCTTCACCCGGCCGTCGCCGGCCGCGCGGAACATGTCGACCGCCTTGAGGCCGCTTGTTCTTGCGATACGCGGTGCGCGCCAGAAGCGGGCGACGCGGTCGATGTCCGCCGGATTCTCGAAACTGATGTGGGCGGCCAGTTGGTTGGCCAGTCCGCCGACCTCGCGGCCGCCCATGGCGTTGGGCTGGCCCGTGACGGAGAAGGGTCCCGTTCCCGGTTTGCCGATGCGGCCGGTCGCAAGGTGGCAGTTGATGATGGCGTTGACCTTGTCGCTGCCGTGCGCCGACTGGTTGACGCCCTGGCTGTAAACGGTGACGGCGCCCGCGTTCGCGGTGAACATGTCATAGAAGCGGCGAACGTCCGCCGGATCGAGGCCGCAGCCTCTCGCGACGTGGTCGATCGACGGCGCATCGGCCAGCGCGATCGCGACGGCCTCATCGAAGCCGGAGGTGTGCGCGGCGACGTAGTCCTTATCCACGGCGTCGGCCCGCGCGAGATGCGCCAACAGCCCGTTGAACAGCAACACGTCGGCACCGGGATCGAGCGCCAGATGCAGGTCGCATTCGTCGACGGTCGCGGTGCGGCGGGGATCGATGACAATGATCTTGGTCCCGCGCTCGCGGCGCGCCGCCAGCATGCGCTGGTAAAGGATCGGGTGACACCAGGCCGTGTTGGAGCCGGTCAGCACGATCAAGTCCGCCTGTTCGAAATCCTCGTAGACGCCCGGAACGATGTCCTCGCCGAAGGCGCGGCGATGGCCGGCGACGGAGGACGCCATGCACAGCCGCGAGTTGGTGTCGATGTTGGCGGAGCCGAGAAAACCTTTCATCAGCTTGTTGGCGACATAGTAATCTTCCGTCAGCAACTGCCCGGACACGTAGAAGGCGACCGAATCCGGCCCGTGCGCCTCGATCGTCGCGACGAATGTTTCGGCGACCAGATCGAGCGCCGTCTTCCAGTCCGCTCGCCTGCCCCCGATCTCGGGATGGAGCAGCCGTCCGTCGAGAGCCATCGTCTCGCCCAACGCCATGCCTTTCGAACACAGCCTGCCCCGGTTGGCGGGATGATCGGGGTCGCCGCGGACCGCGATTTCACCATTCGCGGCGACCTTGGCGAGCACGCCGCAACCGACCCCGCAATAGGGGCAGGTCGTCCTCACCTCGGCGGCCTTCGTCGCGCCAGCCATCTATTCCGCCGCCATGAGGATTTCGCCAAGGCCGAGCGTGATGCGGCCGTTCTCGACCCGCACCGGGATGGTCTTCACCGATCCCTCATCCGCGCCGAGCGCCATGCCGGTTTCGAGCGAGATGACCCAGTTGTGCAGCGGGCATGTCACCGCCGCGCCATGGACGATGCCCTGGCTGAGCGGCCCGCCCTTGTGCGGGCAATGATCCTCGATGGCGAAGATGCGATCGTCCTGGGTACGGAAAACGCCGATCTTGCCATGCGGCGTCTTCACACAGCGCGCGCCGCGTCGCGGAATGTCATCGATCCCGCCGATGTCGAACCACGTCATCATTCCGCGGCCTCCTTGAATGCGGCAACCGCCATTGGCTGAAACTCGTGCTTGTCCTTGCCGGAAACACGTTCCGACCACGGATCGACCTGCGCGAAGGTCTGGCTGAAGACGAAGCGGTCGTAATAGGCTTTGCGTTTTTCCGGATCGGCCATGATCTGGCGGCGGATCTCGTCCAGCCCCACACGCTTCGCCCATTTGTAGATGCGTTCGAGATAGCGCGCCTGCTCGCGGTACATCTGGGTCAGCGCGACGATCGCCTCCAGCGCCTCGTCCTCGGTCCTGACCAGGCCGAGAACTTCCGTGCCCTTGATGTCGAGGCCGGCGGCACCGGCGAAATGGATCTCGTAGCCGGAATCCACGCAGATCACGCCGACATCCTTGCAGGTCGCTTCCGCGCAATTGCGCGGACAGCCGGAGACGGCCATCTTGACCTTGGCCGGCGTCCACGAGCCCCACATGAATTTTTCGATGCGGATGCCGAGGCCGGTCGAATCCTGTGTGCCGAAGCGGCACCAGTCGGTGCCGACGCAGGTTTTGACCGTGCGCAGGCCCTTGGCGTAGGCGTGGCCGGAGACGAACCCGGCCTTGCCGAGATCGGCCCAAACCGCCGGCAGGTCCTCCTTCTTGATGCCCAGCATGTCGATGCGCTGACCGCCGGTGACTTTCACCGTCGGAATCGCGAACTTGTCGACCACGTCGGCGATGGCCCGCAACTCGCTGGCCGAGGTCACGCCGCCCCACATGCGCGGCACCACCGAATAGGTGCCGTCCTTCTGGATATTGGCGTGGACGCGCTCGTTGATGAAACGGGACTGGTAATCGTCGGCATACTCGGCCGGCCAGTCGGCGACCAAGTAATAGTTGAGCGCCGGCCGGCATTTGGCGCATCCGCAGGAAGTTTTCCACTCCAGTTCCTGCATCACCGCCGGAATGGTCTTCAGCGCCTTCGCCTTGATCAGCCGGCGCACGTCGTCGTGGCCGAGATCGGTGCAGGCGCACATCGGCTGGACCGCCGCCGGATTGTAGCGCTCGCCCAAGGTCAGCGTCATGATCTTCTCGACGAGACCCGTGCAGGTGCCACACGAGGCCGAAGCCTTGGTATGGGCCCGGACGTCATCGAGCGAAGTCAGTCCCTTTTCGGTGATCGCCGAAACGATCCTGCCCTTGCAAACGCCGTTGCAGCCGCAGATTTCCGCATCATCCGCCAGCGCCGCAACGGCCGCCAAAGGGTCCGCTGAAGCACCCCCCTGGAACGCCTGCCCGAAGATCAGCGTGTCGCGCATCTCCGAAATGTCGACCGCCTTCTTCTTGAGGTCGTTGAACCACGCGCCGTCGCCGGTCTCGCCGAACAGCACCGTGCCGATGATCTTGTTGTCTTGAAGAATGACGCGCTTGTAGATGCCGGCGGACGCGTCGCGCAGGATGATTTCCTCGCGGTCCTCGCCATCCGCGAAATCGCCGATCGAATAAAGGTCGATGCCCGTGACCTTCAGTTTGGTCGGCGTGTCCGAGTGGATGAAGCGCTTGTCGTCGCCGTCCGCGAGCTTCGCCGCCGCCACCTTGGCCATCTCGTAGAGCGGCGCGACGAGCCCGTAGACGTGCCCGTCGACTTCGGTGCATTCGCCGATGGACAGAATGTCGGGATCGGACGTGACCATCCGGTCATCGGTGACGATGCCGCGATTGACCTCCAGGCCGGCTTCCCTGGCGAGGCCGACGTTCGGCCGGATGCCGACCGCCATGACCACCAGCGTCGCCGGAATGATTTCGCCGCTATCGAGTTCGACGCCTTCGACCTTGCCGTTGCCAACGATGGCCCTGGTGTTCGCCTTGGTGCGGACCTTGATGCCGCGCTCCTCGACGGCCTTCTGCAACAGGTAGCCGGCGGCGGGATCGAGCTGCCGTTCCATCAAGGTCGGCATGACATGGAGCACCGTCACGTCCATGCCGCGCTCCGCAAGACCGGCCGCCGCCTCAAGCCCGAGCAGGCCGCCGCCGATCACCACGGCCTTGGCGCGCGACTGCGCGGCGAGCAGCATGGCGCTGACGTCATCGAGATCGCGATAGCTCAGCACGCCGGGCAGATCCCTGCCCGGCACCGGAATGATGAAGGGCACGGAGCCGGTGGCGATGACCAGTTTGTCGTAGCTCTCGGTGACGCCGCGATTCGAGGTGACGGTCTTCGCGTCCCGGTCGATGGCGACGATCCTGTGGCCCTTGTAGAGCGTGATGCCGTGCTTGATGTACCAGCCATCGCCGTGAATGACGATTTCCTCGAACTCCTTTTCGCCCGACAGAACCGGCGACAGCATGATGCGATCGTAGTTCACGCGCGGTTCGGCGTTGAAGATGGTGATCTGGTAACGGTCTGGCGCGACCTCGAACAGATGTTCCAGCATCCTGCCCGGCGCCATGCCGTTGCCGATGACGACAAGTCTCTCGGTCATTGTTTTGATCTCCCGTCCTCTCATTTCGTCGGAGCGGCGAGCGCCTGCTCGGCCGGCACATGCGCCTGCTCCTGCCGCAGGATCGCGACATGCATCCACGCGAGGCATGCGGCGGCGATCACCAGCAGCAGCATGAAGCAACTGGACCAGATGCCGGTGAAGTCGTTGAGAACACCGAAGACGATCGGCAACACGAAGCCGCCGAGCCCGCCGATCATGCCGACCAGCCCGCCGACCGCGCCGACCTTGTCCGGATAGTAGACGGGGATGTGCTTGTAGACGGCGGCCTTGCCCACGGCCATGAAGAAGCCGAGCACGAACGCGACCACGATGAAGGCCATCCAGCCGATTTCGAAACGGAAGGCGATCGGGCCGTTGATGCCGCGCACCGTGTAATCAGCGGCCGGCAACGCCAGCACGGCGCAGCAGACCGCCGACACGGTGAAGGTCCAGTAGAGCACCGTCCGCGCGCCGATCTTGTCGGAAAGAACACCGCCATAGGCGCGGAAGACCGAGGCCGGAATCGAATAGGCCGCGCCGATCATGCCGGCGGTCGCGAGATCGAAGCCGTAGACGCCGATCAGATAACGCGGCAGCCACAGCGCCAGGGCGACGAATCCGCCGAACACGAAGAAGTAATAGAGGGCGAAGCGCCAGACACGAATGTCCTTCAAGGGTTCGAATTCGGCCACGAAGCTGCGCGCCTGGCCGGCTCCCGATATGCGACGCTGGCGGATCACCGGGTCATCTTCTGTGGTGAACCAGAAGATCGCGGCCGCGATGGCGAGCGCCGCCGCCCAGACCAGGGCGACGCTCTGCCAGCCCCCGGCCAGCAGGACGAAGGGCGCCAGGAACTTGGTCACCGCCGCGCCGACATTGCCGACGCCGAAAATGCCGAGCGCGGTGCCCTGCCGCCCCGCCGGATAGAAGCGCGAGACATAGGCGACGCCGACGGCGAACGAGCCGCCGGCGAGTCCCACCCCGAGCGCCGCGATCAGCATCTGCGTGTAGGTGGTCGCGAAGGCGAGCAGAAAGGTCGCGAGCGCCGCCGCGAGCATCGTCGCGGTGTAGACGAGACGGCCGCCGAGCCGGTCGGTCCAGATGCCGAGCAGTATGCGCACCAGCGAGCCGGTCAGGATCGGCATGCCGATCAGCAGGCCGAATTGAGTTTCGGTCAGGCCCAGCTCGGCCTTTATCTTCACGCCGATGATCGAAAAGATCGTCCAGACCGCGAAACAGACGGTGAAGGCGATGGTGGACATGGTGAGCGCGCGCGTTGCCGCCGAATCCTGTCCGGAAGTTGCCGTGGGAGAACTGCTCATTCTTTGCTCCATGAGCGGCTGAAGGTCGCCGCGCTATGGCTGAAAACGAAAAAGCCACCGGCCAGGTCAGTCGCGTCCGTGCATGCGGAACGCGTTCAGACCTGATCGGCAGCTTTGCCTTGCGCGCCCGTCTTTGGACGCAAACGTCGTGACCCGGCGATGGGCCTCACAAACAGAAAAGCAGGAACCGTGCCAGCTTCGTGAGGAGACAATTTTCTTTTTAGTTACAATGACTGAGGCATGTCAGCCGATCATCGGCGCACGTGGAAGCCATCAAATGAACCGGCGATTTTTGCGACAGGGTGAGTAAATCTTGTGCATCGCACAAACATGCCTGCGATCGCGGCGGCGACGATCAGCTAGCGATGTCGTTGACTGTCGAGGTAAGCGCTGACCTGGTCGGGATCGAAGATCGCGCCGTCAAAGAAACCGTCGGGGCCGAGCGTCAAGCTGGCGCCTGCGGAGCCGACCGGCGTCGGCGTTGCCAGGGCGCCCTCCACCTTGGCGTTGGCGCCGGGCAGCGCCGCGCCGAGGTCACGCAACGCGGCGCGATAGAGGTCGGGTCGATAGGTGTTCCGCGCGATGTCCTCATGGGCGACGCTGGCGTCGATCTGCCCCCAGCGCGCCATCTGGCTGTAGAACCACAGCGCGTGGCTTTTCCACGGAAAGGTTGCCGCATTGGCGTGTGGAACAAAAAAGTCGGACACGGTGACGACATCCCCCCGCGCCACCTCCACCGCGCCGCTGAGCGCCGGCATCAGCCACTCCTCCGGGCAGTCGATGTAACCGGTGCCCGCGAGAATACGGGTCAGATCGCGGCGATTACCCGGCGCACCGCACCATTCAGCCGCGCGATAGAGCGCCCGCAGCAGCGCCGTCAAGGCATCGGGGTTTTGCTCCGCCCAGACCCTGGTGACGCCCAGCACTTTTTCCGGGCTGGATTTCCAGATCGCCGCTTTCACGGTGACGATGCGCCCGACGCCTTTCGCGACCGCCGCGGTATTCCACGGCTCGCCGACGCAATAGCCGTCGATGTGGCCGGCGCGCATGGCGTTCGCCATCACGGGCGGCGGCAAAACAACGATCTCGATCTGCCGCTCCGGATCGATTCCGCAGGCCGCCAGCCAATAACGCAGTTCGTAATTGTGCCCCGAATGCGGATGCACCACGCCGAAGCGCAGCAGCCGATCGCCGCCGCCATTCTCGCGCGCCGAGATCACCGCCGCCAACGCCTCGCCGGTTCGCAGCGGATCCAGATCGCCGGGCGCGCCCGCATCTTGCATCGCGCGCCAGAGATCGAGCGACACGGTGACGGCGTTGCCGCCGAGACCGAGCGCCATCGGCGCGATCGTCTCGGCGGCGAGCGGCGTCAGCCCCAGATTGCAGGCGATCGGCATCGGCGCCAGCATGTGGGCGGCATCGAAATGGCCGACAGCGAGCCGGTCGCGGATGCTGGCCCAGGAATTTTCCCGGACCAGGTGAAGCTGAATGCCTTCGGCCTCCGCAAAGCCCTGCTCCCGCGCGGCGGCCAGCAGGGCGCTATCGAGCAGGGGCAGAAATCCAGCGGTGATCTGGTATTTGCCGCTCATCAATCGTCTCCCGGTCCGAGCAAGCCGGCTGCCGTGACGAGGCTTTGCGCGATTTCGCTGATCTTGCGGTTCTGGTTCATCGCCGTCTTGCGCAGAAGCGCATAGGCGTCCGCCTCGGACAGGCCTCGCGACTTCATCAGAATGCCCTTGGCGCGTTCGACGAGCTTGCGGTTTTCCAGTTCGGTGCGGGCTTCCTCCAACTCGCGCGCCATCCGTGAGAAGGCGTTGAAGCGGACGATCGCCATATCGAGGATGGGTTTGACGCGCTCCTTCTTCAAGCCATCGACGACGTAGGCCGAAACGCCGGCATCGACGGCCGCCTCGATCGAGGCCATGTCGGAGCGGTCGACGAACATGGCGATCGGCCGTTTCACCGCGCGGGATAACTGGAACATATTTTCCAGCATGTCGCGGTTGGGGTTTTCGAGATCGATGACGATCACGTCCGGCTGCAAGGCCGCGATCCGCGCGGCGATGCCGGTGACGTCGTGGACAATGGTCACATTCTGATGGCCGGCCTCGCGTAGACCGGCCTCAATGATCGAGGCACGAGGCCGGTTCTCGTCGATGACCAATATGGTGAGAGGGGCGCCTCGCATACCTCATCATGCCGCGACGGCGATTAAATGCAATGCGGCCCACTCCGCCGCCCGATCGACCGGGCGACAGCGACCCTGCCGCTGTCGTCGCGTCAAGACGAAGCGTTCCATCAGGCATTAACAACATTCCCCTCATTTCGGGGAGCATGTCACCGTTAATCAGGATGGGGATACATCCTCCTACTTCGATCCGACCAGCGGGCAGTTTCCGGCTTCCATCGGACGAAATGCCTTTGCCGCTGGCACCGAGCCGACCAGTTTGTAGAAGTCGAAAGGTCCTTTGGACTCCGCAGGGGTCTTGACCTGAAACAGATACATGTCGTGGATGGCCCGGCCGTCGGCGCGCACTTTCCCGTTCCCGAACAGCGCGTCGTCGGTGGGGATCTCCTTCATCGCCTCGACGACCTTCTTGCCGTCCTTGGCATCCTTGACCTTCTGAACGGCCTTCAGATAGTGCAAGACGCTGGCATAGACGCCGGCATGAACCATGTTGGGATAACGGCCGTTGTTGAGGGCCGCGTATCGCTTGGCCCAGGCGCGGGTCTTGTCGTTAAGGTCCCAGTAGAACGCCTCGGACAGCATCAGACCCTGCGCATCCTTCAAGCCCAACGCATCGATATCGTTCAGCACCATCAACATGGCGACCAGCCGCTGGCCCTGCTGCGTGATGCCGAATTCCGCGGCCTGCTTGACCGCGTTGATCGTATCGGCGCCGGCGCTGCCCAAGCCGATGACCTTGGCATGCGAGGATTGCGCCTGAAGCAGGAATGACGAAAGATCCGACGTCCCCAGCGGATGCCTGACGGTGCCGATCACCTTGCCGCCGGCGGCCTTGATGGCTTCGGTGGCGTCGCGCTCAAGCGCGTAACCGAACGCATAGTCCACCGTCATGAAGAACCAGGTATCGGCGCCCGATTTCGTCACCGCTGTTCCGACCGTGTTGGCCTGAGCCCAGGTGTCATAGGTCCAGTGAACCGTATTCGGCGAGCAATCCTTCCCGGTCAGATCAGACGTTCCGCCGCCGGACACGATCAGAACCTTGTTCTTCTGCCGGGTCAGGCTGTTCACCGCCAGCGCCACCGCGGAATTCGGCACGTCAAAGATCGCATCGACGCCGTCGACATCGAACCATCGCCGCGCGATATTGACGCCGACATCCGCCTTGTTCTGATGATCGGCAACGACGACCTCGATTTTCTGTCCGGCCACCGTGCCGCCGAAATCCTCCACCGCCATGCGCGCGGCAATGACCGAGCCGGGCCCCGCGAAATCGGCCTGCACGCCGGATTGGTCGTTTAAAACACCGATCTTGATCGTTTCGGCATTCGCGGACGCGGTCATCAACGACACCGCGCCGGCCACCACCGCGAGCCACCCCTTACGCATTGTTCAATCCTCCCTCGTTTTCGATGTTTTTCATTGACGAGGGCGCAGCACCGCGCCCTTCGACAGCGGCTGCACGAGGCTCGCATATTGACCGAGCCAGCCCCGCACCTTGCTATGATCGGGCGGTTGCCACGCCGCCCGCCGCCGCGCCAGGACGTCATCCGCGACCTCAAGATCAAGCACGCGCGCATTCAGGTCGATGGCGATGCTGTCCCCTTCCTCCACCAGCGCCAGCGGCCCGCCCTCGGCCGCCTCGGGCATGATCTGGCCGATCGTGATGCCGCTGTTCAGTCCCGAGAGTTCGCCATCGGTGACAACGGCAACCCCGGCGCCCAGCCCCGCCCCGACCAGCGCCGCCATGAAGCTCGCGGCGAACACCGTTCCGGGCCCGCCCTTGGGACCCATGCCGCGAAGCACGACGACATCGCCGTCGCGAATGGAGTGCGATTCCAGCGCGGCGATCGCGGCGCTCTCGTCCTTGAAGACGCGCGCCTTGCCGACGAAGCTCCGAATGTGCTGCGGCACCGCCGAGAGCTTGACCACCGCGCCATCCGGCGCGAGGCTTCCGCGCAAAATGGTCAGGCCCGGCTCGTCGCGGAACGGCCGGTCCAGCGGGCGGATGCAGCGTTGGTCCGGCTCCGGCGCGTCGTCGAGATTGGCCGACAATGCTTTCCCGGACACCGTGAGAACTGTCAGATCCAGTTTCGGACTCAGGCGTTTCATCACGCCACGGCAGCCTCCGGCGCGATCCAGATCCTCGATCCGGTGCGGCCCGTTCGGACGCACCGTCGTCAATTGCGGCAAGTCGCGCGCCGCCTCGATCTCGCGAACAATATCGATGTCAAGTTCAGCCTCGCTGACCACCGCCGCGAGATGGCGAACGCAGTTCACCGAACAACCGGTCGCGACCGCCACCGCGACGGCATTGCGGAACGCGCCGGCGGTGAGGATGTCCCGCGCCCGGATATTGCGAGCGATCAGATCAAGGATCGCGTGGCCGGCGCGGCGCGCGGAGACATTCAGCGCCTCGGAACCGGCGCGGATCGGCGCGCTGCCCGGCAACGCCATTCCCAACGCTTCGGCGAGGACATGCATCGTGTTGGCGGTCGCGAGGCCCGCACAGACGCCGGGGCCGATAATCGCGTGGCGCGTCATCGCCGCGAGATCATCGATCGACAGCGAGCCGGCCTTCAGCGTGCCGATCGCCTTGTAAACGTCCTCGATATCGACATGGCAACCATTGCATTCGCCGCCGAGCTGATAGCCGCAAGGAACGACGATCGCGGGAATATTGAGCCGCGCCGCCGCCATCAGATGCGCCGGCGTGGTCTTGTCGCACGAGGACAGCAGCACCATGCCGTCCAGTTCGGCGCCTTCGACCTGCACCTCGATGTCGTTGACAAGGAGATCGCGGCTCGGCATCAGATAGCGCGCCTGCCGCCCCGCACTGGTCACGAAATCGGATGGCGCGACGGTGCGGATTTCAAAAGGAACGCCGCCGGCTTCCCGAATGGCCTGCTCCACCTCGCGGCAGACCCCATCGAGGTGAGCATAGCAGATCGACAGCTTGCTCGAACTGTTGACGATGGCGATCTTGGGCTTCAGCAGATCTTCCTCGCTGAGCCCCATCGCCAGCCATTGCGCGCGACGCACGGCCCAACGCGTCGTACCGGGTTCGAAATTGCTGCGCAGGCTTGTCATCTTCATGCTGTTTTCTTTGGCTTGAGATCAATCGAGTTGCGCGCCGGCGGCGTTCAATTCCGCGCGGATATCGGCGCCGGAGAGTTGGCGCTCGGGGTCTTCGCACATCGCATCGGCCGCAATGCCGACCGCCTGGCCGTAGCCAAAGCATTGCGCGGTGACCCGCGCCGAGGCCATCGCCTCGTGTTCGGCGGACAGGCAGCGGCCGGCGACAAGCAGGCCCGCCCCTTCAGCGGGAACGAAGCAGCCGAAGGGCACCTCGTAGTAATCATCGAGAATCCAGTGCAGCTTCGGCTTCTCGCCGGCATGCAGTTCGATCGGCCACGGCGACCGGCAAATGCCGTCGGGTCGCTTGCGCGCGGATGTCACCGCGTCATTGCTCAGGCGATCCTTGCCGACGATCTGCCAGGTCTGGCGAATTCCGACCTGCGCGCCGGTATCGTTGACGAAGGCATTCTCACACCCCGGAAGATGAGCGGCGATGAAGCGGGCATATTCACGCACCTGCCGCCGCCCCATGACTTCCGCCTCGGCGAGGTCGACAAATTTCGTCGCATCCAGCTCCCGGCCGTCACGCCCGACGATCCGCGTCGCGTTGCACAGCAATTCGCCGGGCCGCGGCGTGGGAAAAAGAAAAATCTTGGCGCGCGGCAGATTGTACTCACCCGAGCGATGCAGCGAGACGATCAAATCGGACGTCTTGGAGTCCAGAATGGAGTCGGCGCCCGCGACGCTCAGAAAGCGCGGCACATCCACCCCCGACAACCTGAAAATCATCGTCGGGTTCTGGATCTGGCCATCCTTGCCCTTGGTCAGCGGCCGCCCCGCCATCGCCGCGACGTCGGCGTCGCCGGACGCATCAACGACAACCTTTGCCATGATGCGCAATGGCCCCTGCTTGGTGAAGACCTGCACGCCGACGATCCGATCGCCTTCACACAACGCGCCGATGACCGTGGCGTGGAGGATCACCTCAACATTGGCTTCCTCGCCCAGCAGATGATCGGCAGCCTCGCGCCACACCAGCGGATCATGGACCCGCGTGTAGGTCTTGCCATATTGCACCGGCGCGGTGATGCCGCCTCGCCGCTCCAGAAGCCCGATGAATTCATCGACGAAGCCGTGAACGACTTGCTCGGGCGCTGAATTCTTCCGGTCCGAGGCCGCATAGAGGCCGCAGATCGTTCCCGACAAGCCGGCAACGGCTCCGCCGCCGCAAAATCCGTAGCGCTCCACGACGATGACCTTGCGACCCCGGCGCGCCGCCGCCGCCGCGCAGGCGACGCCCGCCGCGCCGCCGCCAACCACCAAAACGTCTGTCTCGCGCAATATTTCCTGACGACGATCCACCCCATGGCCCCGATTGTTGTTAGCGCTAACAGATAAGAAGATAGCGCTAACAATAGAACGAGTCAAGGCGCGCGAAACATCATCCAGAACTCCCAAGGACCATCGTTCAAGCCGGCGTCATGGCTCACGATGTATTCACGCAAAAATGGTGATAGTGACTGATCCGACAGGCCGCGCCGTCACCGCGAACTCCGCTCATCGCGTCGCGGTCAAGGCAAACTCCGCGAGACTCGCCTCCAATGCCCAGCCGACAAGGCAAAGCCAACACCACCATGGCCGATGTCGCCAGACGAGCCGGCGTCTCGACGATGACGGTCTCGCGCGTATTGCGCCGGCCCGATGCCGTCACCGCCGAGCTTCGCAAGCGTGTCGAAGCCGCCATTCGGGAAACCGGCTATATCCACAATCTGGTGGCGTCATCGCTGGCGTCGCAGCGGACGGGAACGATTGCCGTCATTCTTCCCACGATCGCCAGTTCGATGTTTTCAGGCACGGTTCAGGGCATCGGCAGCGTCGCTCGCCGTTATGGCATCCAGATCGTCCTGGCTGAGACCAACTACGACCTGGAGGAGGAACACCGCGCGGTCGCGACATTGCTGGGGCGGCGCGTCGACGGATTCATCATCGTCGGCGTGCATCATCTTCCCGAGACTCGCCGGATTCTCGCGCAATCCGGCCTGCCAGTCGTGGAAACCTGGGACACGACCCGGACGCCGATTGATAGCATCGTCGCGTTGTCGAACTATGATGCGGCCAAGGCGATGACAACCGCTCTGTTCGCCAGTTCACATCGGCGTATCGCCTTTGTTGCGTCCGAAGGACGCGATCGACGCGCCGAAATGCGCCGCAAGGGATATGCCGCCGCGGCGAAGGCGCATGGCGCGGACCCCATCATCCTCTATGTCGATGATCTTCGTAACATGTCGTCCGGCCACGAGATCGCCGAGCAACTTCTGCGAATGGGACAACCGCCGGAGGCCGTATTCTGCGTCAACGACGTTGTCGCCGCCGGAACCATGCTTGCGCTGCAACGGCGGGGTCTATCGGTGCCCGGGGATATCGCCGTCGCCGGCTTCGGCGGATTCGACTTCTCGCGATATCTATTACCCGCACTGACGACAGTCGATGTCCCCCATGGCGAGATCGGCGAGCGCGCGGCTCAAATTCTTCTCGACAGGATCAGGGGAACGTCAACGGCACCGACGCGCGAAAATATCAAATTCACGGTCAGTCTCAGAGACAGCACTCAGAAAGTCCGAGCTCAAGACCATCGCACTTGATTGCAGCGTGATTTCAGGACGTCTTCAAGCACGTACGCCGCACCGGATCCAACCAATCCCCGCCCACGAAAGCCGCATGTCAACCGCCTCTCGTGGGATTGGAAACCGCGAGGCGACCATATAGCCGACTGACCGCCGGCCCTCTTATCCGCATGATCCATGTGCGGGAACAGTCTTGATGACCCGGGACAAATAGTTTGGAGCCATCAGCAAGGTTCATGAATAGGCCACAGCCAAGCGCGCTGGATAGGCGACGACGCCTGCACCAGACGGATCACCGTCTGGTGCCCTTGCGAGGATGGGCGTCGATGGCTTGCCCTCTCCTGAACGGCTTTATGTCTCCAACTGCTTGCCGATCGGCAGGGCGCGGATTCGCTTTCCGGTCGCGGCGAAGATGGCGTTCGCCAGTGCCGGGGCGAATGGCGGCACGCCCGGTTCACCGACCCCGCTCGGCGGCGTGTCCACGTCCGGCGGGACGATATGGACGTTAGTCACGAGCGGCGATTCATCCATCCGGATCACCGGGAAGGTGTCGAAATTGCCTTGCTCCACCCGGCCGCCCTTGAAAGTGATCTCGCCGTATTTGGCGAGGCTCAATCCCATGATGGCCGCCCCTTCGATCTGGGACTGGATGCGCTCCGGATTGACGTAGGTGCCGCAGTCGATCGCGGTGTCCACCTGGTGCACAGCCAGCTTGCCCTTGTCGTCGACCGAAACCTCGACAATGGTCGCGACATAGCTGACGAAGCTGCGATGCGCGGCGATGCCGAGCCCATGGCCTTTCGGAACGCTGCGTCCCCACTTGCCTTTGTCGGCCACCACCTCGACGACACGACGCAGGCGCGCGGTGTCGATCGGATAGCTGTCGTAGGGTTCGCCGTAGTTCCACGGCTCCTTCACCGAATCCAGGTTCACGATCCGCGGCGAGCCGATCAGATCGAGCAGCATCTCCTTCTGATCGCGATTGGTCGCCGCCGCCAGTTCGCCGACCATGGACTGGACCGCGAATGCCCTTGGAATATTCGACACCGAGCGGAACCAGCCGATGCGCGTATGCGCCGCCGCCTCCGGATTCTCGCATTGGAGGTTGGCGATTTCGAATGGCATGTCGATCAGTCCCATGCCCAGCTCGATGGCGAACTGATGCGTCACGTTCGGCGCGAAGGTCGAGGCGATGCTCGGCGCCGCGCTGCGGTGCCGCCACGCGACGACCTTGCCGGATTTGTCGAGGCCAGCCTCGATGCGCTCCACCGAGACCGTGTGCAGGAAATCGTGTCGGACGTCGTCCTCACGGGTCCATTGCACCTTGACCGGCGCGCCGATCGCCTGGGACAACAGCACCGCCTCAAGGACGAAATCGCATTTCGATTTGCGCCCGAAGCCCCCACCGAGCAGCGTGACGTTGACCGTCACGTTGTCCTCGGGGATGCCGAGCGTCTTGGCGACGTCGTCGCGGGTGCCGCCGGGGCTCTGAACCGGAGCCCAGACCTCCACCCTGTCACCCTTGACGTCGGCCACCGCCACCGGCGGCTCCATGCTGACGTGCGCGAGATGCGGCAAATAGTATTCGCCGACGATCACCTTGTCGGCGCCCTTCAGCGCCGCATCGACATCGCCTTCCTTGCGGACGACAAGACCCGGCTTTCGCGCGGCTTCCTCCAACTGCTTGCGGTAGGCGGCGGAGTCGTAACCGGCATTGGCGCCGTCGTCCCATATAACCTTGAGCGCTTGCCGGCCCTTGATCGCCGCGCCGGTATTGCGGGCGATCACCGCGACACCGCCCAACGGCTGGAATTTGGACGGCCACGGCCATCCCTTCACTTCCATGACCTTCTCAACGCCGGGCACCTTCAAGGCGTCCGCCGCGTCGAACGAGACCAGCTTGCCGCCGGTCACCGGCGGGCGGGCGATGACGGCGTATTTCATGCCGGGCAAGCGCGTATCGATGCCGTAATGCGCCGCGCCGGTGGTGATGTCGTGCAGATCGACGATGCTGACCTGGCCCTTGCCGAGATAGCGAAAATCCTTCGGGTCCTTCAGCTTCAATCCGCCGATATCGGGCACCGGCTGCTTCGCGGCATCCTCCGCCAGTTCGCCGAACCCGAGACGACGGCCGCTCGACGCATGGATCACTTCATGGTTCTGCGCCCTGACCTCGTCAGCCGGCACGCCCCACCGTTTGGCGGCCGCCTGTTCCAGCATCGCGCGCGCCGCGGCGCCGGTCTGGCGCATCGGGATCAGGTAATGCCGCGTGCTGCGCGAGCCGTCGGTGTCCTGATTGCCGAACTTTTTCTCGTCGCCATGGGCCTGCCGCACCTTCACCCGCGCCCAGTCCGCTTCCATCTCCTCCGCGACGATCAGCGGCAGGCTGGTGCGCACGCCGGTGCCCATTTCGGAGCGGTGCGCAAGGATGGTGACAACGCCGTCCAGCGCGATGGCAACGAACACGCGCGGATCGACCACGACGCCATGGGGCATCTTGGCCGCGCCGGTCTGATAGGCGGCGAACGCCCGCCGTGACATCAACGGCGCGGCCAGCACGAGGCCACCGGTGACCCCCAGGCCCTTCAGGATGCTTCGCCGCGAGATCTTTTCAACCTTGATCCGCGTCTCGAACCCGCGAAACGTTTTGGGATTGGTGATGATGTTCATGGTCACACCCCCGTCGAAGCGAGGTGAACCGCATTCTCGATGCGCTGATAACAGCCGCAACGGCAGATGTTTCCGGCCATCGCCTCGCGGATCTGGTCATGCGTCGGTTTGGGATTCTCGGTCAGCAACGCCGCCGCCTGCATGATCTGGCCGGCTTGACAGTAGCCGCATTGCGGCACATTGACCTGACGCCAGGCCTTCTGCACCGGATGATCGCCGGTGGGATGCAAGCCCTCGATGGTGATGACTTCACGATCGGCGACATCGGAAACCGACGTGACGCAGGCCCGCACGGCTTGCTTGTTGACCATCACGGTGCAGGCGCCGCACAGGGCCTCCCCGCAGCCGAATTTAGTGCCGGTCAGGCCGATTTCATCCCGCAGAAACCACAGCAGCGGCAAATCGGGATCACCGTCCCAACTCTGAGTCTGTCCGTTGATTTTCAGGTTGATCATGGTCGCTCCTCGCTCTTCATAAGCCGGGCTGAAGCGTCAGGCGCGAGCGCGAACATATTTCGCAGTTGCTCACAATATTCGCTGCAGCTTTGATCGAAGCTTGTTTTAGAATACTACTAATCTGGTCATGGGGCCAGATGGTAATTTCAGCATGAAGCAAGGCGGAACGAGCTTGGCCGGGCGCCCACGCCTGGGCTGGGCGGTTCATTCGGTCATAAGGTGTTGGGGGGCCGTCCATTCGGTGCGACGCGGATGATGTGAACGAGCGGATGGGGACATGCGTCTCCATCCGCTGAACGCTCATCGATCGGGCAACGCGCGGATCAGGCGCGTGATCTCATATCCGATGCGGCAAGAAAGCCACTATTCACCGCGTGTAGACCAGACTGGGCAGCCACGTAATGATCTGCGGGAATATGATGCACAGGCCGACGCCAAGCCACTGCAAGGCCATAAAATTGACCGCGGCCCGGAAGATCGTGGCCATGGTGATCTCCGGCGGCGCCACGCTTTTCAGATAGAACAACGAGTATCCGAAAGGTGGACTGAGGAACGCCATCTGCATGTTGACCATGAAGATCACGCCGTACCACAGCGCCACGTCTTTCGGCGCGACGCCAGGAAGGCCGAATACGCCGCCCCATTCCAGACCCTGCATGATCGGCAGGAAGATCGGCACGGTCAGCAGCAGGATGCCGACCCAGTCGATGAACATGCCCAGCACGAACAGGATCACCATCATCAGCATCAGGATGCCGTAGGGCGGCAGGCCGGTGCCGAGAATGGTGTTGGCGACGAACTCCTGGCCGCCCTTGACGATGAAGAAGCCGACGAACATCGTCGCGCCGAAGAAAATCCACATCACCATGGAGGTGGCCTTCAGCGTCTGCATGGCCGCGTCCTGGATATTGACCCAGTTCAGGCGGCGATGCAGCGCGGCCACGAACAGCGCGCCGAACGTGCCGATGCCCGCGGCCTCGACCGGCGTGGCGATACCGAAGAAGATCACGCCGAGCACAAGGATGATCAGCAGGATCGGCGCGATCGTGTTCTTCAGCAGCCGGAGTTTCTCGCGCCAGTCGACACGTTCCTCCAGCGGCAACGCCGGGCCGAGGCTCGGATTGATATAGCATCGGACCAGGACGTAGCCGACATAGAGTCCGGACAACAGCAGGCCGGGGAAGATCGAACCGACCAGCAGTTCGCCGAGCGACTGCTGCGCCACGACGGCATAGACGATCGCCATCACCGACGGCGGGATCAGGATGCCCAGCGTCCCGCCCGAAAGCAGCGCGCCGCAGGCGAGCTTCGGATCGTAACCGCGCTTGAGCATGGCCGGAAGCGCGATCATGCCCATCGTGACCTCGGTAGCGCCGACGACGCCGACCATCGCCGCGAGCAGCGTGCAGGCGATCACCGTCGCGGCGGCGAGGCCGCCCTTCAGCGCGCCGAGCCACTTATAGATCGCATCGAACAGCTCCTCGATGATGCCGGCTTTTTCCAGCACTGCCGCCATGAAAATGAACAGCGGCACAGCGGAAAGCTGGTAGTCCGTCATGAACGGGAAAATCCGCGATGGCATCATGTTGAGAATGGCCGGCGTGCCGAACACGAACAGGAAGATGGTGGCGAGGCTTCCGGTGCAGAACGCCATCGGCAGGCCGAGCGCCAGCAGCGCTGCCAGCGAGCCGAACATCAACAGCGTCAACCATGCGATATCGATTTCGAGCCCCATGGTTCACGCCCTCGCCCTGGTCACGATGATGATGTCCTTGATCAGCTTGGAGATGCCCTGGAGCAGCAGAAGGCCGGCGCCGATGGGGATTGTCAGTTTGACCGGCCAGTATTGAACGGCCCATTCCGTGAACGACACTTCGCCGACATTGATGGCGTCCGAGGCGAACTTCCATCCGGTCCACAGCATGGTGCCGATGAAGATGAAGAAAAAGAGCGAGGTGATGATGTCGGCGATCGCCTTGCCCCGGACCGAGAACTGCGAATAGATCACGTCGACCCGAACGTGCTGATCCTCCTTGTAGCCGTATGCGCCCGACAGCATGTATTGCATGCCGAACATCAGGAACATGCTTTCGTGAACCCAGTTGGTTGGTGAATTGAGGAAGTAGCGGGCCACGACTTCGTAGTAATAGGCGAATACCGACAGCACCGCCCAATAGGCGACGAATTCACCGACCCGATTGCTGAGACCGTCCAGAGCATCGGTCAGGCGCGTATGAACGCGCCGCGTCGGATCCTCGCCCGTGCCGATTGTCGTGACATCCGGCGGCACCAGTTCGGGAGGCGGCGGCCCCGCCGCGACCTCGCGCGCGCGAACCCGTCGAACCAGCCCCGGAAGCAGAAAAGCGTCGATCAGCAGCATGACGCCAAGCAGGATGGCGAGGCCGCTGACGATCCTGCCATTGGATTTGAGATTGGTCTCCGCAGCCTGGAAATCGGCCTTCGTCTTGGCCTCCGCTTCGCGCGCGGCGGTGACGCGGCTGGCCGCTTCGGGCGACAGCGTGACGCCTGGCGATGGCTCGATGCGATGCAGTTTGACGACCGCCGTCTCGTGCGCCGCCCGCGACCGGGAGACATCCTCACGATAGTTGCGGTCGATGCCGTTGAAATAGAGGATTGCGATCACCACCGGCAGGAAAACCACCGCCCATATGCTGCGGAGGTAAATCCGGTGAAGGCCGATAAAGCCGGCCGTGAGCCAGAACATGTAAGCCACGAACAGCGACGGGCCATGACGTCGCGGCCGCTGTTGCTCGCGCCGCACCATGGCCATGGCGATAATGGGAAATAGAAGAAGCGTGCCCCAATAAAGCCAATGAGGCAGCACGAAATTGATCTCGGGCATGGGACCCCCCGGATGCCATCGCGTCGGTTGCGATGGTGACCGCGCTTGATAGCGCTGTTGTTAGTTGCGGCACGCCTGCACGATCGCAGCCGTGTCGCGGCCAATACGATACATCAAATTTGAATCGGAATTTATCCCAGGATGAAAGGCGCGTGTTTCTTCCACTGCTCAGTGGAGACAAACCGGTGGATCAGGTCCGATGTAGCCGAACCCCGGCGCGCCAAGAGATTCCCCGCGGCGCACCGGGCCTTTCGCGTGCCGGCTAAAGGTCGAGCTTCTGCCCCTGATACATATCGGGCGTGACGTAGCCGAGGCTCGGCGACTCCATGATGTCGAGCTGGGTCTTGAAGACTCGCGCGGCATCCTTGTCCTTGTTGGCCCACTTGAACCAGATCGGCACCGCGATGCGCTGGAATTTTTCGAGATCCTCGGTCGGCAGGCGGTTGATTTCGATGCCGGCCTTGGTGAACTTATCCCAGGCTTCCATGTCCGCCCGCTGGATCGAGCCGAAATGATGCGCCGAATAGGCTTCGACTTCGTTCTCGATCCACAGCTTCATTTTCGGCGAAAGCTTATTCCAGACGTTCATGTTGACGACGAAGTCCATCAGGTCGACCGGCTGATAGATCGACTCAAGGCCGACCGGTCCCATCCAGATGTACTTTGTCACCTGTTGGAAACCGAGGTCCCAGTTCACCGCCGGACCGGTGTAGTCTGCCGCGTCCACGGTGCCCTTTTCCAGCGCCGAGAACACTTCGCCGCCGGGCAACAGCGTCGTCCGGGCGCCGGCCGCCGCAAAACCTTCGGCGATCATGCCGCCGGGGACGCGCAGCTTCAGGCCCTTGAAGTCCTCGATCGAGCGGATCGGCTTCTTCGAGTGGACGATGTTCGGCCCGTGCTGGATTCGCCCGACCCAGTAAAGTCCCTGCTTGGCATAGATCTCGCGGGCCATCTGCACGCCGCCCTTGCCGTAGAAAAAGATGTCCCACTCGTGGGGATAGCGTAGGCCCATCAGGTAGGACGACAGGAACGCCGTCGCCGGAATCTTGCCGACCCAATAGACGCAGAACGAGTTCATCGCCTCCAGCACGCCGTTCTTGACGCCGTCGAGCAGTTCGAAATCGCCGACGATTTCCTTCGCGGCATAGGGCTTGAATTCGAGTTCGCCGCCGGTTTTTTCCTTGATGGTGTTGCACCACGCCTTGAAGGTATTGAGGCCGACACCCGCCGGCCACGAGGTCTGCACCTTCCACGAGATGGTTTCAGCGGCTTCCGCGTTGCGGATGTAGGGCGCGGCGACGGCCGCCCCAGCGACCGCGGCTCCCGTCATGAAACGACGGCGAGATGTTGTCTCGTTCAGCATTGTGAGTCCTCCCCAGGCCACGAATGTTTTTGATCGTCTTCGGAAATCGTCCCGGTTTCTCCGGGATCGGCTTCCGGCGCGCACCGGCAGTCACGGAACTCAGAACTCACGCGCGGCCACAGTTTAGGCAAAGTGCGGCGGACGCCACAACCAACAGGAGACGCAGGCGCGTCAATCCGTCGCATAGGATATTTGGATGACGCACATCTCAGGAAACGATTTCGTCGGGCCCGTCCGCCGCGTGCAGTTTCGAGCGAGTTCGCCGAATAAATCTTCCTCGACTTGCTCAAACGGGCGATCTCGTCATGCCCCCGGCCAAACCGATGCCGGCCCCGCCGTGGCTGATGATCGGGCTTGCCGTCACAGTCGATCCCTGTTGACAGCACCGACGGACCTCCGTAGTCTTTTCGAATTCGGAATTCCGAATTCGGGACACATATGATACCGCTGGATCTATCGCCCAATCTCATTCATCAGGTCTACGGCCGGATTCTCGATGCGATTGTCGATCGCTCATTGCCGCCGGGGCACCGCATCCGGCAAAGCGAATTGGCCGAGCGGCTCGGTGTTTCGCGCCAGCCGGTCAGCCACGCGCTGCATCTGTTGCATCAGCAGGGACTGGTCGCCGAAAGCGGACGAAAAGGGTTTCAGGTGACCCGGCTGGATCCCGTGCGGATTCGCCAGCTTTACGAGGTTCGCGGCGCCCTCGATGGCCTGTCGGCACGCCTCGCGGCGTTGCGGATCAAGCTGGACGCCTCCGGTCGCGCCGAGTTGGAACGCGCATTGCAAGCCGGGCGCGGTGCCGATGACGCCACGCCACTGGCGACCCTGATCGGCTGCGATGTCAACTTCCATCGCGCCATCTATCGCCTGTCCGGCAATCCGGCGATCGAGGAAACCGTTGGCGCGCAATGGCCGCACATGCGCCGCTCGATGGCGACGGTGCTTGCCGAACTCGATTACCGCGCCAGCGCCTGGGCCGAACATGAAGCGATCGCAGCCCTCATTCTGGCCGGCGACGCCGATGGCGCCGAAGCCGCGGCCCGCCAACATGCCATCTCGGCCGGCGAATTCACCGAGCAACGCCTTGCGGCCTCAAGCCAGGCCGCCTGAAGCCGATCATTTCGACCGCACGATAACAGGGAAGGAAACATTCATGAAACTCACGCAAGCCCAACTCGACCAATTTCATACCGAAGGCTGGCTCTTTCTGCCGGAACTGTTCAACAACGAGGAAGTCGAACTGCTGCGCCGCGAGGCCATCGCCATCTACGATCAACAGCGACCGGAAGTCTGGCGCGAGAAAAGCGGCGCGCCGCGCACGGCGTTCGCCGCGCATCTCTACAACGAGGCGTTCGGCCTGCTCGGCGCGCATCCGCGCATGATCGACCCGATCGAGCAGGTGTTCGGCGAAAAAGTCTACATGCATCAATTCAAGATCAACGCCAAATCCGCCTTCACCGGCGACGTCTGGCAGTGGCATCAGGATTACGGCACCTGGAAGCGCGACGACGGCATGCCGGAGCCGCGCGCCATGAACATCGCGATCTTCCTCGACGAGGTGATGCCGATCAACGGCCCGCTGATGCTGGTGCCGCGCAGCCAGACCGCCGGCGATCTCGAAGCCGCGCACGACCTCGCCACCACGTCCTATCCGTTGTGGACTCTCGACGAGGCCACCGTCACCCGGCTGGTCGAGCAGGGCGGCATCGTCGCGCCCACCGGCAAGCCCGGCGGCATGCTGATGTTCCACGGCAATCTGGTGCACGGCTCGGCCGGAAACATCACGCCCTATCCGCGCAAGATCGTCTACCTGACGCTGAACGCGGTTTCCAATTACATCCGCACGCCGACCCGGCCCGAATTCATCGCCCATCGCGATTTCACGCCGATCGAGACCGTCGCCGACGACGCGCTGGTTCAACTCGCCCGGCGGCCGCAACAGGCCGCGGAATAATTTTCCGCCGGAATTTTGACTCGAACGTCATGCCCGGCCATTGTGCCGGGCATCCACGTTTTCTCCCGATGTCACACCGGAAACGTGCATGGCGGGGCGCGTCCCGCCATGGCGGTCTCAAGCGTTTCAACCATTCCGAAATAATCTTACCGGACCCGTCCCATGAATCTTCACCATCTGCTGCAAGCCCGCCATGCGGCGGGCAAACCCGTTCGCGTCGTGCTGATCGGCGCCGGAAAATTCGGCTCGATGTTTCTGGCGCAGGTGCCGCATACGCCCGGGCTTGAGGTGGCTACGATTGTCGATCTCGATCCGGAGCGCGCGCGAGAAGCGTGCCGCACCGTAGGATGGGACCATGCCCGGATCGAGAGAACGACATTCACAACCGACGGCATGGCGGCGATCAAGGACGGTGCGATCGAAGTGGTGGTCGAGGCCACCGGCAATCCCGCCGTCGGCATCCGCCACGCCCGCGCGGCGATCGCGGCCGGCAAGCACATCGTGATGGTCAACGTCGAGGCCGATGTGCTCGCGGGGCCACTGCTGGCGGAGGAAGCGCGCAACGCCGGCGTGGTCTATTCGCTGGCCTATGGCGATCAGCCGGCGCTCACCGCCGAAATGGTCGACTGGGCGCGCGCCACCGGCTTCAAGGTGGTCGCCGCCGGCAAGGGCACCAAATATCTGCCGATCTACCACGACGTGACGCCGAAGGATGTGTGGAAACACTACGGACTGACCGCGGCGGAAGCGCAATCCGCCGGGATGAATCCGCAGATGTTCAACTCCTTCCTCGACGGCACCAAGTCCGCCATCGAGATGGCGGCGATCGCCAACGCCACCGGGCTCGACGTCCCCGAGGCGGGCTTGAAGTTTCCGCCGTGCGGCGTCGACGATCTGCCGCACATCATGCGGCCGCGCGACCAGGGCGGCGTGCTGGATCGATCCGGCATGGTGGAAGTGGTGTCGTCGGTGGAACGCGACGGACGTCCGGTATTTCGCGATCTGCGCTGGGGCGTCTATGTGGTGCTGGAAGCGCCGAACGATTACGCCGCCGATTGCTTCAGGCAATACGGATTGAAGACCGACGCCAGCGGACGCTTCGCGGCGATGTACAAGCCATACCATCTGATCGGACTGGAGCTGAACATCTCGGTGCTGTCGGCCGCGCTGCGCCATGAGCCGACGGGACAGCCGCGTGGCTTTCGCGGCGATGTCGCCGCCGTCGCCAAGCGCGCCCTCAAGGCCGGTGAGATGCTCGACGGCGAGGGTGGTTACACCGTATGGGGCAGACTGATGCCGGCGCGCGACAGCCTGAAGGTCGGCGCATTGCCGATCGGCCTCGCGCACCGCGTGAAACTCACACGCGATATCGCGCATGGCGCGGTCGTGACCTGGAACGATGTCGAAATCGATCACGCCGACGACACGGTGGCGACGCGGCGCGCGATGGAGGCGAAGTTCGCGGACAGCGATCGATCATGACGGGGTGAACCGAACGCAGGACTTCATGAGGTTTATCGCATCTTCGGTGCGTCGGCTGGCGGCAGCTTCAGGAACTGCTTGACCCGGCTCCGCACACGCCACGGACGCCGATGTCGTCTGAGCGCCTTGCGATAACCAGAACCAAACTTTCGTCATAACTTGCGCCAGCGCAACGAGCCGGTTGCGCGCACGGGCGTAGGGCTCGTCTGTTGATGATGAACGCTGCCCCTTGAAGGCAGCCGTACAGATGGAACCCGATCATGACCCGCTTGACCACCCGCTTAAGCACCCTCGCGCTATGCGCCGGCGCATTGATGTTGGCTATTCCCGCGCAAGCCGCGGAATTCGAAGTCAAGATGCTGAACAAGGGTCCTGACAATCAGGCGATGGCGTTTGATCCGGCGTTCCTGAAGATCAAGGCCGGCGATACCGTGAAATTCGTCCCCGCCGACAAGGGCCACGACGCGGAATCGATTCCGGGCATGGTGCCGGACGGCGCGACGCCGTTCAAAGGCAAGCTATCGCAGGAAATCAGCGTCACATTCGACAAGCCCGGCCTCTACGGCTACCGCTGCTCACCGCATTTCGGCATGGGCATGGTCGGCCTGATCGAAGTCGGCGACAACACCGCGAACATCGACGCCATCAAGCAGGCCAAGATGCCGCCGATCGCCACCAAGCGGATGACGGCGTTGCTGGATCAGGCCGCCAAGAGCACCGCGGCGGACGCGGGAACCGGCAATGTCACCCGATAGCCACACGGCGGTGAAGGCGTCGGCGCTCGCCGCCGACGCTTTCGACGCGCCGGGAATCGACGACCTCGCCTTCAGCCTGGTCGCCATGCTGCACCGCCACCCGCATCTCAGCAGCGTGCTGACGCATATCTCGCGGTCGAATTGGCCGCGCATCGAACACACCTTGCGCGTCATCCTCGATCCCGCCACGCAGCCCCGCGACCTGACGCCGCTGGCGCGCAACATGCTCGACCTGATGGTCGCGGAGCGCGGCGTCACCGGGCGCATTTTCAGGCCGTACCTCCGCGCGCTGCTTGTCGCACTGGTCGGACCGAACAAGGCCGAGACGGTTTTGTCCCATATTCACCGGCTCGCCGCGCCTGACGCCGCTATCCTCATCGTCGCGCCGAAAGTCTCCGCAACGACAACGGGACCCTCGGCGGTTGCTGACGATGCGCGCAATGAGATTTGTGACAACGAACGCGTGCCGATGGTGAAGGATATCGATCCATGCCATCGCCACACGGTTGTTTTCCAGTTGTTCGAGCAACCGCCGCCGAACCGCGCGTTGCAACCGATGGCCGATCATGACTCCCGGCCGCTGCGGGCGCAACACGAAATCGCGCACGGCGCGCGCTGTCAGGGAGCCTATCCGGCGCACGGTCCGGACACCTGACGGATTTGCCCGCCACGAAAGCCGCCGACGATCCGAGCGCAGCGTCCGCGACTCATTGCCGATTTTAACCTCACGATCTAGGCCGTGACTCGGCGTTCGCATTGCCGTGATGCACACTAATTTGCATTTGCATCAAGACGTCGTGTCCGGACAAAATAGAGCACCGCTCTCACAGATTGACATGATCCCGTTCGCGGGAATGATCTGATTTGCGATATCGGTCGCGCGGGCCGCGCGAGGAAACAAGGGGTATGTTTCGATGGTCGCCGAACTCACGAAAAACGAACGTCAGGGTGCGCTGATCATTCTGCTGGCGCTTGCGGCCACCGGGCTTGCGATGGCCGCCGGCGGAAGCGGCGACCCGCTGGGGGTGCATGGCGCGCTGGTGCTGGTGGTGGCGATCGCCGGCATTTTCGCGGTGATCGGGGGCTATTACGCGCCGGAACCCTCCGCCGACAGGCTCGACAGCTACTACGACTCACCCACCAAGTTCGGCATCGTCGCCGCCATGGTATGGGCGGTGATCGGCATGGCGGTCGGCGACTGGGTGGCGTGGCTTCTGGCCTATCCGGAATGGACCTTCGACGCGGCGTGGGCGAGTTTCGGCCGCCTGCGCCCGGTGCACACCTCCGGCGTGATCTTCGGCTTCGGCGGCAACGCGCTGATCGCCACCTCGTTCTACGTCATGCAGCGCACCTCGCGGGCGCGGCTGCCGGATCAACTGACGCCGTGGTTCGTGCTGTTCGGCTACAACCTGTTCTGCGTCGTCGCCGCCACCGGCTATCTGATGGGCGTCACCCAGTCCAAGGAATACGCCGAGCCGGAATGGTACGCCGACATCTGGCTGGTGATCGTGTGGGTGACGTATTTCGTGCTCTACCTGCGCACGCTGAACCGTCGCAAGGAGCCTCATATCTACGTCTCCAACTGGTACTACATGGCGTTCATCCTGGTGGTGGCGATGCTGCACATCATCAACAACCTCGCGGTGCCGGTGTCCTGGGGCGAAGCCAAGAGCTATTCGCTGTTCTCCGGCGTGCAGGACGCCATGACGCAATGGTGGTACGGCCACAACGCGGTGGCGTTCTTCCTTACCTCCGGCTTCCTCGGCATGATGTACTACTACATGCCGAAACGCGCGGGGCGGCCGATCTACTCCTACCGGATGTCGATCATCTCGTTCTGGGGCATCACCTTCTTCTACATGTGGGCGGGCTCGCATCATCTGCACTACACCGCGCTGCCGCAATGGGTGCAATCGCTCGGTATGACCTTCTCGGTGATGCTGCTGGTGCCGTCATGGGTGTCGGCCGGCAATGCGCTGATGACGCTCAACGGCGCATGGCACAAGGTGCGCGACGACGCCGTGCTGCGCTTCATGATGGTGGCGGCGGTGTTCTACGGCCTGTCCACCTTCGAAGGCTCGTTCATGGCGATCCGGCCGGTGAACGCGCTGTCGCACTACACCGACTGGACCATCGGTCACGTCCACGCCGGCGCGCTCGGCTGGGTGGCGATGATCACCTTCGGCGCGATCTACGCCTCGGTGCCGTGGCTGTGGAAGCGCAACGGCATGTATTCGGCGAAGCTGGTGGAGGCGCACTTCTGGCTCGCCCTCGCCGGCACCATCATCTACGTCTTCGCGATGTGGAACTCGGGCATCATCCAGGGCCTGATGTGGCGCACCTATAACGAGAGCGGGACGCTGGCCTATTCCTTCGTCGACTCGCTGGTGGCGATGCATCCCTACTACATCGCCCGCGCCGTCGGCGGCGTGTTCTTCCTGCTCGGCGCGATCATCGGCTTCTACAACATCTGGATGACGATCCGCACCGCCGCGCAGGATCAGGCCCAGACATCACCCGACTACTCGGTGGTCGGCGTCGAGATCCCCGCAGTTCAGCCCGGAGAGTAAGTCATCATGTTCGGATTTCACTACCGGCTGGAACGCAAGACCATCGGCATGGTGCTCGGCATCATCGCCGTCGCCTCGGTCGGCGGCCTCGTCGAGATCGCGCCGCTGTTCACCATCCACCAGACCGTGGAGGACGCGCCCGACATGCGGGTCTACACCCCGCTCGAACTGGCCGGTCGCAACATCTACATCCGAGAAGGCTGCTACGCCTGCCACTCGCAGATGATCCGCACGCTGCGCGACGAAGTGGAGCGCTACGGGCCGTATTCGCTCGCGGTCGAATCCAAATACGACCATCCGATGCTGTGGGGCTCCAAGCGCACCGGCCCGGACATCGCCCGCCTCGGCGAGAAGTATTCCGACGACTGGCACGTCGCGCACCTGATCAATCCGCGCGCGGTGGTGCCGGAATCGGTGATGCCGGCCTATGCCTTCCTGGAACGCACCGACCTGCGCACCAACGACCTCAGCAAGCACCTCAGGGCGCAGCGCGACGTCGGCGTGCCCTACACCGACGACATGATCGCCAACGCCGCCGCCGACGCCTACGGCCAGGCTGCCCCCGATTCACCCGCCGCCGAAGGCGTCGTCAAGCGTTACGGCAAGGCGACCACGGTGCGCGCCTTCGACGGCAAACCCACTCAACTGACCGAGATGGACGCGCTGGTCGCCTATCTGCAAATCCTCGGCCGGCTCACCGACGCCGCCCACAAGCCGGTCGCGACCGCGGAGCAAAAGCCATGATCATCACCCACGACCTGCTCGTCTGGCTCTCCAAGTCGTTCGGCCTGTTCTACCTGATCGGCCTGTCGCTGATCGTGCTGGTCTACACCTACTGGCCCGCCAACCAGAAACCGTTCGAGCAGGCCGCGCAAGCGGTTCTCGACGACGACGACAAGCCATACCGGGGATGAGGGCTGATCATGGGGCACTTTGAACGCGACCCGCATACCGGCTACATGACCACCGGTCACGAATGGAACGGCATCACCGAACTCAATACGCCAGTGCCGAAGGTGATCTGGTTCTTCCTCGCCTGCACGGTGATCTTCGCCGTCGGCTACTGGATCCTGATGCCGACCTGGCCGATCGGCCGCACCTACACCAAGGGCCTCCTGGGCAGCGACGTCCGCCACGACGTGACGCAGGCGGTCAAGCAGGCGGCGCTCGACCGCGCGGTGTGGTCGGCGCGCATCGAAAAGGAGAGCTTCGCCGACATCCAGAAAGATCCGCGGCTGATGGAGGCGGTGCGCGAGACCGGACGCGCGCTGTTCGGCGACAACTGCGCCGCCTGCCACGGCCGCGCCGCGCAGGGCGGCAAAGGCTTTCCCAACCTCACCACCAATTCGTGGCTGTGGGGCGGCACACCGGAGGCGATCTTCCAGACGATCACCGTCGGCATCAACTCGGCGCATCCTGAAACCCGCACCTCGCAGATGCCGGCGTTCGGCAAGGACGGCATGCTGCCGCGCGCCGACATCGACAAGGTAATCGCCTTCGTCCGCAGCCTGTCGCACCCCAACGCCAAGGAATCCAAAACGGATCTCGATGCCGCCAAGGTCGCGGCCGGCAAGGAGCTGTTCGCCGCCAACTGCGCCTCCTGTCACGGCGAGGACGCCAAGGGCAATCCCGAGATGGGCGCGCCGAACCTGACCGATCCGTTCTGGATCTACGGCGGCGACGCCGGTTCGATCGCCACCACGCTGTGGGGCGGCCGGCAGGGCCATATGCCGACCTGGGAGAGCCGCCTCTCCGATCTCGATCGCAAGATCCTGGCGCTCTATCTGGTCGACCTGCGGAAGCCCGACAAATGAGCGGGGAGACCACCATCATGCGACGCGATCGCCGCTGGATCTGGCTCTTGGTCGGCGCCGGCCTGGCGCTGGTGATCGGCGCCAACTGGCATCTGGTCTACGTCGCCGTCACCTCGCAGCCGGACTGCGTCGCCCATGTGCGCGGCGGCGACAATGGCGCGGCCGGCGCCTTCAGCGCGGCGCAGTCGTCTTGCACACCCCGATAATCCCGATCTCTCGCAGCGATGAGGATCTGACGTGATCGAAAACACCGAACCCTCACAAACCATCATCCCGCCCGTTCTCTCGCCGCTGCCGGTCGACCGCCGCTGGAAACGCGGCCTTACCCCGGCCGACGCCTTTCACTGGCTGGCGCTGGGCTGGCGCGACTTCCGCACCAAGCCGGGACCGAGCATCGTCTACGGCCTGTTCGTGTTCCTGCTGTCGGCGGCGATCGTCTACGGCCTGTTCAAGTTCGAACTGGATTACATTCTGTTCCCGGCGCTCGCCGGCTTCATGGTGGTCGGCCCGATCCTCGCGGTCGGCCCCTACGCCAAGAGCCGGCAGATCGCCGAGGGCAGGCCAGTGAGCTTGCGCAACATGATCTTCGTGCATCCCGCGTCGGGCGCGCAGATCATGTTCACCGGCGTCCTTTTATGCCTGCTGATGCTGGTGTGGATGCGCGCCGCGGTGATCGTCTACGCGCTGTTCTTCGGGCTGGTGGCCTTCCCCGGCCTCGACCACGTCGCGCCGATGCTGTTCGGCACGCCGACCGGCTGGGCGATGCTGATCGTCGGCAGCGTCGTCGGCGCGCTGTTCGCGGCGTTCTCGTTCGGCATCAGCGCATTCTCGATCCCGATGCAGCTCGACCAGCGCGTCGACGCGCTGACCGCGATGGGCTCCAGCATGGCGCTGGTCTGGCACAACATGGCGGCGATGCTGACCTGGGCCGCGATCATGCTGGCGCTGATCCTGCTCAGCATCGCCACCGGACTGATCGGCCTGATCGTGGTGTTTCCCGTGCTCGGCCACGGCACCTGGCACGCGTACCGCGCCGTGAAGAATTGATCGCGTCAGGCTCGCCCGCCGGCATCAGCGGCGGCCGGACGCGTGTTGAACTGCGCGCGCCCGACGTCGAACCGGCCGCCGCCGTCGGCACGATCGGGCGCATGCGGGTCCGAATCGTGACGTCATTGCGCGGCTGGTTGTCGTGAATCGCGCGGTGATCCGGTCGCGGCTTTACTCCGCGTCGGCGTGACTTGCCGCGATCAACCCTTCCAGTTCGGCAAGCCCGGCCTTCCACGTCTCCATATCCGTCTGCACGAAATGCGCGGTCGGAAAGCGCGTTTGCATGTAGGGACTTCCCTGGAACAGCTTCGTATCGCAAACCATCGCGTAAGGCTTGCCCTTGGTGCTCCGCGCTTCCGCGAACGCATCGAGAATTTCCGGAATGCTGTTCCCGTTGACCCGACGCGCCTTGAAACCGAATGCCTCGAACTTCTCGGGCACCGGCTCGACATTCAAAATATTGCGGGTGTTGCCACCCGCCTGCAAATCATTGTTGTCGATCAGAAACACCAGATTGTCGAGCTTGTGATGGCCGGCGAACATCGCCGCCTCCCACACATTGCCTTCCTGGAGTTCACCGTCGGACAATAGACAATACACGCGCTTGTCGGATCCTCTCACCCGCTCGCCATAGGCGATTCCAGCGGCTTGCGACGGCCCCTGGCCGAGCGACCCCATGGTGATGACGAAGCCGCGCCGACCTTCGCAGGGGCTCATGTCGACATCGGTGCCGTCGGCGTTGTAGGTGCGGAGCTCGTCCATCGTATAGAGCCCCTGCTCCGCAAAAGCGGAATAGCACATGATGGCGTCGTGCCCGTTCGAATTGACGAACACATCATGATACCAACCCTTGCCGTCCGGCCGCATCTCGTGAAAGTAAAGGCTTGCGCCAAGATCGGCCAGCGCAACCCCCTGCCCGGCATATCCGCCGCGCTGCATGCAAATATCGATGACGTTCCGCCGCATCTTCAGCGCCAGATGTTCGAGTTCCGTGATCGAGAGGTTCCTGCCCTTCATGATTATGCCGCCTCCTTGATTCGCCGCGCGAGGCTTTCGGCATCAAGGCCGAGGGATTGCCGGATATAGCCGAGCGATCCGCCGGGCGCCCAATGATCGGGGACGCCGAGCCGCGTCAGCCGCGGCCCGCCGCCGTGATCCGCCATGACCTCGGCGACAAGACCGCCGAGCCCCCCGACGATGTTGTGATTTTCGATGGTGAACACCCGACTGCGCCCCGCGCAGAACCGCCAGATTTCCTCCTGCCGGGCCGGCTTGAGGGTCGGCACGTGCAGGAGCGCATGGTCGATCCCCGCGCCTTCGAGCAGCCGCGAAACCTCGATGGCCCATTCGGTTCCCGCGCCGGTCGCGATTATTCCGGGGCCGCCGCCATCCCTGAGACAATACGTCTTCCCGACCTCGAACACATACTTTTCCGGATCGAGCAGACGCGACACCGTTCCGCGAAGGCCGCGCATGTAGACCAGACCGGGCTGCCGGACGGAAGCGCGAACGGCTTGCGTGAATTCCGTCGCGTCAACCGGATCGATCACCGTCGCATGGGGCACGGCGCGGGTCATGGCGAGGTCTTCGGTCGATTGATGATGAATGCGCGCCGGACTGGTGATGCCCGGCGTGAAGCCGATGACGACGCAGGTTCTCGGCCCGGTGCCCATGCAGATCACCATCTGGTCGAACGCCCGACGCGAGGCGTAACAGGCGAAGGTCGTGGCGATCGGGATGAAGCCGGCCTTGGAAATGCCGGCCCCGATCGAAAGCAGATTCTGTTCCGCCATGCCGACGTCGAGAAACTGCTTCGGCCTTTCCTTGGGAACCCGGAAAATATCGACATACGGCTGCAAGTCCGCCGTCATGATCATCACGTCGGGGTTCGATCTGCACAGTTCGATCGTGACGTCGTCAAAGGGAGCAACAACGCCGGGCTGGTCGGCGGGGAGCAGCATGTCTTCTCTCCTGACAAGGCATCGGAAATTGAATGAGATCAGGGAAACGAGATTCGGCCGTCCGCCAGCAGGCGGCGATATTCGGCGATCGTTTCACGAACCCGGTCCTCGGTTGGCGATGGCAGAGGGCCGATCAGCTTCTCCAGCGTCGGGTCGTCGAGCCTGCTCGGCGCGTTGAGATTGTTCTTTTCACAGGTGATAGCGCCGCGGGCTTCCGGCGCGCACCGTTCGATGATCGTGATGAGATCGTCCATGACCACCGACTCGCCCGGAATATTGGCTTGAATCGAGGAAGGCAGCTTGGCACGCACGCCGCGGATGAACGCGAGGGCGACGTCGCGGACATGATGCACCACGTTCATGCCGCCGAACTCCATGTGAAACCGCGCGCCGGCGGCGGCGGCGAGCATGGCGAGCGAAGGCTGCGCGGACAGGCCGTTGAAGCGGCCGGCCCCGTACACCACCCAGGGCCGCAGGCCCAGGGACGGGACACCATGCTGGCGGAAATAGGCGTCCGCGGTCAGTTCCATCGCGTATCGATGCAGCCCGTAGTGATCGAGCGGTCTCGGGCGCGATCTGTCGTCGATCAGACCATCGGGGTAGTCCGAAGCAGGGCCGTAGACCGCGGCCGTGCTCGAATACACCACCCCGATGCCGCTGTTCCGCCGGACCACGGCCTCAAGAACATTGATGAGGCCGCCGATACTCACCTGCGACGACAGCAGCGGATCGTTTTCGCTGGCCGGCCGCAGAATGCCCGCGAGATAGATGACATGAGTGACGTCATCTCCGATCAGGTCACGGACCTGCTCCGGACTGCGGGCGTCGCTGACGCGATACGCCATCCCGTCGAGATGACGTGGCTCAAGCACCGAGCTCATGCTGCGGGGATCCGGATTGGTGTCCGTGGCGGTGACCCGGACACCCTCCTCGATGAGCAATCGACAAATCCAGGAACCGATGAAACCTCGCGCGCCGATGACGACGAAGTGCTCTTTTGCCTTGGTCACGATGGTCTTCCCTTCTTGCCCAGTATGCTGAGCTTGTTATTTGCCAGCCTTCGCCAATTGCGCCGCTTTTTCGAACACGTCGGGCGCGAGGAATTTTGACGGCTCGCCGATCCTGTCGATGGTCCCGGCGTCCTTGAGGATCTGCGCCGTCGTCAACGCCCAGTTCGCGACCTTGCCTTCCTTGAACGACTTCAGCCATTCGTCGGCGGTGGGGTATTTGCCGAGATCGAAGCTGAAGGTATAGGCGTCATAGCTCTCCATCTTGGAGAAGTAGGTTTCATAGTTCTTCTTGCGGATCGGCTCCTGGTTCAGCAACACCTGAGCCTGGATCAGCGCCGCGCCGATGCGCGGCAGGGCCGCCTTGTTCTTCTCGAAGAAAGCGTTGGAGATCACGAGGCCGCCAAGCACCGCCGTCTGCGGATAGAAATCCTTCAGCGAGGTGACGCGGACCGCGCCCTTCTTGGTCGCCGCCTCGACAAATCCCGCCGTGATCACCGCGGCCGGGACGGCGCCGGCGATCAGCGCCGTCGTCGTCGCCTGATAGCCGGTGTTGACGGCCTTGATGTCGCTGAACTTCAGCCCGGCCTTCTTGAGCGCCTCGACCACCAGCACATGCGCGGTGGTGCCGAACGGAAACGCGACCTGCTTGCCCTTCAGATCCTGAACCGTTTTGATTCCGGAATCGCCAGTGGCGTAAAGCAGGTTGGTGTCGTATTCGAGATAGGTCGGATTGATCAGAACGCCGAGGCCGCGCACCGCGATGCTCGAGACCACGGCGGCGCCTGCCAGCGCGCCGTCAAGGCTGCCGCCGACCAGCGCCTGGGTCATCTGGGTGCCGTTGTCGAACTTGATCAGTTCGACATCGAGATTCTGAGCCTTGAACAGCCCTTCGTCCTGCGCCACCAGCAGCGGCGGCGCCACGACCTCGGACAACAGATAGCCAATTCTGATCCTGAGAGGCGGCTCGCCCGACTGCGCCTGCGCGCCGATGGCGGTGAAGCACAACACAGTAACGGCCGTCAAAGTCTCTATCAGCTTGCGCAACATAGGCTTGTCCTCCCTCCTGTTGAACCTTGACGGCGACACCTAATGCTTGAGTTGACTCTCGATATGCCGCCTTAGATCGATGAATTCGTTCGCCAGCCGCATGTCCGCGGTGCGGTTCTTTCCGAACGGAACGGTGATGACTTCGGAGAAAACCGCGGGACGTTGCGCCATCACCACAATGCGATCCGCGAGATAGATCGCTTCCTCGACGGAGTGGGTGATGAAAATCGCCGCCTTGCGCTCGTCCGCCGTGATTTTCTGCAACACCTCCTGCATGACGCCGCGGCTCTGCGCGTCGAGCGCCGCGAACGGCTCGTCCATCAGCAGGATTTCCGGATTGGCGGCGTAGGCTCGCGCGATGGCGACCCGTTGTTTCATGCCGCCCGACAGCGCCTTGGGCAACGCATTCTCGAAGCGTTTGAGGCCGGTGGTCGTGAGGTAGTGCTCGACGATCCTGTCCTTTGCCGCGCGATCGAGATGGCAGCACTTGAGGTTCAGCGGAAATTCAATGTTCTGACGAACCGTCAGCCAGGGAAAAACGGCGTATTGCTGGAAAACCACGCCGCGGTCGCGGCCCGCGCTGTGGATTTCCTCGCCGCGAACCAGAACGGTGCCGCGGTTCGGCCGTGTGAAGCCGGCGGCCATGTTGAGCAGCGTGGTCTTGCCGCAACCGCTGCCGCCGACAATCGCCACGAACTCGTTTTCGGCGATGGTCAGCGACAGGCCATCGAAGACGACATGACGACTGGGGCCGTTGCCGTAGTATTTGCTGACCGACCGGAATTCGATCGGCGCGACATTCGCTCCGATCATCATCGCTCGACCCGCTCCTGCCAGTTCACCACGACGGACATCCCCTTGCGGATGATCGCGTCCATCGCCAGCGCAATCGCGCCAATGCAGACAAGGCCGACATAAATATCGGGAATCACGAAGTAGTTTCCGGCGTTCTGGATCACCGCGCCGAGACCGCGCTCCGCCGCGAGCAGTTCCGCCGCCACCAGCGTTCCCCAGCACACACCCAATGTCAGCCGCAGGGCCACGAACAGATTGGGGATGAGCAAGGGAATGACGATCTTGCGAAAGATTTCGGACTCGGTGGCGCCGACCACGCGCGCCGCCCGGATATAGATTTCCTCGATCGCCGACACGCTTTCATAGATGACGATCAGCGAGGTGAAAAACGCCGCGTAGACAAGGATGCTGGCGCGGGCGACCTCACCGATTCCAAGATAGACGATGACCAGCGGGCTGAGCGCGATCGGCGGGATCGCCCGGAAGGAGTTGATCACCGGCTGAAATATCCGGCCCAGGGTCGGATACCACGCCAGGGCAAATCCGGCCGGGATCGCCAGCGCCATGCCGATGATCATGCCGGCCAGCACACGCTGCACGCTGGCGAGCACGTCCCATGCAAGGCCGGAGACGGCGAAATCATGAATCAGCCGAAGGAAGATCTGATCCGGTCGCGGCACCAGATCGCGATTGACCAGGCCAACCGCCCATGTCGCATACCATATCGCGAAAATGATCGCGAAGCCGAGGACGCCGTATCCCGCATTGCGCGCCGCTTCAAACAACACGACTCGGGCGGCGGGGACACCCGGCTCTGCGTCATGTTCGTTTGCTGTTTCGCTCTCCGGGGAAGTCGATCGGACAAAATTATCCCCGTGCGAGGCAGCCTTGGCCTCACGCATAGCATTCCATCCCTGATCATCTTCTTACTGTGATCTTCTTCTACCTTACAGTGTAAGGGCACCGGCGATCTGTCAAGTCCGAACTTGATCGGCGACAGGGGACGCACGATGCTCGCGGCGATCACACATGCGACGAATGCTTGACGCAGGCGGGCATATTGAGACAATTGCGCGCCGGATATACGCTCACCACAGAAAACCCATGCCCCCCCTGAGACGAAGCCCTCACGCATCAACCGCCCGCAAGGCGCCGGAGTGGACGGCCCGGAAGCCGCTGAGCCGTGGCGTGATCCTGCGCGCCGCGCTGGAAATGATCGACGCCAACGGCATCGACTCGCTGAGCATGCGTCAGTTGGGGCAAGCCCTGGGCGTTGAGGCGATGTCGCTTTATCACTACTTCAAAAATCGCGACGATCTTCTGGACGGCATCGTCGAGACCGTGGTGCAGGAAATCATCGACACCGTCAGCAAAACCAACCGTCCCAATCAAAGCTGGAAAACCGCCGCGCGAAAATTCATCACGGCTTACAGAGTGGTCGGCAATCGTCACCCGAACGGCTTCAGGCTGGTCGCGCAGCGCACCCTTCGCACGGCCGCGGCCAAGAGAGTGGGCGAGGCCTTGACCGGCGCGTTCGCCGCTTCCGGTCTGAATGCCGATCAGGCGATCATCGCCTATCGCGCGATGACCTGCTTCGTCGCGGGCTTCGTGCTGCTCGAAACATCCAGAATGAAGCCGGCCTATACGACAGGAAACTTCAATCTCGAATTCGAGAAAAGCCTCGACATCCTGCTGGCGGGAATCGAAAGCTGCTTCCCGCGCATCGGTTGATGCCGGACAGGATCCCGACGCTCGCCGCCCCCTCGGACCGTTTGAGCGCCGGCGGCCGGCGAAAATCCGGCCCGACCACGCCGCTGAAGACGACAGGCTAAGTTTTGTGCCTTTCATAAGATGTACTAAAATTCCCCTTCCCTGCGATGGTGGATCACGAGGCCCTGCAATGGACGTTGATGTGAGGGTGTCGCTGCAAGGCGGCCATGTGTGGGAATTCGCCTGCGACGAGGACGACCCGATCCTGGTCGGGCTGGTGACGGCGCTGCCCGGCGCCTCGGCTGACAGCGCCCTTCCCCCGGATGGCCTGATTCAGGTTGATTCGAGGTCTGGCGACCGCATCTATTTCACGCGCACGTCTCTTGTGGCCGTTTCGATCTCGAAGTCACGGCACGGCGGCACGACCATGCCGCCGAGCGTGGCCGCCGGTTCGGCGCTTCCTTCCTTTCTTCTCTGCGGCGATTTTCTCGGCAAAGAGGAAAGGGACCTGCTTGCCGGCCTGTTCGACAAGCCCGATCCGTCGTCCGGCGCCGGTCGCCCGGCCTATGAGGTCGAGCCGGCGCAATTGCCCGCCGCCGTTACGTCGGCATTGGTCAGCGCAGTCGACAGGGCTTGCCGGGGCCTCGGGGTGACGAACCAGCATGACACCCATCTCGACGTTCGTTTCTGGCTGACTTCGTCCGAAGCACATTCGCTGCCGGCCCGCCCCGACAATGCGTCGCCATCGGACCTCTTGCAATTCATGTTTCACCTGCCTCTCGCGCGTGGCGGGATAGGCTGCGCGCGCGCGGTATTCGCAGCCGCGGACACGGATCGCGGATCCTCCAAGCCAACAAGCGTCCAGGTCGAGGCAAATCAACTCCTGGCTTGGCGGACGGCCGAAAATCCGCGACTCGAATTCGACTGGCGCGGCGGCGAGAGCGCCCTCGTCGTGAGCGGTGCGCTTCGCGGCGGAGCGGCCGATGGTCCGCGATGACTTCCGCCCGGTTGGAGAGGATGCCGTCTGCCGGCGCGTCGAAGGCGGGGCGGTCGTCTTCCATCGCCGAACCAAGCGCCTGTTCGCGTTGAACGAGTTCGCCGTCTCTGTCTGGACCGCGGCGCAGGAAGGCAAAAGCGACAACGAGATCAGGGATATCCTCGTCGCGCGATACGCCATCGGCGAAAATCAGGCCGCGCTGTGGCTGGCGGACTGCCTGGCGAAATTCGGCGAAATGTCCAAGGCCGAAGGCGACGCGGAAGCGGCGCCGATCGACGACGCGCCAAGGGCCGTCGGCCTCCTGCCGCCCCACGGGCACACCTATCGTCTGCTCGACTGCACGATCCGGATCGTCGCGCCGGATGGCCTATCGACACGGATCGACAGCCTGCTCGGCGATGTCAAGATCGCGCCGGGCGATCCCGTGCGGCAGCCCGGCTATCTGTTCGAGATCGCGGAGACCGGCCGCTTCTATCGGCTGACCGGCCCGTCTTCGACCGTGGAGAATCTCGACGCGGATTCGCTGATCGGCGAACTCGAACAGGCGATCGTGCAGACCGTGGTTCCGCAATTGCCCCACCTCCTGAGCTTCCATGCCGCGATGGTGGGCCGCAACGGTCGGGGCTTGCTGCTGGTCGCTCCCTCCGGCTCCGGCAAGACCACGCTCACCGCCGCGCTCGCGGCGCAAGGGTGGGGGTTTTTATCGGACGAATTGACCCTGCTGACGCGCGATTTAAGTTGGCGCGGGTTGCCCTTGCCGCCCTGCATCAAGGCCGAGGGGTTCGAATCCGTTGCCGGCTGGTGGCCCGGACTGGACAGCGCCATGGAGCATAAGCGCTTCTCCCGTCGCGTAAAATACCTGCGCATCCCGCCTGGTCAGGAGCCTGCTCGGGTCGGCAACGTCGTCTTCCCGACCTATCGGCCGCTTGCGAACGCCCGTCTTGAACCGCTGCCTTCGCTGGAGGGGCTGACGACGCTGTTGGCGCAATGCGTCTATGTCCCCTCCGGGTTCGACAGCGCGGAGCTCGACCGCCTGCTGGCATGGCATTCCGAGGCAAAATATTGGTCACTGGTTTTTTCGGACTGCCGGCAAGCGGCGGCATATTTTGATTCCCTCGTCCCGGGCGAGTCTGTTATAGGGCAATGACCCGGCCTGGGGGATCACATGAGCACGGAAGATCGTAAGAGCGAAGCCGACGAGCTTGCCGCGGCGGAGCGCCGGCAGTTTCTGAAGAACTGCGGAAAGTTCGCGGCGGTGACGCCGCCCACGGTGGTCTTGATGCTTTCCGCGAAGGGAACAGCCAGGGCGGCCCTCGCGACATCCGGGCAGACCACCTCGACGACACCCACCACTGGCACGACGCAAACGACCGCGACAACGCCGACCACAGCCACGACACCGACCACCGTCACCACGCCGACCACCGCGACAACGCAGACGACCGCCACGACGCCAACCACCGTCACGACACGGACCACGGCGACGACGCAGACGACCGTCACGACGACGTCAGTCCCCACGACCACAACTCAGACCGTTACAATGACGTCGGTCCCCACGACCACGACGCAGACCGTCACGATGACATCGGTTCCCACCACCACGACGCAAACCGTCACGATGACGTCAGTCCCCACGACTACAACGCAAACCGTCACGATGACGTCAGCTCCTACGACGACGACGCAGACCGTCACGATGACGACGGTGCCGCGATAACGACGATCACGAGCGAATGGATCTCTGGCCGTCCGGCGTCCAGAGGCTTGCTGGTTTGACGGCATCTTGCCGGGCCATGGAAGCCCTTACGTTCTGATCGACTCAGAACGGCCGCTCCAGGTTATGGCCTTGTTGCGTGGTCAGGCTGCCCTACGGCGAACCGGTCCTCATCGCGCCGGAAAATTCCCGTAATTATTCCGCCGCGCTGCGGGCGGGGTCGCCATAGCCGGCATATTGCTTTTCCTCGACGATCAGCGAGCGGGTCAGCGAATTGATTTCGTTCTTGATCCGCGACCGCTGATCGTTGGTCAGATAGACGCTGCGCGCCAGCTCGATAAAGCGCTGGTCGAATTGCCGTCCGGCCTCCAGCTCGCGAATATCGTCCTCGATTTTCCAGAGCCGCTCATTGACGGCGCGAAGCTCGGCCTGCTTGCGCGTCAGCTCCTCGGACATGGGTTCGAGACCGGCCAGCACACGACGCAGTTCGGCAAGTTCGCGCTCCACATTCGCGAGCGCCTTGGGGCACGACATCCGGCTGGCCTTGATCGCGAGAATCGTCGCCTTGTCGATGCATTCGCCCCAGGAGACCTGCACCCGGGGGACTGCCACCTCGGTTGCCCGGGGCGATTCCTCGGGCATGGCGCGCTGGCCGACGGCCTCGCGCAACGCTTCGGTGATGTCGCGGAAGACGCTGTCCCAATCATCCTGCACGGGCTGGCGGAACAGCCGCATCGACGGATACCAGACGGTGTCCTGGCCTTCGCGCCGCCATCGCCATTCCGCCGATTCGTTGAGCGCGACCCATATCCGCTTGCCCATCGCGCCGGCCAGATGCGCGATCGAGGTGTCGCAGGAAATCACCAGATCCGCGGCTTCGATGACCGCGGCGGTGTCCAGGAAACCGTCCTCGCCGGCGTCGAAATCCTCTCCGGGAACGACGATCGGCAGATCGGCGCACTGCCGCAGTTGCTCGACGCCGTCCTTCATCTGCAAGCTGATCAGCCGGACCCCGGGAATCTTGGTCAGCGGCCGCAAATGCTCGAGCCGGAAGGCGCGGACGGATTCCTGCCCATCATAGACGCCGCCATGCCAGGCGACAGCGACCTTGAACCCTTCGACGCCGATTCTGTCGCGCCATGTCTCGACGCGCTCCGGCTCCGCGCGCAGATAGGGCACGGTCGGAATAGGCAGGCCGAGGCGGCAAAACCGCAGCGGCAGGCTCATCATCTGGCATTGGAAATCGAAACGGCTGCCCGCCGCGACCTCGGGAAGAAGGGTGATCGCGCGAGGGAGCGTGCGCAGCAGCCGCACCAGCCGCCGCGGACAGGTGAAGGTGACATCCGCCCCCATCTCCACCAGCGCCGACACGTATCGGGAGAAGTGAAGGTAATCGCCACTCGCCTGCTCCCCGATCACCAGGATCGATTTGCCCCGCAGATCCTGCCCGCGCCACGGCGCCGCGCGAACGTCCTCGCGAATTCCCTTGGTGTTGCCCATCGCAAAGCGGAATTCATAGGCTTCCCACCCTTCTTCATAGCGGCCGAGCGCGAGATACATGCACGCCATGTTGAAGTGCGCGGCCGCCGAGGCGGGCTCTATGGCGAGTGTCGCGCGGCAGGCCTCGATGCCTTCTTCCATGCGTCCCAGACCGAACAGCGCGAGCGACATATTGCAGTAAGCCACCGGAGAGGCGGGATTGATCTGGAGCGCCATGCGATACGCATCGACCGAGATCGGATATTCGCGCGAGCCGAGCGCCGCGGCGCCGAGATCCAGCCACGCTCCGAAGTCGTCCGGATGACTCGCGACCGTCTTGCGCAGAATTTCCACGGCTTCCCGATATCGCCTGCCTTCATGGAGGATCTTGCCGAGGCCGAGCGCGGCGCCCTTGTGGTCGGGCTGGGCTCGCAGGATGCGGCGGAATGGTTCCTCGGCGGCGTCGCCGCGCTTCATGTCCAGTAGCAGCGCGCCCTTTTCGAACAGCCCTTCGACATTGTCCGGCTGCGCCGACAAGGCCCGGTCAAAAGCGTTCAAGGCCTCGTCATGGCGGCCGAGCGCTTTCAGGCTCCGCCCCCGGCCGAGCAACGCTTCAAGGTTTGTCCCCGATAAAGCGAGCACATCCCCGAAGACGGTCGATGCCTCGGCGTGCCGGCCTTGCTTGAAAAGCGCGCCGCCCAGACTGAGCATGAACCCCTGCGATCCGGGCGCATGTTCGCAGGCGCGCCGGAAGGCATCCGACGCCTCGGTGATCCGGCCCAGCCGCTCCAGCGCCAGACCGAGGCCGTGGGCGGCTTCGGCGTCGTCGTAGCGGGCGCTGAGAACCTGCCGCCAGTTGTTGGCCGCGCCCTCATCATCCCCGCTGCCGCCGCATGCGCGCGCCCGGCGGCGCAACTCATCGACGCTGACGGAGGGAGCGACATCGATTTTCAAAGGGGATTGCGCCGACGAGGCGGGCATCCGGATCAGCATGGCCGGTCCTGCGTGGTTATCGGCGGATTCATATGGCAGGTTCGGGACGCAGACAATCCTATCCGTGGATTCGGCTGGAAATGGCGCGGCTGGCGGCCTGCCCGATACGGGAGGCGCGTCTCAGATTGACCAGAAAGTGGGCGCGCAAGCCTCGCGTTTCCTCAAAGCCCAAGGCGTATGAATCCCGCTCCCAGGCAAGCGCCCTGACGAGAATGCCGAATTTGCGCAATGGCCCATCCACGCCCGGCAGTTGCCGTTGCAGGCCGCAGCGCCAGGCATGGCGGCGGCCGCCGGAATCGCCGGCGAAGGGCGGCGGAAGCGTCGCGCCGGCAAAGCGCGCCGCCTTATGGATCGCGCCGGAAAGCTGTGGAAAGAATCCGCGCGACCGCGCGCGTTGCGACAGCCCCGCCCAATCCACCTCGGCCCCGAATGCGTCGATCAGGCGCGCGAGGTCGAGACTATCGCGCAAGTTCGCGACCCCTCCCGCGTGGTCGCCATTGACGATCTGCGCGTGAATGACGTTGTGCACGATGCGGTGTTCGGGCGCCGGCATCCGCAAGCCCGGCGCGATGGCAGTCGCCTTCTCCAGAATTTCCCTCGCGGGCAGCATGCGAACGCGCGTCGTCGGCTCGACGTGCAGTTCGACATTGGCCGGCTCGCCGGCGCGGAAAACCGGCCCGTCGTGGACATGCCCTTTTTCCGCGACGATCGTGGGCACCGGCGTGTAGCCGGCGTCGGCGAGCGCGGCCCGCGCGCCGTCCAACCAATCTCGATCGACGAGAATGTCGACGTCCCGCATCATCCTGTCGGCGCGCGCCGGCCCGTCCTCGAACAGCCAGGTGGCTCCCTTCAGAACAACGGCGTCGGCCCCCGCCACGGACAGAATGCGGCCCAGGTCGAGACACTCCTTGCGGATCAGTTCGTTGCAGCCGGCATTCTGTTCGTGGATATAGCGAAGATAGTCCCGGACGTCGCCCGGGAGCGCATCGGTCCAATCGAGCGTTGTGAAGGCGGTCCAGAGCGCCGGTGCCGCCAGATCCCGGTTGACGGCTCGGATGGCCCCCATCCAGTCGACACTCGCAAGGCAACCAGCGTCGGCGCGGTCGTGCCGTCCGATCCGGAACCCGCCGAGGCAAGCCTCGATGAAGCATCGCGCCGCGTATTGGTCCGCGTCAGGCACGGCTTGTCGGCTTTTGCCGAGAAATGACGAATCCATCTTCGCGTCCGGCTGCTCGCCTCGTCAGCGCATCCTTCCAGTCATGGCAAGTAATGCATCATCGCATGCCGGGATCAAACAAAATTCAAAACCGGAACTTATCGCAGTGCGGCGGCGGGACGGATGTGCAGGTCGCCGCCGCCGATGTCCTCGACGGTCGCCTCGACCTCATAGACTTCCCGGATCATGGCTGATGTGATCGCCCGCGCGGGCGGGGCGGCCGCATGGAGCGCGCCCTCCTTCATGACGACGACCAGATCGGCCCAGCGCGCGGCGGCCTGGAGATCGTGAAGCACGGCGATGACGGTGCCGCCGGCGCGGGCGACGTCGCGCAGGATGCTCATCACCTGCAACTGATGGCGCAGGTCGAGCGCGCTGGTCGGCTCGTCGAGCAACAGCAGTCTCGGCTGGCGCGCCAGCGCCTGGGCGAGACTGGCCAATTGCCGCTGGCCGCCGGACAGCCGATCGAACGAATGCAGCGCGAGATCGGCGATGCCGAGCCGCAGCAATATCTCGATCGCGGCATGACGGATCGCCGCGGCATCGGCGTAGGCGAGTTGGGCCGGCGACGCCCGCAACGCGCTGATGACGGATTCGAGCACGCCGAGCGCGAGACGCTGCGGCACGAATTGCGGCATGAAAGCCATCACGCGGGCGCGCTCGGCGGCGGTCGCCGCCAGCATATCCATCGCGCCGAAGCGCAAGCCGCCCGTGGCCGGCACCAGCCCGGCCAGCGCGCGCAGCAATGTGGTCTTGCCGGCGCCGTTCGGGCCGACCAGGACGGTGACGGTGCCCGGCGCGATCGACGGCAGCGTCAGGCCGGCGAGCACCTTGCGACTGCCGTAGCCGGCGCTGAGATCGGCAACTTGAAGTTCGTCGCTCATGCGTCGCCCTGCCGCCTGAAGATCAGCGAGAAGAACACCGGCAGGCCGATCAGCGCCGTGACGATGCCGATCGGAATCAGCACGCCGGGGACGATGCTTTTGCTGGCGACCGAGGCGAGCGACATGATGATCGCGCCGGTCAGCGCGCTGGCCGGCAGGAAGAAGCGATGGTCCTCACCGATCAGGAGTCGCGCGATATGCGGGCCGGCAAGGCCGACGAAACCGATGGTGCCGACGAAGGCCATGGCGGTGGCGGTGAGGATGCTGATGCGCAACAGCGCCATGAAGCGCAGCCGGACGACATGGATGCCGAGGCTGCGCGCGCGATCCTCGCCGAGTCGTAGCGCCATCATCGGCCATGCCGCGCGCTGGGCGAACGGCAGCGCGATCACGACGACGACCGCGAGCAGTCTCACCTTGTCCATGCTGGCGCGCGACAGGCTGCCCATGATCCAGAACACCAGTTGCTGGAGCGCCTGCTGGCTGGCGAGAAACTGGGTCAGCGCCACCAGCGCGTTGAAGGTAAAGAATAGCGCGATGCCGCACAGCACAAGAATATCGGTGCCGGAGCCGCGCAGCCGCACCACCGATTGCAGCACGATCACGGCGATGAAGGCAAAGACGAAGGCATTGGCGGAGACGATCCAGTTCTGCGGCACGCCGGGAATGCCGATGCCGAGCACGATGGCGAGCGCCGCGCCGAACGACGACGCCGAGGACACGCCGAGCGTGAAGGGGCTCGCCAGCGGATTGCCGAGAATGGTCTGCATCTCCGCGCCGGCGGTGGCGAGCGCCAGCCCGACCAGCAGCGCCAGCAACGCCTGCGGCAGCCGCACCTCCCACAGAATCGCTGATTGCGCGCCGTTCAGCGCGCCGGCGTCGAACAGGCCGCGCAACACCTCGCGCCAGCCGAGATTCGAGGGGCCAGTCCCGAGATCGAGCATGAAGGCGCAGATGGCGATCAGGCCCAGCACGGCGAGGAGCACGGCGCGACGACGAACGACCCGGCCATAGGCTTTCGCGATCGCGGCGGATGCGGCCGGGCCGGGCGATGCGGTCATCACGATGCTCCGCGCCACGAGTTCACTTCAGGCGGGCTCACTTCAGGTCGATCCAGTAGATGCCCTGCATCGGCACCGCGAGGAAACGGGCGTTGATCTCGGCCATGGTGGCGTCGGGATCGACGTCCTTCATGGCCTCGGGATGCAGCCAGCGCGCCAGCGCCTCGGTGGCGAGCAGATTGAGCGGCGTCGCCATGATATTGTGGAACAGGCCATGCACGCGCTTGTCGCGCACGGCCTTGAGTTCGGCGAAGCCCGGCCGCGCCACCACCGCCGCGAGGCGGGCCAGGATGGTGGCGCGGTCGAATCCCGGCCCGATCACCAGCCCGCCGGTCGCCTTCAGATGGGCGCCGCCGGTGCCGACATAGACCTCGGGATCGCGCGTCAGCACATATTCGAGGCCGAGTTGCGCGGTCGGCCCTTTCGAGATCTGCGCCGAGATGCTGTCGCCGCCGGCGAAAGTGATGAAGCGGCCGATATTGCCGGCGCCGGGCGCGTGGCAGCAATCGCTGACGCCGGCATGGGTCTCGAACAGGATCGTCGGCCGCGTCTTGACACCGGCGAGACGATCCGAAATCCGCTGCATATGCGCCCGGTAGAAGGCGATATAGGCGTCGGCCTGGGCATCGCGGCCGATCACCTGTGCAAGCAGGCGCAGGCTCGGGATCGTGTTGTCGAACGGGTTCACGAAGAAATCGGTGAAGACCACCGGAATGCCCGCCGCTTCGAGTTGCCGCGCGACATCGTTGCTGCGGCCGCCCGGCGCGAAGCTGACGCCGAGCACGGCGACATCGGGCTTGATGGCGATCGCCTGCTCCACCGCGAACGATCCGTCATTGCCGACGCCGATCACCGGCACGGCGTCGATGGCGGGAAATCTGGCGCGATACAGCGCATAGCTCTCGCTGTCGTTGCGGCGGAAATCGCCGAGCCAGCCGGCGAGCAGGCTGACCGGATCGGGATGCAGCAGCGCCAGAGCGGTGATCTGGCGTCCCTCGGCGAGCAGGATGCGCTGCGCCGGTTGCGCCAGCGTCACCGTGCGGCCGGCGACGTCGGTCACCGTGACAGGTTGCGCCACCGCGCGCGCGGACAGTGTGGCAAGCACGCAGACCAGCGCCAGCAGCAGCGACCGGCGAATGCGCGCGGCCATCGTCACGCTCCCGAGCCGAGCGCGAAGCGCAGCGCGCGGCTGATGGCGGCGGGCAGCACGGAGGCGTGATTCTCGTCGTCGAATTCCCGAAAAGTCACGTCGAGCTTGGCGCGGTCCAGTTTCGCGAGATCCAATGCCAGCGCGCGGGCATTCTCGACCATGCGATTGCGCCGGATCCATAAATCGTAATCGACTGAGGAGCCGTCACAGGATTGCGCCTCGGCCTGCTCCAGACTGCCGACCGTCACCAGAAGCCGGCGGCCGACCGCCTCGCCCGCCGCGAACCGCGCTTTCGCTGCGTCGAGACAATCGCGACCGAACCAGATCGACGGTGACGCCGCTGCATAGCTTTTGAACAGATGCGGCCGCGTGAACAAGGCGTACAGCGCGCAAAGCCCGCCGAAGGAATGGCCGAACAACGCGCTCCGCGCATGATCCACGTTGAATTCCGCCGCGATCCGCGGCTGCACCTCATCCGCCAGAAAGGCGAGAAATGCGTCGGCGCCGCCGGTCTTCGGCCACCCGTCATGATCCGGCCGCTGCGGCAGCTCCTCGGGCGCGACCTGCGGCGTGTAATCGAAGGTGCGGCGTTCGGCATCGAGCCATTGCGTGGTGGGATAGCCGATGCCGACGATGACCGCCGGATGCACGCCGGTGCGCTCCGGCCTGCGGGATTGCATCGCGGCGGCGGCCGCCGCGATCGGAAACGTGCCGTTGCCATCGAGCAGATAGAGAGCCGGCATCCTGCCCTGCCCGCGCGCCTCGCTCGGCTGCCACACGAAAACGCGATAGGTCCGCCCGGCTTTCGACGTGACGTCGCGAACGCTGGCGCCGGGCAGGATCATGTTCGACATTCGGATAGCTCTGCTGGCTTAAAGACTCTGACAGGCCGGCGCCGAGGAGCCTTGCGCCAGCCTCGGTCCTTCTACCATTTGTAGCGAATGGTGCCCATGGTCGCCCGGCCATTGCCATAAAAGCACTGGTTCGCGGAGGCGCAGGCCGAAACATAGGTCTTGTCGAAAATGTTGGTCATGTTGACCGCCAGTTTCCAACCCTGAAGCTTGGGCGACAGGCCGGCGAGATCATAGTGGATTTGCAAGTCGCCGAGCACATATGCGGGAACCAGCAGTTTGTCGGAATTGGCGGCATCGCCGTAGGACGAACCGACATAGCGGACGCCTCCGCCGAAGCCGAACCCGGCGAGCGGGCCGTCCTGGAACGTGTAGTCCATCCACAGCGAGGCGGTGTCGGCGGCGGCGCCGACCGGCCTCTTGCCTTGCACCGGCACGACGGTCGAGGTTCCATATATCGTCGCGGTCTGCGTGCTTCGGGTGATCTCGATATTCGTATGCGAATAGGCGGCGATGACGTCGAAGCCCGGTTGCAGCGTCACCCGGCCCGACAGTTCGACGCCGTTCGACGCGACCTGACCCTGCTGGATCTGGCAATAAATCCCGGACGCCGTGCACTTCGGATAATTGGCGGCGAGATGCGCGGTGTCGAGCGTCAGCACATTGTCCTGCGTGATGTCGAAATAGGACAGCATGAAGAAGCCCTTCAGTCCCACCGGCTGATACTTCAGGCCGACTTCATACTGCTTGCCCGTTGTCGGCCTGAATGCGGCGCCGGTGTAATCGGTGCCGACCGTCACGCTGGGCTCGAACGATGTCGAGTAGCTAGCATAGGGCGCGAAGCCGTTGTCGAACTGATAGGTCGCACCGACCCGCCAGGTGGTCGCGGTATCCGACGGACGCACGGTGTTGGTGATCGCGCCCGTCGACAGCGAACCGGTCTGGTTGCTGCCATTGGCCCAATCGTTGCGGACGCCCGCGACCATCGCCAGTTTGCCGATCCGCATCATGTCCTGCAAATAGAGGCCGGTTTGCTCGCGCTCGATCGCCGTTTGCGTGGTCAAGGCCGGCGCGGACATCGCGGGATAGATCGGATTGAGATAGTTCAGATAGGTCGCCGGGCCATTGCCGAACTTCGCGTCGGCCGAGGAGCTCTGATAGTCCACGCCCATCAGGACGGTATGGTCGAGCCAGCCGGTCGAAAATTTCGCTTCGGCCTGGTTGTCGACGGTGAAGGCCCTCAGATGTTCGAGATAATTCGTGCTGGTGCGGGCAAGGCAGGTCGCGTTGGAAACGCCGACGCCGCAGGAATTGGCGACCGTCGCGAACCCCGTGACCGACAGCGCGTTGAATTCGCTCGACACCTCCATGTAGCGAAGATTCTGACGCACCATCCAGATCTCGTTGAAGCGATGCTCGAACTCATAGCCGACGGAGATCTGCTCGCGCTCGTATTTGTTCACGTTGGGATTGCCGGAGAAGAAATTCCGCGGAATCTGCCCGGCGGCGTTCGGCAGCAGCGTGCCGACCGCCGGCAGCCAGTTCGGCTGATAGCTCGACGGATCCTTGACGTAGCTGGCGCGGACGGTGAGCTTGGTGTCGGCGGAAGGCTGCCAGGTGACGCTCGGCGCGATCAGTTGCCGTTCGCTCGTCGTGTAGTTGACCTCGGTATCAGCCTTGCGGCCGAGGCCGATCACCCGATACGACAGATCGCCTTCCTTGGTCATCGGACCGCTGACGTCGAAGCCGCCCTCGATACGGTTGTGATCGCCGAACCGCAGGAACGTTTCGCCCTGCGCCGTCGCGGTCGGGTTCTTGCTGATCAAATTGACCATACCGCCGAGATTGTTCTGGCCGTACAGCACCGAGGCCGGACCGCGCAGGATTTCGACGCGTTCGAGCAGGAAAGGATCGATCGACGGCATCGCATAGGACACGCCGCGCGGCAGCCGCAGACCGTCCCAGAAATGCAGATAGTTGGCCGCGCCGCCAAAGCCGCCGAAGCCGCGAATGAAGACGTTGTCGAAGCGGTCGCCGACGCGGCTCTCGGAGATCACGCCGGGCTCATAGCGCAGCGCCTCGGCGACGCTGCGCGCGGCCTGCCGCGTGATCTGATCCCTGGTGACGACGGTGACCGACTGCGGTGTTTCCAGCAGCGAGGCGTCCGTCTTGGTGCCGGTGGCGGAGCGCTGGGCGACGATGCCGCGCACCGGGCCCCGCGCGCTTTCACGCGCCCCCGTATCGACGGCCGGAGGCGGCGACGTCACCGGCCGGCTGCGGGCGACGGGCGCCGCGCGGGCGGGGCGCGGTTTCGCCGTGGTGCGCGCGGCGCGCGGCGTTCGACCCTCGACCACCACCGGCGGCAGGTTCGAGGACGCGGCCTGCTGGGCGTGCGCCGGACCCGCATCGACGAATGGCATAGCCAAGGGAATCGTTAAGGGAATCGTCAAAGCGAGAGGCGAGACGTGAAGCAGCCGGCTCCAGCGCGAATGTGTCGACATGTTCCGAATGTCCCCCGCGAAATCACTAGCGCGCCGGACGGAATCCCCCTGCCCGACGCCATTGTTTCATGGCATGCGGCGGACGCATGAGATAGGCGCGGGCTTTCGTTTGCCGGAATCTCGCTTTCGGCCAAATTTAGGAGAGCTATAAATCGCGCCGTCTCAGCGCAGGCTGCTCGGCGAAATGCCGAAACGCTTGCGGAAAATGGTGGCGAAATGCGCCGCGCCGTAGCCGACATGATAGGCGGCTTCGGAGACGCTCATCTCGCCCGAGGCGATCAGCTTGTAGGCTTGCTCAAGACGATATTCTTGCAGGAAGCCGAACACGGTGGCGCCGTAGACGCTGCGAAATCCGTCGCTGAGCTTGCGCACATTGAGCCCGACCTGCGCGGCCAGCCCTTCGAGGCTTGGCGGCTGGCGCATCGCCGCGGTCAGCAATTCGCGCGCCTGGTGAATGCGCTCGATGTCGCGCGCCGACAGTTGCGTCGCCTGTGGCGCGATGGCCTGCGTCATGCACGAGGCGATCGTCAGCGCCGCAAGCTGCATCGCTTTGCCGCCGAGATAGAGTTCACGCTCCGCGCCACGAATCGGACAGTTCAGGATCTGCGTTGCGAGCGCCTGCAGGGCGTGGACCGCCGGGCATGACATCAGGAAGCTATGCGGATCGGCCCGGGTTTGCTCCGCTTTGAAAAAATTCTCCATCGCCGCCGCCAGGTCGGCGCCGACGAGACGTTCCTGCATCTGCACGATGACGTAACGCACCGGCACGTCGGCGGCGAACACCTGATCGCGCATGGCGCCGTAGGGCGTGCGGATGACCAGCGCCACCGGCCCGCAGATCTCGCGCTCGCTGGCCGCGCCGACGGTGATGCGGAGCCGACCGCTGAGCAGGACCACGATCTTGATGCCGGAGGGCAGCGCGGCGTTGACGCGGGTCGGCTGGTCGAACCGCTGCACGCCGGCTGAAACCACCAGCGCGCCGGACAGCAATGTCAGTTTCCCAGGCGAGGGCGTCGCGGTGATCGGATTCAACGGCGCGGTGTCCCAAATCAGGAACGGGTTCGTCCCCTAACGCATCCGATCCGGGTTTGCCACGGTCTTCCGGCGGTTCAATTTAAAATAGCTCAAGCTTTCAATAGGATCTTCGAGAGGTTCGAGCGGGTTTCGTTGCGGCGGAATCGTCATGCGCGAACATCGCTGTTTGAGGAACGGCATCGTGTCCGTCCCCGCTAGTGCCGGCCGTCCGCGATTGCGGCGAGGCGATTGCGGTCGAGGATGGTCATGCGCTGCCGGCCGCTGCTGACGAGTCCCTGGCGCTGCCAAACACTCAAGGTTCGGCTGATCGTGAAGTAGGTCAGGCCCGCCATCTCGGCGAGATCGTCCCGCGTCACCGGAAACTGAATCTGAATGCCGTCGCCCGATTTGGTGCCGACCTGATCGGCGAGACGCAGCAGCGCGGCCGCGATCCGGCGCTCGACATTCTTGCCCGACATGTCGCTGACGCGCTGAACCATGTCCTTGGTGCGCGTGCCGACGATCGTAAGCGTATTGTCCATGATGGCTTGGTGTTGCTTCAACAAGCCGAGAAACTGCGGCGCCCGCCAGGACAAGACAACGGAATCCTCCACCGCCGTCGCGGTCGCGGGATATGGGAATTGCTGGAGCACGGCGACGCAGCCGAACAGTTCGCCCGAACGCATCAGTCGAAGCGTGGTCTGCATGCCCTCGGCGTTGATCTGTGTCATCCGCACCAGACCGCTGACGACCTGCAACAATTGATCGGGCGCGTCGCCTTGATGAAACAGCACGGCGTCCTTCTGCATCTGCCGCACCGTGGCCGCCGCAAACAGCCGGCCGGCCAGATCCTGGGACAGCCCGGAGAACAGAGCGCCTTGAACGGCAATCGCGCGAACGGCGTCGTGCTCGATGGAGGGTCTCATTACCAGCACGGCCCTTTTTTGAAATCGTTCTAATCACGCCGCAAATCCCATGTCGGTGCGCGGTTGTTTGCGCGGAATCAAACGGCGACCGGCACGGACCTTCTATGGTTCGGCGAAACAGCGCGAAGAAAGCGCGATGTTTGCATGCGCCTTTAGCATGAATACCGATAAAAAATATGTATCCAGAATACGTCTTTTAGACCGCTTCTAAATTTTACGGCGAAAAAGACGCCAAGCACAACAATGACGGGGGCTCGAAATAATGATTGCAGCGGCGCAGGGAATCGAACGAAGCAAGGGGCGATATTTCCGCACGGCCGGTTTGGCCTTGCTGATGTCAACCGCGAGCCACGCCTGTTTCGCACAATCCGCGACTCCCGGCTCGACCATTTCCCTCGACCCGATCGTTGTCGAGGCCCCACGCCGCGCGCCGCCGCAGGCGGCGCGGGCTGCGCGCGCGACGCCTCGCCGGCAAGCGGCGGCCCCGACCCAGGCATCCCAGCCAGCGCAGGCGTCCCGGCCAGCGCAGGCGACGGTGCAGGAGCGCTTCGACGCCCTGCCCGGCGGTGTCGCGCTCGTTCCTCAGCAGAACGTGCCCGATACGGCGAACCTGACGGTGTCACGCGCCTTGAGCAGCGTGCCGGGCGTCGTCGTGCAGGACTTCTTCGGCGGCAACGATCAGCCCCGCATCCAGATTCGCGGCTCCGGGCTTCAGCAAAACCCGGTCGAGCGCGGCATCCTGATGCTTCAGAATGGCCTGCCGCTCAATCGCGCGGATGGCTCCTATATCGTCGGCTTCGCCAATCCGAGGCAGGCCGAGGCGCTGGAAGTCTACCGCGGCTATATGGCCAACCGGCTCGGCGCCACCGTGCTCGGCGGCGCCATCAACTTCGTCTCGCCGACGGGATCGACACAACCCGGCATGGAGTTGACGCTGAGCGGGGGCAGCTTCGGCCAGATCGGCGGCTCGGGCCAGGCGGGATTCAAGAAGGACAATGTCGACGGCCTGATCCAGTTCGATGTCAGCCGCAGAGACGGCTTCCGGGTCTACAACGAATCCGAGCGCGTCAGCGTCAACACCAATATCGGCGTCGCGTTGTCGGAGAACGTCACCACGCGCTTCTTCGCGGGCTATACCAATCTCGGCTTCGACGTCGCCGGGCCGCTGACCAAGGCCGCGATGTATGCCGATCCGCGTCAGGTCCATGGCGGCCCCCGCGTCGTCGGCGGCGTTGCCGTCGATCCCGGCCCCAATGTGTTGCGGGACCAGCCGCGCCGGGAGGCCAGCCAGTTCCTGGTCGGGTCGCGGACCACGGCGACATTCGATGCCCATCTCATCGATGTCGCGCTCGGTTACACCTACACGGACGACATGTTCCGCTTCCCGATCTCCTCGGGCGTCAGAACCACCGTTGGCGGTGATTTCACCGGGCTTGTGCGTTACGCCTACAATCCCGCCGCCGCCGTTCTCCCGCTGTTCGAGACGACGGCGCAGATCACCACCGGCTCCGCCGACCGGGGGAATTACAACAATCAGAGCGGTTACACCGGCACGAAATTCGGCGAGAGCAAGCTCGATGCGACGACGCTGTCGCTCTATTCGGGCTTCAACATTCCGGTCCTGCATAACGTGACGCTGTCGCCGGCCATATCCTACGCTCATGCGACGCGCGGGAACGACGACACCTATGGGCTGCCGACGCGGCCGACCATCGCCTACAATCCGATGAATCCCACCATGCTGTTGCCGAACGGCGCCGTGCCGACGGTCTCGACCAGCTACGCCCGCAGCTATGACGGTTGGAGCCCGAGCCTCGCGCTGTCCTATCGGCCTGACAACATCCACACCCTGTTCACGGCCGTGAGCCGCAGTTTCGAACCGCCGACCCATGACGACCTGCTCGCGACTGTCAACGGCACGCCCAACTCCAGTCCCGGCCGGCCGAACCCGGCGCAGCCCTTCGCGCCGTTCGCGGCGTTCACCACGCCCGATCTGAAGGCGCAGACGGCGACCACCGTCGAAGGCGGCTGGCGCGGCAGGACCGAGCGCTTCTCCTGGGACGCGGTCGTCTATTATTCATGGGTGGACAACGAACTGCTCAGCCTGCGCGATGCCACCGGCGCCTCGCTCGGCGCGATCAATGCCGACAAGACCACCCACTTCGGTATCGAACTCGGCGCCGGCGCGAAGCTGACCGATCGGCTGTCGGCGCGTGTGGCCTACACCTATCAGGATTTCCGGTTCGACAACGATCCGCTTCGCGGCAACAACCGGCTCGCCGGTGCGCCGCGTCATCTCATCAACGCGATGCTGCAATTCCAGGCGACCGATAGCTGGAGGCTGCAAGGCGCCGTCCGCTGGGTGCCCGACCACACGCCCGTCGACAACATGAACACGCTGTTCGCCAACCCGTATGTCGTCGTCGATCTGCGCACCGAATACAAGATCAACGAGACGTTCACGATTTTCGCCGAGGTCACCAACCTGTTCAACGAAACCTACGCTTCGTCGACATTGATCGTCGACCAGGCGCGGCCGGATCAGGCAGCCTTCCTTCCCGGCGATGGTCGCGGGTTCTATGCCGGCATGAAGGCCAGGTTCTGATGAGAGGCCCGACACTCGCACGTCGCACGTTCCTGGCCGGAGCCGGCGCCGCGCTGCTCGCGCCGCCGCATTTAGCGCGCGCGGCCGAACCCATGGGATTCTGGGGACCGCCCGCGGCGCCTTCGATCGCGCTGGCCAACGCCGTTGCGAGCGGCGACCTCAAGGCCATCGAAGCGAATGCCGTGTTCAAGACATGGCGCACCCCCGACGAGATGCGGGCCGGTCTGGCGTCGGGGGCGATGCAGGTCGTCATCGTGCCCACCAACGTGGCGGCCAATCTCTATAACCGCGGGCTCGGGGTTCACCTCCTCAACGTCATGACGCGCGGGCTTCTCTACGTCGTCGCAAGTGAGAAGGTCACGCGCGTCGAGGATCTCGCGGGCAAAAAGGTTGCCGTGCCGTTCCGCAACGACATGCCCGACTTCATCCTGCGGCGCTTGCTCGCCCGCGCCGGCTTGAAGATCGGAAGCGATGTGACCATCGAATATGCCGGCACGCCGCCGGAAGCGATGCAGATGCTGCTCGCGGGGCGCGTCGATGCGGCGCTATTGGCCGAACCCGGCGCGACCGCCGCGATCCTGCGCGCCAAGGTCAGCCTGACATGGTTGACGCGCGCGATCGATTGCCAGAAGGAATGGGCGAAGATCATCGGCGGGGAGCCGTTCATTCCGCAAGCCGGCGTGGTCGTGACGAAGCCCTTCGTCGAGAGGGTGGGGCGGAAGGGATTGGAGACATTGCAAAGCGCCTTGCAGAGCGCCGTGGACTTCACGGTGAACCATCCGTATCGGGCCTCCGTTGCCGCCGCGACCGAACTCGGCCTGCTCAGCCCGGTGGTCGCCGAGGCCATCCCGCACAGCAACCTGGCGGCCTTGCCGGCGTCCTCCATTCGTCCGGGTCTGGAGCGCTTCTTCTCCATTCTGGCCGAAGATGATCCGCGCATCATCGGCGGCAAGCTCCCGGATGACGCTTTCTACGCTCTATGAGGGTGTTCGCGCATAGCCTCGCTTTCGCCGGCTGGGCCGGCCGCTATGTCTGGTCGGCCTGGGCGGGCGCGGCTGGCCTGTTCTGCGTGGCGGCGGCATGGCAGGCCGGCCATGAATTCTATGGCTCCTTCATCCTGCCGTCGCCGCTGGAAACCCTGAACGCGCTATCGGCCATCGCGCAGGAGCCGGCTTTCGCCAAGGCCGCGCGGGAGACGGCGGAGCGGTCGCTGATCGGATTTTGTCTCGCGGTCGGCGTTGGCACGACGACGGGCGCGATCGCCGGATATTCGTTTGCCGCCATGCGGCTGATGCGCCCGATCGTGACCGTCATCCTCGGCGTGCCGCCGATCGCCTGGATCGTGCTGGCGCTGATCTGGTTCGGCTCGACCGGCGGGTCGGCGGTGATGACCGTCGTCGTCGCGGCGCTGCCGATCTCCTTCGCCGGCGGTCTGGAAGGCGTCGCGACGCGCGATCGCGGGCTCGACGCCATGGCCCGCTCGTTCGGCGCCGGGATGTGGCTGCGGTTTCGCACGGTGACGATGCCGCATCTGATTTCCTATCTGTTTCCGGCCTGGACCACGACGGCGGGCACGGCCTGGAAAGTGACGGTGATGGCCGAGCTTCTGTCGAACACCGGCGGCATCGGCGGCGAACTCGCGACGGCGCGGGCCTTGTTCGATATTCCGCGCGTGATGGCCCTGATCGTGGCCGTCGTTGCCTTCGCCCTGATCACCGAATATGTGTTCCTGCACCCGATCCGCGATCGACTCGAACGCTGGCGCGAGGCCGGCCTGCCCTGGGGCATCAAGCGATGAAGCTCGTGCTTGAAGGCGTCGGTCATTCGTTTCTCGGGCGCGCCGTGTTCGAAAGGATCGACCTCGCGCTCGAAGCCGGCGAGGTCGTCGCGCTGGTGGGACCTTCGGGCTGCGGCAAGACCACCGTGCTGCAAATCGCCGCCGGCCTGATCGAGCCGCTGCGCGGCCGCGTGCGTCGCGACTACCGCCGCCATGCCGTCGTCTTTCAGGAGCCGCGGCTGCTGCCGTGGATGACGGCGCGCGACAACATCGCCTACGGCCTGCGCGCCTCCGGCATGAAAAAGAGCCTGCGCGTCGAGATCGCCGGACGGCGCGGCGGCGAGGTCGGCCTGGACAGTCGCGATCTCGACAAATATCCGGCGGAACTCTCCGGCGGCATGCGCCAGCGCGCCGCGGTCGCGCGCGCGCTCGCCGTCGATCCGGATGTCGTGTTCTTCGACGAGCCGTTCACGGCGGTCGATATCGGCCTCAAGCGCACGCTTCAGGACCTGGTGATCGAAGCCGCCGCCCGTGACCACTTCTCCGCGCTGTTCGTGACCCACGATCTGTCGGAAGCGGTGCGCATCGCCGATCGCATCATCGTTCTCTCGGGCGATGCCGGCGGCGTCATCGAGGATCGGCCGCTCGACGGCAAGCCCGGCGAGCGCAGCAACAGCGACGTGTTCGCCTTCGTCGAGAACTGGTCGCGCGACGCGAAATTCCGTGAATTGTTCGATGGCACGCGGGAGCGCGCGCCTTGACGCAGACGTGCAAACCGCAACGCGCGCGCGTCTCGACAAGCCCCTGGCTTGTCGAAGGGCTTCGCCTGTTCTTTCCGATCGCGGCAAGCCATGCCGTGCTGTTGCCGCTGGTCTGGGTGACGTTGTTCGCGTTTTCGCTGCCGCTCGCCCGCGATGTGCCGGTCAGTCAATGGCACGCCCACGAAATGATCTTCGGCACCTATGGCGCCGCGCTGGCCGGCTTCCTCACCGCGGCCGTGCCGGAATGGACGGATACGCGCCCGCGACAGGGGTGGGCGCTCCTCATGCTTCTCTTTTTGTGGCTGCCGGGCCGGATCATCGGGTTTCTCGGATTCGACGCGCTGATCGTCGTCGCGGCCGCGACCGACCTCGCGTTTCTCGGCCTGTTGTTCTGGTATGTGCTCAAGGCGCTGATCGAGCGCGGCAGCACGCGGCATACGTCCTTCGCGGTTTGGGTGGCCTTGTTCTGGCTGATGGAGCTCGGCATTCGCGTCGGGTGGCTGACCGATCACACGGATATCTCCGGCCGGCTGCTGCACGCGTCGTTGATGATCTTCGTGGTGTTCTTTTCGCTCGCCGTCGCCCGCATCAACGTGACGGTCATCAATCTCGCGCTCGATCCAAGCGGCGAGACAACGCCCTATCGTCCGCATCCGGGACGGCAGAATCTCACGGCCGGAATGGTCGCGCTCTACGCCGCCGCGGCGCTGCTGGCGCCCGGCTCGACCGTGCCCGCCTATCTGGCGCTGGCGGCGGCCGCCGCGTTCTTTGACCGCCTCGCCGAATGGTTCATCGGCACCGCGGTGTTTCGCACCCATGTCCTCGCATTGGCCGGCGCCAACCTGTTCGCCGGCGCGGGTTTTACGGTGATCGGTCTGGCTGGACTCGGCGCTCCGCTCTCGCCGACGACCGGGCTGCACATTCTGTCGGTCGGCAGCCTCGGCCTCGCGGTCCTCAGCGTGTTCATCATCGCCGGATTGCGCCATACCGGCCGGCCGCTGATCCTGCCGTGGCAGGCGCATGGCGCGCTCATCCTCATGACCGGCGCCGGCCTGGTGCGAATTTTGCCGGAACTGGGCTTTGCTCAAGCGGTTTTCGCCTCGCATTACAGCGTGAGCGCGACCCTCTGGTCGCTGGCCTTTGCATTATGGCTTGTCGGGTTCATGCCTTTGCTGCGGCATCCGCTGAACGAAACGGATCACTGCGGTTGAATGTTTGAGGAGCGGACCTGGAACCGGCGATCGCGGTTCGGCGAAATCACGCGCGCTGAGGCGCAGCGCGTCCGTCTCGGTGTCAGCCTACTCGCGACTTTCGGCGCCGCCGGCCGTTTGTCGGCCTGTTCGACCCCTTCTGGGACATCGTGAATAGCTTCATCGGCATCTCGAAAGCGCAAACCATCAACCTTGGGTCATTGCTCGGCATCGCCGAATGGGAGGCCGGTATCCCTCCCGCCCGAAAACGGCATTGACGTTTGATCCGGGGCTTTAATGGTGCACCCTTGAGTTCCGAATCGAAGGAAGCACCATGGGGCCAGATTCTTCATGGGAGCAGCGAACATCATCG